>NZ_CP017477.1:2489862-2819725 GCF_001761365.1 Polaribacter vadi | reverse complement strand
TTATAGCACCTCCACACGTAGCATTACTATGTAAAGTTACATACGCATTCGTATCATTAGCAACAACAGGATCGCAAGCTCTAAAATGATTCGATTGCGATAACAGTTTTGGTAATTCAGCATTTGTAACATCGTAAATATACATGGCATTTTGTGAGCCAATAAATAAATAGTCTTTAAAACTGAATAGCGTTTCTATATTAAAACCAACATTAATCGTATTTACTTTTACAGGATTCAGCAAATCGCTAACATTAAATACTGATAAATTAAAAAAGTCTACAGTATATAAATAATTATCTTTTAAAGTGAATGTTGCTAAAGAACCTCCTTGACCATCTCCAAAACTATCTGAACTTGTTGTATCATTAGAATCTTGATTACAAGCAAAAACTAAAAAAACTACGCTTATTAATGTAAATATTTTCTTTTTCATCTTTTTACTTTTTAAGCCAATTAACAACTACTTTATTATCTTCAGAAAAAAATTCGCCATCAGGAGAACGCAATTCAGGAAATACATTTTTTATTCTTTTATTGATAATCATTGAAAAATCAGTAAAATTTAATGTTAAAACCACTAAATCTGTAGCTTGATTAATGTAAAGAATATTGTTTCTAATAGCAATATCTGTAGCTCCTGGAATTTTTAAGAATTTCTTTTTAATTGGGCTTTCAGGGTTTGTATTATCAAAAATATGAAACCCAGTTCGTTTATCATTTACAAAAATATAATCGCTAATAATATATATTTTAGATGATTCTGTAACTGCTGTTTTATCTTGAATTTCTATTGCGTTTTCAAAAACATTGCGTTCTAAAGTAACAGGTTCATATCTTGAGAATATAGGATCAACAGAACGCTCTTCACCCCAATTGGTAAAGCAGCTTGTGAGACAAAAACATAGAATAATAAATGCAATTTTTTTCATAGACAAAGAATTTTAAGTGGTTAATTTGGTTTACTTATCTATTTTATAGATGATTAAAAACAAAAAAGGTTGCGTTAAAACTCAGTGAATATAGTTTTTAAAATCTATTTCCCATTAAATTCGTTCATAGTATTGTTTAAACCAGCAGTACCAAAAGAAGTAATTATTTTTGCTGATGTTGGTAAACGCTCAATTAACAAACTGGTTTCTTCTTTGTTCCATTCGCCTAAAACATAATCTACTTGACGTCCTTTTGAGTAATTTGCACCTACTCCAAAACGAAATCTTGGGTATTTATTTGTGGCTAATTTATCTTGAATATCTTTTAATCCATTATGGCCACCATCACTACCTTTTGCTTTAATTCTAATCGTTCCAAAATCGATATTTAAATCGTCTGTAACAACCAGTAAATTTTCAATAGCAATATTTTCTTTATTCAACCAAAACTTAACAGCTTTGCCACTTAAATTCATATATGTATTAGGTTTTAAAAGAATAAAAGTTCTTCCTTTAAAACGAAAAGTAGCTATATCTCCTAATGTTTCTGTAGTAAAACTAACGTTATGTTCCTCTGCAACTTCATCAATAATTTTAAAACCAATATTATGACGAGTATTGGTATATTTTTCGCCAATATTTCCCAAACCAACTATTAAAAATTTCTTCATTTCATCTTCTTTTGTTTCAACTTTTATATCGAATATATTAGAGAAAAAGTTTTTCAAATTCATCGTTCAAAAATAAGAAGAAATAAATAATGTTCCTTATTGAAAGTACGTTTTTACATTTTCATTTTTTTTGAAATCTATCTAGAATTCGATTTCTATTTTTTTTAAGTGATGAGTTTTATTTTTCTTAAAATATAAAGATCTTTTATGTGTATAAATTGAAAACTTCAGGGTTAAAAAAAAAGCGTTACAAAAATGTAACGCTTTTAATATATCTATTTATAAGACTAATTATTCAGTAGCAGTTGCTCCTTCTTCAGTTGCTTCTACTTCCTCATCTTCATCATCTTCTACTGCAGTTGCGTTACGTGAAGTTCTCACTTGTACAACTACTGTATTATCTGGGTGCATAAAAGTATAATCTTCATTAATTAAAGATTTAACTACTAATTTATGTCCGATTTTTAATTTAGAAATATCTGCGCTTACAAAATCTGGTAAATTAGCTGGTAATGCTTTTACTTTTAATTTACGGTTTGTAAAACGTAAAGAACCACCATTTAAAACTCCAGGAGAAGTACCTGTTAATTTTACAGGAATATTCATTGTAATTTCTTTATCATCAAATAATTGATAAAAATCTACATGTAAAATAGTATCTTTTACAGGGTGAAACTGAATATCTTGTAAAACTGCGCTTATTTTTTGTCCATCAACATTAAGACTTGCAGTATATACGTTAGGAGTATATACCAAGTTTTTAAACGCTTTTTCTTCTGCTGAAAAGTGTATTGGTGTTTCTCCTCCGTAAATAACGCAAGGAACCATACCAGCATTACGTAAGGCTTTGGTAGCTACCTTGCCCACGCTTTCTCTTTTTGATCCTTTAATTGAAATTGATTTCATTACTTTATACTTAATTTAAATTAATTTTTCCATTCTTCTTATTTATTTTATAAAGATAGAGATGAAGTTTACATTAAAAATTGACCACTTATTGAGGTGTTATCCTGAACTTTGTGCATAACATCAGCGAATAAGGGCGCGCAAGATACAACTTTTATTTTAGAAGTCTCTTTCTTTAAAGGAATTGTATCTGAAACAATTAATTCTGTTAATGCTGAGTTTTCAATCTTCTCATAAGCATCTCCAGAAAGTATTGGATGTGTACAAATTGCACGTACACTTAAAGCTCCTCTTTCCATCATTAAATTGGCAGCATGTGCTAATGTTCCTCCAGTATCGATCATGTCATCTACTAAAACAACATTTTTACCTTCAACATCACCAATTAATTCCATGGTAGAAATTATATTGGCTTTTATTCTTTGTTTGTAACAAATTACAACATCAGACATTAAATGTTTTGAATATGCATACGCTCTTTTAGAACCTCCCATATCTGGAGATGCAATCGTTAAATTCTCTAAATTTAAGCTTTTAATGTATGGTAAAAATATAGTTGAAGCGAATAAGTGATCTACTGGTTTTTCAAAAAACCCTTGAATTTGGTCTGCATGTAAATCCATGGTCATAATTCTAGTTGCTCCAGCAGCTTCTAAAAGTTTTGCAACTAGTTTTGCACCAATAGCAACTCTAGGCTTATCTTTTCTGTCTTGTCTTGCCCAACCAAAATAAGGCATTACTGCAGTAATATGTCTAGCTGATGCTCTTTTTGCAGCATCTAACATTAATAACATTTCCATTAAATTATCTGCATTTGGGAATGTAGATCCAATAATAAAAACACGTCTTCCTCTTACAGATTCTTCAAAAGCTGGCTGAAATTCGCCATCGCTAAAATAGGTTGTATCTACTTTACCTAATGTTGTGTTGTATTCTTTGGCAATTTTTTCTGCTAAAACTGTACTTTGTCTACACGCAAATAACTTTGGTGCAAGTTGATTTTCAGACATTTGTTTGTTTTTTTGTTGTGTTGTTGTTGAATCACAAAAGTAGAAATTATTTATTGCGTGTGAAATTTATTTTTTGACTTTAAAATTAAAAATATTTAGTAAGTTTGCAATCTCAAAAGTTTAGAGTTTACATTGATTTTCACATTTATTGAAAATTAATATTTCTTTCTAAGTTTATTATTGCTCAAGTGGCGGAATTGGTAGACGCGCTGGATTCAAAATCCAGTTCTTTCGGGAGTGTGGGTTCGATTCCCACCTTGAGTACAAATAACCTACCAAAACACAACAAATCCTTATAAACCCTATGTTTATAAGGATTTTTAATTTTCTTTAACGACTATTAAAAGCTAATTTTCTTAAATAAAAAGAGGCTAATTCGGTGCCTAAATAAAATTTAAAAAATAGTCACCGAATTAATCGCAAACACCTAATAAACAATAACTTATATTTTATTAATTATTATTATTTTTGTATATTTATACCACTAAAAAGAGGTGACCAAATGCAAAATACTTTCTCTATACTTTTTTACCCAAAAAAGAACCACACAAATAAAGACGGTAAAACTCCCATTTATATGAGAATTACAGTCAATGGAAGAAGAAGTGAGTTAAGTATTCAACGAAAAATTGACATATCAAGCTGGAATTTAAAAGCGGGTAAAGTTAGAGGAACCACTCCAGAAGTAAGAAGTCTTAACCGATTAATGGATGTTCTAAAAAATAAAATTTACACAATCCATCAAGAGCTCATAGAAAAAAATATACCGATTACTTCAAAAGCATTAAAAAACTCATATTTAGGAATTGGTGAAAAAGAAAAAATGCTGATTGAAATTTTCACAACACACAACAATCAAATGGAAAAATTGGTTGGCAAAGAATACGCGTTAAATACTTTAAAGAGATATAAAACAACACTAAAACATATTCAGTACTTTTTAACGAACAACTTAAAAATAAATGAAATTGCTATAAAAAGAATAAACCACCAATTTTTAACAGACTTCGAGTTCTATTTAAAAAGCGAAAAAAACTGCAATCACAATTCTACAATGCGGTATCTAAAAAGTCTAAAAAAAATAATAGGCATTGCTTTAGCAAATAATTGGATAGACAAAGATCCTTTTATCAACTACAAAACACAATCAAAAGAAACTGAACGCGAGTATTTATCAAAAGAAGAGCTTCAGACAATGATCAACAAAGAATTAAAAATAGTAAGATTAGCACAAGTAAGAGATATATTTATTTTTTGTTGCTATACAGGTTTAGCATATTCAGATGTCCAAAAACTAACAGATAATAATTTAGTAAGAGGTATTGATGGCGAAATGTGGGTCAAATTTAACAGAACCAAAACAGACACCAGAAGTAACATCCCACTACTCCCAATTCCTTTACAAATTTTAGAAAAGTATAAAGAAGCTCATACACTTCAAGAAAACAACAAATTACTTCCGGTTTTAAGCAATCAAAAAATGAATGCTTACATAAAAGAAATAGCAGATGTTTGTGGCATACAAAAAAACTTAACCTTTCATTTAGCCCGCCATACATTCGCAACTACAGTTACATTAAGCAATGGTGTTCCAATAGAATCAGTAAGTAAAATGCTTGGACATAAATCCTTAAAAACAACCCAACATTATGCTAAAATTTTAGACAGAAAAGTAAGTGATGATATGTTCCTTTTAAAAGAAAAATTAAAAAAGGAAAACAAAGACACCGTAATAAAAGTAAAAGCAAATTAGCCAGTCTTTAAAAACCTTTTAGTCCTCCTACCCTATCACAGAATCAACCAGTTAAGCATAAATAATAGAAGACTAATTATTGTCAGGATTTTTTTATTTAATTAAATGTTTTGTTACAAAGACTAAACATACTATTTGTCCAATAAGAAAATGGAAGGGTGCATAATTCTCTAAAAACTTCAATTAAAACAAAGTCTATTGTATAGAAATAAATGAAGCAAATTAGAAAGCAAAAAGACACTAAAACCGGTAAAACGATGATTTGTACAAATCAAAAATAAGGGGACTCAAACCACTCTTTTGTAAAAACTATCGGATAGCTGTGAAAATTAGAATTTTATTATTTAGTTTTGTTTGATACAAATACTATGGTTAGTGAGAAGAAATGAGAACCAATTTACGCTAAAAGAGTATAATAAACTTTTTAATAGCTTATATCCACAACTTTGTGTGTTTGCCTATAAATACCTCCAAGATATGGGAATCGCAAAAGACATGGCTCAAGAAGTTTTTATTAAAGTCTGGGAAGATAAAATAGCTTTCGAGAATGACAACCATGCAACAGGTTTTTTTTACAAAGCCGTAAGAAATAAATGTCTCAATTATTTAAAAAGCAAACAGTATAGGGTTACAGAGCGTTATGAAACTGCAAAAGCAGAAGACTTTGAAAGCGAGGAATTATTTATGTCTGAAGCTATCGTTATAGAAACCACCGTCGCTGTAGAAAATGCCCTCAAAAAACTACCAGAAAAAGCGACTAAAGTCATAAGATTAAGTATGAAAGGCTATACAAATAAAGAGATAGCAGAACAATTATCCATATCTATTAATACCGTTAAGGATCATAAAAAAATGTCCTATCGAAAATTAAGGAAATTTCTTCAACATTTAGATACCACTCCTTTTTATCATTCTGTTGTATTAATTATAAACATAGAACTCATGCTACATTTTTGTTATTAAAATAAGTTATGATCACTCAGTTAAATTTCATCTTTTACCGTATTCGTAGTCATTGCTATAGCAATGGATTGAAAACGAAAAACCAGAGAAAAACAATGGGCATGTAGCATCGTTTTGAATTTTAAAAAAATTGTAAAATAAGTTTTTAACTTAAAAAAAATCTAAATGGGTAATTCCAATAAAATAAAACCAATTTCAAAAAAAATAGCAGCCGCTTTAATTAAGAATGAAAATCCAAAGGATTTAAAGGAACTTAATGCTATTGGTGATGAAAAAAAAGAACAGATACTCTCAGATATTAAAGACGGTAAACACGTAGATCTTTTAAAAGAAATTAACACAGAAAAAGATTGGGAAACCGTTAGTAGTCAATTAAAAACACCGGTAAGAAAACGCTATTACAAATATGCCGCTGCCGCATCCGTACTTATTATAGTAGCCCTCACCGTATTTTTTAATGTAAATAAAACGAACGATACACCAATTACAGAACCCATTATCGTAAACAACAATATCAAAAAGGGTAGCGACAAAGCCACCCTAACGTTAGAAAATGGAGAAGAAATAACGCTTGCAAAAGGCACCACCTACCAAACAGCTCAGGTAACCAGTAATGGTGAGGAAATTGTGTACAATAAAGCAACCAACAACAAAACATCCTTTAACACCCTAACCATTCCAAGAGGTGGGCAATTCAAAACTACCTTAGCAGACGGCACCATGGTATGGTTAAATTCCGAAACTCAAATTAAATACCCTGTATCTTTTAAAGATGGGGAAACGCGCCAGGTAGAACTCGTTTACGGAGAAGCCTATTTCGATGTGTCACCAAGTACAGAGCACAAGGGGGCAAAGTTCAAGGTGTTTAATCAAGCTCAAGAAGTCGAAGTCCTAGGGACCGAGTTCAATATAAAAGCGTATAAGGGGGAGACAAACGTGTATACCACGTTGGTAGAAGGTAAGGTAGCGGTAAGTACTGCAGATAAAAATCAAATATTAGTTCCCAACCAACAGGCAAATCTTAACTTGGATACGAATAACATAAGTTTGGCTATGGTGGATGTGTACAACGAAACCGCCTGGAAAGAGGGTGTTTTTAGTTTTGAAAAGAAATCGCTAAAAGATATTTTTAAAGTACTGTCTCGTTGGTACGATATAGACGTGGTTATTGAAAATGGGGTGCAAACAGAAGAACAATTTATTGGGACATTCAATAAAAGTAACAGCATCGAAGATATTCTTATAGCCATTAAGAGCACCAATTTCATCAATAACTATGAAATAAACGATAAAACAGTAACAATTAAGTAAAGAACCCATACAAACGCTTTCATTGGGCTAATAAATAATACTTTCCTCTCTGTCGCTGGCATCGTGTCTCTTTATGGCAGATATCTGCTTCACAAAAAAAGGTGGATTTAATTTTTGGCAATAAAAAAACTTGTTATAAATAAAAAAGTAAACCATCGTCTATTGCTTAAACATAAAAAAAACAAAAGGTTTACTATCTTGGTAAAGAAGGTACAATTAGATTAAAGTAAACCTATTGTGCATTTTGATAACATGCTGTCAATTCGAATAAATTTTACGATTAAAAGGAGTAAAATTTGTATCGAGAATAAAAATTTTGGCTTTTATAATGAGTGTTCAATACAATTTTTCCTGCGTCAAAATCACTTAAACCGGCATTCTCTTATAGGCTAACTTAAAAATGCACAACAGCTTATAAGTAACATTCTTTTAGCAAAGCATTTAATTTTTAACAAAAATAGTAGAAGGGCTTGCTGGTGTAAACGAACTCAATCTCCTAGTACTATATGTTGTTTTCAAATAGTTTACACACCCTTTAAACAGTGAAACAAATTTATTTTCATAAATTAGTTACAAATAATTAAATATTTTTTAACAAAGATACCACCCTACTATTGCTTTTTATTGTTATGCAAGTATAGAGCCCATATTATGCGCTTATTACAGAAGTATAAATGATGTGCTCACACAAATTTTACCTTGTTATTATATATGGTATCACCATATTATGATATAAATGATAAAAACAATAAGCGAAACTGTTTAGCAAATAAACTAATTCGCAAGAAGGCACTTAACAGAAAACAACAAATACTAAATAATAATTAAAAAATACAAATCATGAAAAAAATTACATTTTTATTAGTGCTATTTGCATTAGCTTTCAATACAGCTAGTGCACAAACCGTTTTTGATTTTGACACCAATGCAGTTGATAATGGTAATAATGTAACGGAGGCCATTGATGGAATTACGGTAACGTTCAACAATGATACCAGTACAGATCCTGACGATACTTCGGCAGTAGCAGCTAGTTCATTTGGTGGCAGCTCAGGAGATATTGTTTTAGCTAGTAGCGCCTCATCAGCAACATTTACATTTAGTGAGGCGGTGGATGTCAATTCCATCATAGCAATAGAGGCAGCTACGGCCTCTCTGGATTATACGTTTACCCCCACAGGCGGCAGTAATTCACCAGTAGTGGTGTCATTGGTAGGAGGGGTTGCTCCAACAGTCAACTTAAATTGGACAGGAGTAACGTCCTTTACTGTAACATCCTCTGGAGGGTTTATGGCATTTGATGATTTATCAGTAAGTGCAATCGCTAGTTCTCCATCAGGAATTGTTTTTGATTTTGACACCAATGCAGT
Organism: Polaribacter vadi; assembly: GCF_001761365.1. Lineage (NCBI taxonomy): Bacteria > Pseudomonadati > Bacteroidota > Flavobacteriia > Flavobacteriales > Flavobacteriaceae > Polaribacter > Polaribacter vadi. The sequence continues at coordinate 2,810,809 of NZ_CP017477.1, read as the reverse complement.
TGATAATGGTAATAATGTAACGGAGGCCATTGATGGAATTATGGTAACGTTCAACAATGATACCAGTACAGATCCTGACGATACTTCGGCAGTAGCAGCTAGTTCATTTGGTGGCAGCTCAGGAGATATTGTTTTAGCTAGTAGCGCCTCATCAGCAACATTTACATTTAGTGAGGCGGTGGATGTCAATTCCATCATAGCAATAGAGGCAGCTACGGCCTCTCTGGATTATACGTTTACCCCCACAGGCGGCAGTAATTCACCAGTAGTGGTGTCATTGGTAGGAGGGGTTGCTCCAACAGTCAACTTAAATTGGACAGGAGTAACGTCCTTTACTGTAACATCCTCTGGAGGGTTTATGGCATTTGATGATTTATCAGTAAGTGCAATCGCTAGTTCTCCATCAGGAATTGTTTTTGATTTTGACACCAATGCAGTTGATAATGGTAATAATATAACGGAGGCCATTGATGGAATTACGGTAACGTTCAACAATGATACCAGTACAGATCCTGACGATACTTCGGCAGTAGCAGCTAGTTCATTTGGTGGCAGCTCAGGAGATATTGTTTTAGCTAGTAGCGCCTCATCAGCAACATTTACATTTAGTGAGGCGGTGGATGTCAATTCCATCATAGCAATAGAGGCAGCTACGGCCTCTCTGGATTATACGTTTACCCCCACAGGCGGCAGTAATTCACCAGTAGTGGTGTCATTGGTAGGAGGGGTTGCTCCAACAGTCAACTTAAATTGGACAGGAGTAACGTCCTTTACTGTAACATCCTCTGGAGGGTTTATGGCATTTGATGATTTATCAGTAAGTGCAATCGCTAGTTCTCCATCAGGAATTGTTTTTGATTTTGACACCAATGCAGTTGATAATGGTAATAATGTAACGGAGGCCATTGATGGAATTATGGTAACGTTCAACAATGATACCAGTACAGATCCTGACGATACTTCGGCAGTAGCAGCTAGTTCATTTGGTGGCAGCTCAGGAGATATTGTTTTAGCTAGTAGCGCCTCATCAGCAACATTTACATTTAGTGAGGCGGTGGATGTCAATTCCATCATAGCAATAGAGGCAGCTACGGCCTCTCTGGATTATACGTTTACCCCCACAGGCGGCAGTAATTCACCAGTAGTGGTGTCATTGGTAGGAGGGGTTGCTCCAACAGTCAACTTAAATTGGACAGGAGTAACGTCCTTTACTGTAACATCCTCTGGAGGGTTTATGGCATTTGATGATTTATCAGTAAGTGCAATCGCTAGTTCTCCATCAGGAATTGTTTTTGATTTTGACACCAATGCAGTTGATAATGGTAATAATATAACGGAGGCCATTGATGGAATTACGGTAACGTTCAACAATGATACCAGTACAGATCCTGACGATACTGTTTATACTGGTTCGGCTGACGGTTATGGAGGAGCTTCTGGGTTTGCTGTTTTAGCTAGTGGTTCTTCAGCAACGTTTACATTTAGTGAGGCGGTGGATGTCAATTCCATTATTGCTGTAGAACTTTTTGGAAGAACTCTAAATTATACGTTTACCCCCACAGGCGGCAGTAATTCACCAGTAGTGGTGTCATTGGTAGATGGAGTATTAGGAAGTGCGGTAGACTTAAATTGGACAGGTGTAACGTCATTTACGGTAACATCTTCTGGAGGACTTATGGCATTTGATGATTTATCAGTGAGTGATGCAACTTTGTCTATTCCAGTTAATTATATTTCTCAAAAAACAAGGGTATATCCTAATCCAGTGCAAAATATCTTGAATATAAAAAATGTGTCAGATCTAAAGTATATTAATGTGTATAATAGTTTAGGGCAAATGGTATTACAAAGTAAACAAGAACATATTGATGTGAGCAATTTAACAAAGGGTATGTATATTTTACAAATACATACTGCTGCAGGTACGGAAACAAAAAGAATTATTAAGAAGTAAGTAAGTGAGACTCCACCTTGAGAAGCCTTTAGTGTGCACTCAAGGTGGTTAGTCGAACTTATCCCGCTAAAAGCGGGATCTATTATAAAAAAATAATTCCAAGATTTTAAGTAGGGTTAAATGGTATCTAAAAACAACAATTACAAATGCCTATAAAAATGGGTAGTCAAGACAAAAAAAAGATAAAAATCCCGCCGTTGGCATAATAAATTAGATTTATACAAGACGGGATTAGTTTGATAGGCTAATTTAAAATATATACGCGTTGTTTTAAAATTAGAGTCTCAAAGAATAGGAAAACAGTGTCACCTTGGAAAGTAAGAAACTGTTACTCCTCACACACATTAATGAATCAATTAAAAATTAACTAATAAAATGTTTCGTAAATTTAATGAAATAATAACGAATAACCTTTTTTTAACGGGGAAAGGTTTTATAAAACTCATGATGCGAACCTTTATATTCTTGTTTTGTACAACACTGTTCTGTTTAACACCAAAACATGTCTTCTCTCAAAAAGATAAGATTATGATAGATGCTGATAAAATGATTTCTGTTGATGAGGTATTTAAGATTATTAAGGAGCAAACGGATTATTCTTTTATATATCATGAGAATTTGTTCAATGGGCTTTCTAAAGTAAAGCTCAAAAAAGGAGTTATAAGGCTAAAAAAGTTATTAAGCCACAGTCTTTCTGTAAACGACATTGATATTATTTTTACGGCTAATAATAATATTCTCATAAAGAAGAGGAATACACAGCAGTATCAAATCTCTGGTAGAGTCACAGATCAATTAGGTCTCACCATACCTGGTGTTACTGTTTTAATAAAGGGTACAAATAATGGTGTAGCTACTAATTTAGATGGACAATATGTCATTACGGTATCAGATCCTGCGAATGTACTAGTGTTTTCGTATTTAGGTTTTCAAAAACAAGAGATTACAGTAGGAAATCAAACGGTGATAAATGTTATACTTAAAGAGGACATTAGCCAGTTGGATGAAATAACGATCAATGCTGGTTATTACAATACTTCCGAAAGAAAAAGAACGGGAAACATTAGTAAAGTAGAAGCTAAAACCATAGAAAAACAACCCGTTAATAATCCTATTATAGCTTTACAAGGTCATGTCTCGGGTGTAAATATTGCCCAAAATGGAGGGCTTCCTGGGGGGAATTTTCGTATACAAATCCGAGGGTTAAACTTTTTAAATGGACTAGCAGGAACATATAGTACTGAAAATAATCCTTTATATGTGATCGATGGGATACCATATGATTCTGGGTCATTGGAGTCTAATAGTACTACAGAAGGATTTAATAGCCCTGGTGGCGTAAGTCCATTAAATACTGTAAATCCAGCAGACATTAAAAGTATCGAAGTGCTTAAGGATGCAGATGCTACGGCTATTTACGGATCTCGAGGAGCCAATGGCGTGATTCTAATCACTACAAAAAAAGGCAAAGTTGGAAAAACACAGGTCAAATTTAATATGAGTACTACCTTAAGTGAAGTGGCTAGTTTTGTAGATTTATTAAATACGCAGCAATATTTAGAAGTACGGAGGGAGGCTATTAATAATGATGGTTACACTCTGGAATCACTGCCAGACCAATATAAGCGCAGAGCTCCGGACTTATATTTATGGGATCAAAATCACTATACAGATTGGCAAGAGGTTCTTATTGGTGGCATAGCTTACAGACGAAATGTACAACTGTCATTTTCAGGAGGTAATAAATTTACTCAGTTTATGTTAAGTGGAGGCTATTCGACAGAGAGTACTGTATTTCCAGGAGACTCAAAATATGACAAAACAACGCTGCTTGTTAATATTAATCACCAATCTGAAGATGAAAAATTTAAATTGAATTTTTCTGGAAATTATGGTTCAGACACCAATAATCTACCAGGAAATGATTTAACAGAGCAGGCCAGGACCTTAGCACCTAATGCTCCTAATTTATTCGATAATAGTGGTAATTTAAATTGGGAAAATTTTACATGGAGAAACCCTTTGTCTTATTTTGAAGAAGACTATAATGTTGTCACTCGTAATCTAATTACTAATGCTGTATTATCATATCACCCAATTCCTACACTTGAGTTTAAAACAAGTCTGGGGTATACAGACTATCATTTGAGCTCGTATTGGGCGTTACCACATACCCGTTTCGGTCCAGTTATTGGGTATGACAGTAGTAACTCTAATATAATTAAAAATAATGGATCTCGACAATCCTGGATCGTAGAGCCACAAATTAATTGGAAACACCATTTGGGGAAGACCGAACTAAAAGTATTAGTAGGAGCTACCTTTCAGGGTAATAAGGACCAACGATCTGATTTAATTGCATCTGGGTTTGCTAGTAACAGCCAAATTCTCAATCTTAAAGCTGCTGATCGAATTACTGTTTTATCGGATACAGGTTCCAAATATAGATATCAATCGTTCTTTGCTAGGGTTAATCTTGACTATGATGATAAATATATTGTAAATCTTACTGGGCGTCGTGACGGGTCCTCTCGCTTTGGTCCTGGCAAACAATTTGGTTATTTTGGAGCCGTTGGAGCGGCCTGGATATTTTCAGAGGAAAAGATTTTGGAAAATAGTAAGCTTTTAAGTTTTGGAAAATTGCGTGCCAGTTATGGTATAACGGGTAGTGATAATATAGGAAATTACCAATTTTTGGATACCTATTCAGGTGATCGAGCTGGTAATTATAATGGTCCAGGGTTAGATCCTACAGGTCTTTTTAATCCAAATTTTGCCTGGGGAGAGACCAAGAAGTTAGAAGCTGCTTTAGATATGGAATTTTTTAATAATCGTGTTTCTTTGTCTACGGCTTGGTATCACAACCGTTCTTCCAACCAACTAATTGATATCCCTTTACCAATTACTACAGGCTTTGCTGATATAAATGGCAACTTCGATGCTTTAGTCCAAAATACGGGGTTAGAGATCGATTTACATACTGTAAGTATAAAGAGTGACCAATTTACTTGGCGCACCAACTTTAATATCTCCTTTAATAAAAACAAACTTATAAAATTTGATAATTTGGAAAACACTTCCTTTGCTAGAACACTTGTGTTGGGAGAGCCTGTAACTATTAATAAATTATTTCATTTAATAGGAGTGGATTTAGAGACAGGTGTTTATCAATATGAAGATTATAATAATGATGGCGTTATTGGCAGGGATGACAAACAATGGCTTGAGAATTTAGGGCCTAAATATTTTGGAGGCTTGGGAAATACTCTAACATACAAAAACTTACAATTTGAGATCTTCTTCCAATTTACAAAGCAGAAAATCAGATCGTATTTTGCTAGAAGCCTGAAACCTGGTTCTAGTTCAAACATATTGATAACAGCTTTAGATCGTTGGCAGCAAGCAGGCGATCAGAATCCAATCCAACGTTATCATTTTTTGGGGACCTCTGAAGAAAAGGATGCACAGGAAAATTATTTATTTAGCAATGCTGGTATTATTGACGGCTCATTTATCCGATTACGAAATGTATCATTGAGTTATACCCTTCCCAAAGAACTAATAAAGGGATTGGATTTAAACGTCTATCTACAAGGACAAAACTTGTTTGTAATTACCAAATATGATGGTGGAGATCCAGAGACCCCATCCCCCAGAAATTTGTCTTCATTACGGCAATTTACTATGGGATTAAATCTATCATTTTAGTGAAAAGAGCCGACTAATGGAAAGAGAATAGATAGAAAAATGATAAAACAGTACAGATGAAATATACATGACTAAATTTTAGATTAATAAATAAATGTTTAGTTGAATATTATATGTGGTCAAAAAATAAATATAAACTTATGAAAATTATAAATGAAAAACAGCTTTGGGGTATTTCCATAACAAGGTTTAGAATTTGGAAGTCATTTTATGTAACTTTGTTAATAGGTTCTTTTATGGCTTGTGATGATTTTGTTGAGGTGGATCAGCCAAATAATCTACTGACATCCGAATTGGTATTTGAGGATGTAGCTACTATTAATGCAGTTTTGAGAGGCATATATGCTGACTTGCGAGATGGATCCTTATCTGACGACTTAAGTGTCCAATTAGGATTATATACCGATGAGTTGGATTACTTCAATACCCAAAACACTTTATTCGATCATACTATAATAGCATCAGATGGGACTGTATTTAGTTGGTGGGGGGGTGCTTATAATCTAATATATGTTGCTAATGCTGTTTTAGAAAGTGTGGAAAATTCTACATTTATAACACAGGAGAATCAAGATCAATTTAGAGGAGAAGCTCTTTTTATCAGAGGATATGTTTATTCTCTATTAGTTGAGCTTTTTGGTCCGGTACCTTATATCACAAATACCAATTATATAGCCAACACGATAGTGTCACGTAATGATGTTAATGAGGTTTATGATAATATAATTAAAGATCTTGAGGAAGCTTTAGAATTATTAGATAATGATATTTCTGGTGAACGCATCCGTCCATATAAGGCAGTCGTAGAAGCATTGCTTGCAAGGGTTAATCTCTATGCAGAAAACTGGCAAGATGCAGAAGATATGGCATCTAATGTTATTGATTCAGGTGTTTTTGCATTGGAGTCTAATATGGATGAGGTGTTTCTTAAAGAAGCTTCTGGGACTATATGGCAATTTATACCTCCTTCAGTGGGAGAAAATACCAGTAATGCCGAAACGTTTATTTTATTTGCAAAACCAACTAATGTTGCCTTATATGAGTCATTTATAGATGAATTTGAATTTGGCGACCAGCGGTTAGCTAGCTGGGTTGGCAGCATAACTGACGATGGAAATACTTATTATTATGCATTTAAATATAAAGAGAAAGGAATAACTTCTATTTCAAGTGGAAGTAATGAGGATCTGATATCATTTGAATACCCTGTTGTATTTCGATTAGCAGAACAATATTTGATCCGAGCCGAGGCTAGGGCAGAGCTTAACAAGATAGCTGGTGCCCAGTCCGATCTAAATGTGGTTAGAAACCGAGCTGGCCTACGAAATACCATGTCCTCAACAACCCAGGAATTGTTGGATGCTATTCTTCGTGAACGGCGAGTAGAACTGTTTACGGAATACGGGCATCGTTGGTTTGATTTAAAACGTTGGTTTACACTAGAGCGTCCAGAAAACGCTGCTGAAGTACTGACACCTTTAAAACCTAATTGGAAAGATACAAATGTTTTATTTCCAGTTCCGGAATCCGAAATTTTGTTGAACCCTAATTTATTACCTCAAAATGATGGATATCAATAAGTGATTTGTCATTCTCTCGTAAGTAGGAAACTCATGAAAAGAATCTAAAAACTAAACTTAAACAAATTACAAACATACTTTTTAAACTAGCGCCCTCCTTAAGGAGAGAGTTGAAAATAATAAATATAAACTGATGAAAAAAGCAATCTTAACAGTAAATCTATTATTATTCATAATAAGCCAACAAACCCATGCCCAGTCAATTATAAAGAACAAGAATAAAATTACTTTAGGGCCCAATGATTTTCCCGAACTAATCAATGCCAATATACCTGGAGCTCCCAAATTGGGGAAACCCCAATTAATTATGAGTGATTCATTACCAGTAATGAGCGAGGGTCATGGATGGGCCGCTCCAGCAGTCTACGATTGGAATGGTGATGGAAAAAAAGATTTATTGATTGGAGAATTTGGAAGTGGTGTCGAAATCAAAAGGCATTTTGGACATGGTATTCGTATTTATCTAAATGTAGGAACCAATGAGACACCTCAATATAATGATTTTCACTATGCTAAAGGAGCTTATTCAGAAGATATAAACGACTATACCAGTGGTGCTCTACTTTCTATTCATACTTTTTGTTGTTTAGCATTTACCCCGCGATTTGCCGATTTAAATGGTGATGGTTACGAAGATTTACTTTCTGGACAATACACACCTGGATATATTACCTGGTTTCGTGGAAGCGAATATGGGTTTTTACCAGGCTTAAAGCTTGAAGAGATTTATAATTCTAATTCGGTAAATAGGACTTTGCCATCTGTATTTTCATTACCAAGTGACAATCCTGAAAGTATGAATTATTGGATGTATTCTTCAGCAGCCTTTGGTGACTTCGATGATGATGGCGATCAGGACATGATTGTTGGAGGTAGTGCGATACGGTTTAGTGAAAATATAGGAACAAAGTTTAAACCATTATTTGGAAAACGTGAAATATTATTGGATGTTAACGGAGACCCATTAAAAATTAAAGAGATCTCAAAGGAAGAACTAACAAAAGCATATAACCCAGTTTATAAAGACCAATTTGGTTATATGCTTCCTCCTCCATCTGGTAGTAAAAGTACTGTGCCATATGTAGTAGACTGGGACGGTGATGGTGTGTTGGATATTTTGGTAACCTCTCCTTTTATGAATGAAGGTGCAGTAGCAATAACCTTCTTTCGTGGTCTAAATTTCCCTAAACGTATGACGAATGAGAAAAAAGAACTGCGATTTGAACCCGGTATTCCTTTGTTTTGGGCAAAAAATAAAGAGAAAGAATTTCCAGGAACTTGGATTAATGTATGTGTGGCCGATTGGAACAATGATGGCGTGAATGACTTATTGATAGGAACTAATGTGCCAACCTTAAATGGAATTTTTAACCATGAATTAGCATGGCAATGGGAAGCAGATACTGGGATTTACAAAATAAACCCTGCATATTATTCAGATAAAGAAAAAAAAAAAATAGCTAAACATATAAAGAATGCAGAAGAATTTCAAAAAAAATTAGGGATTTCAGAAGATGAAATGGAGAAGAGAAGGTTTCCTACAAAAAGATGGTATTTAAAACATTATTATGGAAATGCAGGATATAAAAATAAAGCATTAGCGCATAAGGGCTATGTCTATATTATGTTGGGAGAAAAATAGGGAGATAGGAGTGTGAAGAAAATGTCCATTAGCAGTTTTTATCGAACAGATAAGGTTGCTTAAAGGTAGATTTATAAAACTTAACAGGTGGATTATTTAGGGAATGGGCTATTCTGCATAGGGAAAAAGTTAAAAAACAGCACATAAAATTGACAATTAAAAAAGGTAAGAATGTTTTATAAAGCACAAATAATAGTTACAGTTTGGTTGCTATTAATTACAACGGTTTCTCATGTAGAGGATCAAACAAGATTCAATACCCCTGTAAGTTATACTATTGAAGCACCAGAAAAAGTACGACTTGGTGAACGGTTTGTTATTACTGTTGCGTTTAGTATTGAACCTAGTTGGTATTTATATGCCCCCATTGCTATAAATACAGATCAAGGAAGAATTCCTACAAAAGTAACTTTTAAAATACCAAATGGATTAAAAATAATAGGCGAATTAGAGTTGCCTGATCAAAATAGATTTTATGATACTTATAGCGGGGACGATGTAAGAATGTCCCAGGAGTTTCAAGTGGAAAAGAATATAAGCTCTGGCAAACAAACCATTAAAGCCAATATAATATACCAAACATGTAATGATGAAATCTGTTACCCTCCAGTAAGGAAAACAATAGATATTATTATTACTGTAGAATAATAAATTAATTGTTATTCCGGAGCCTGTGTCCAACTTGATTGGGTGTAGGCACAAACCTATGAATATTTAATATAAAAAAGAATGATATTTCGATTCCTATAAAATTGAGATTGTATTGAAAACAGTTAAACGAAAAACAAATAAATAAAGTTAACATGAATATTATTGCAAATATAAAAGAAGAAACTATACAAAAATTAAAAATTTTAGTATTGCTGCTCCTTATTTTTTTTACCACTAGCATACAGGCACAAAAAACAAGTGATGGTACTCAAAATATAGAAACGCAATCAGATAAGGACTGGAATGAATTATATTTTGCTATGGCAGCTTATGGTACTGTTGCAGAAGAGCAAGCAGCTTTAAAAGAGAGCGCATTAAAATTACAACAATATTATGATAAGTATTTTAGTAAAAGATCACGATTGGCAAAGGCATTTTTTGAGAACTACCCAGAAGATAAACGTCATGATCAAGCATTAAACTTCTTTTTTGATGTTGGAGCCGAACCTCATTTTATACCAAAAGTAATCTCTGATAGTTTAGAGCAGGTTTTAGCGGCTATTCCTCGTAAAGATCATACAAAATTTAAACGACTGTTACCAGTAGATTATGAAGCATGGAAACAATGGCTAAAAACGGGAGATGATATGGTAGCTAGTGTCATAAATTCAAATTCAAGTTTAGAGCGTAAGGAAGTAGCCGAATTTCAGTTGATAGCCCGCGAGTTTCGTAAAGCGATAAAGTTCGATAATGCCTTGACAAAAGAAAAATCAGAATCAGACTTTTGGAATCGTTTTGAGATACATTATTGGGGATATATTAGACTTCTTTTAGAGAATCATTTTAATAAATATGCAAGTTTAGAAGTGATGCGTGAACGCATCCAAAATATTTTGAGTTTGCTTAAGCACTTTTCTTCTGCGGCCTCTAATGCCTATTGGAAGTATTTTTTTGAAACTACTGGAAGCAATCATCCGCAATCAGACCAACTAGGTATTAAGGCTATACATGAATTGGCCGCAGAAAATGTTGCAGCTATAGATGCCTTAAAAGAAGTAGACTATTCTAAACCTTTAGAGCTGTCATTTACAGCTATGGATGGAAATAGAATTAATCTTGAAAAGATGAAAGGTAAAGTAGTGCTCATCGATTTTTGGGCAACATACTGCAGCCCCTGTATTAAAGAAATGCCACATGTAAGAGCAATGTATGATAAGTACAAAGATTTGGGTTTTGAAGTGATAGGTATCGCTGCAGATAATGATGTAGCCAAAAGTAGAATATCTGATATTCTTAAAAAAACTGGTGCCAATTGGCCACAACGTTTGGATAAGGGATCAGATGTCTCTGTAAGCTTCCATACCTTATACGAAATCAAGGCATTGCCCACAGTTTGGCTTTTAAATAAAGAAGGGGTAATTGTAGATAGAAATGCAAGAGGTGAAAGATTGGAACCACTCATTCGTAAATACTTAGGATTAAAAAATTAATATTAAACAAAAAGTAAAGCTATGAAATCAGTTTTTAAACTATTTATTATAAGTCTGTTTATGTTAACATTCTTATACTGTAGTGACGATAGTAATTTTCATAAAACAGCCACTATTAAGGTAGTCAATTTAATTAATGGAGTTGATAATGTTATAGTAAAGAATGGCTCTTATCCCATTAATTATGCTACAACAGAAGCAAAGGTAGGTTTTGATGAATTTCGGAATTTTTTCATTGAAGAAAGCATCAGTAACCAAGTAGAAGTTGTAACCGAAAATGATACTTTAAACCCTATTTATTCGGAGTCATTGAACTTAAAAGGTATTCACTCGTTATACCTTTCAGGTACTTTTGGAGATGAAGAAGTTTTATTGGTAGGGGATAATTTTAAACAATTTACAGATAGTGTCGTTGGTGTTCGTTTTATTAACTTGTCTAAATCGTCAGGTCCAATAGACATTAGTATTGATAGACAAAATTCAAATGTTATTTCAGGATTGATCTATAGAACTATTTCAGATTATATAGAGTTTCCTGCAAAGAAAGTTGACGGTAGTTACACTTTTGAATTTATGGATAATTTAGGCAATGTGTCTATCACAAATTTTACTATTAACCCATTGGATAAGAATGACGTGTCAGTAAAAAAGAATCTCACGTTGGTTATTACAGAAAGGGAGTTGTTTGGTGGATTGAGATATAGATTTACACGATTTAATAATTATTAATTGGTTTCGTTCGTAATTATAAGAGGAAGTACTTACCTTTCCCTTTTAGTGGACAAGCTAACAAATCATAAAGTGGTAATTTTTAATGAAAGAGCAAATTGATGAGGGGCAAAAAAATGATTTTTAAAAAGAAACATAAAAAAAGTGGTGAGAATTTCTTCTCACCATTTCTACGTTTAGGACACTTTTTTTTCCAATACTGACAGCTATTATTCTTATACTTTATACAAAAAAGTCTTACAAGTGCCAAAAAAAAGTTCTATATTTATATAGATTAAACGTATTACCACCTATTTAAATACTACAAATGTCAAAAGAACTTACAGTATGACATACAATGAGTTACTCTTGAAGAGTTTTAAAGATTGAGAAAACTATACCAAAATATATATTACCTATGTTACAAATATTTACTAAAAAGTTATCCTCGTCTAAACAATTGGGGCTGTGGAGTTTTTAGTAATGAAAACATTACCAATAAGTATGCTTTAGATGAGGCACTAAATGGATAAATATAGCGCTTCCAAAAGATAAGAGCTACTATGCTCCCTTTTTAGATACCAAAGCAAGAAGTATAATATAAACTCGAGAGAAAAAGCAGCTAATAAAGCTATAAAAGTTAATATAGACCCAAAAGAGTCAACATCAAATCTTATTGTGGCAATAAAAGCAAGTTAATGAATTCATTATAAGCTATTAAAGCTTGAAATAATTAATATTAGTCTAAATTCTGGTATGTATTATTTTAAATATTAGCTATAGGTTGGAAGAAATTTGAAAGTTTACCTTTAAAACGAAGCTAGAAAGCTAGTTTATAAGTTTGTATTTTAGGGTGGAAGCTTTTTATTAAAAATGAGCCTAAAGTGGGCACCTTTTTCTAATTTTTAATTATAAGATTATGGCTTATATAAGATAATATTACATGGGCTACATACCTTTTTTGAGCCATATTTATAATATAATTAATACACAAATGGGCCAGTATAATTCTACAAAATGTACTGCCTGAAAATATAGCATTCATTTTTACTAATACACAACGATTATCATTACCGTTATTTTGATACCATATCATTAATAATAATAGATGAGCTATTTGTTTGGGTAGTCTTTCAAGCAAGTTAAGCCTTGATATCTAATATGAAAGCAAAAGTTGGTAAAATAGTTTTCTTAAAATAAATATTTAAAAATTAATAGCTACTCTTTTTTATAGCTTTTTGGTCTTGGTTCTTTTCAAGCGAAGTGCAAAAAGAAATTCCTACGAAGTATAGTCTTTTCTTTTGTTACTTTTTTTTTGTTGCGCAAAGAAAAAGCAAATAATAAAATACAAACCTACTAATACCATTGTGATTGAGAAACAACCGAAGTAGTTGATATCAATAGTTATAAAATTGAAAATCAAGGTTTTGTTTTTTTAATGCAAACAAGACCCACCCTATAATACAAACAAGACCCACCCTTCTTTTATTTTTTGTTGTAGTAATAACAACCAAGTGTTGATTTTACGGCAAGATGAGGAACTAGTATTTTATCCAAAAAAATTCCCAACGCTCTGTGTCGGGGATTTTATTGAAATTGTCATTCCTGTGAAATCACAAGATGCTAGATTCATTGTTAATAAGACAATCAATAAAAAAGGTTAGTAAGTAGTAGCTCCCTTGTTTTACAAACAAGTTTGCATAGTAAAAATATGACAGTGGTAATTACGCTACTTAAAATAACTAATGTTCAATCAATTAATAGTATGAAAATAAATATAAAGAAGCAATGCTGTAGTATATCATTACTACTGTTTTCGATGTTCGCAATAAATGCACAAATCTTAACACCAGCAAAATGGTCAACTAGCGTGTCAAAAGAGAAGATTAAAAAAGGAGACATCATCGAACTGATTTTTAAAATAAAATTGGATGATACTTGGCATTTATATTCCAATGTCCAAAACTATGAAGTAGGGCCAAAGAAAACAGAATTTGAGTTCGAGCCAAACGATACCTACAAGTTAGTAGGCAATATAAAAGCCATAGGCACCAAAACTGAATACGACGACATATTCGAGGTCAATGTCAACTATTTTGAAAAAACAGCAGAATTTCGGCAAAAAGTCAAAATCCTCAAAAGTAAAGCCATCATAGAAGGCACATACAATTACCAGGTATGCACCACAGTAGATGGCAAGTGCATTCTAGGAGACGATGATTTCGAATTTAAAATAAACTAAAATGTCATTCAAAAAAACGTCATTGCGAGGAACGAAGCAATCTCATAAAACAAAGCAGAAATTATAATATAAGTCAAAATCTAAACCGACCTACTTTATTTTTAGTGAGAATTCAAGTTTTATGGAATTCAGAGAACCCAAAGAGCGCAGCGGTCTGGGTTTGAAAATGAAATAAAACGTAGAATTCCAGACTACCAAAACCAAAATATATTTTGGTTGTAGGTAACTCGCGTAGCGAAAAAGTGAGTCTTGATTTTTGAATACTTTTTATCAAGAAAAAGTATTAGAAGAAAAGAATAAGAAAAGAATACAAATGTCATTCCTAACAAAGAAGAATCACATATTAATATAAATCAGAAACAATAATTAATTTAAAACCAATATCATGACAACAAGATCACCATGGCATAGTATTAAACAAGATGTATATCACAATAATACAGACTGCAATACAGGCAACAACACCGAAAGAGAAAATATCAGAATCGGGACAGGAGGAAAATCACTTTGTAAAGAATGTGCTAGGTTATAATAAAATATAACTGTAAATCACTTCATGCATAAAACACTATTGCAAAAGAAGAATTATCGAAAAATTTTCTATGAAAAAGAAAAATATTAAACAACCGTCATTGCGAGGAGGTAACGACGTGGCAATCTCATAAAACAAAGCAGAAATTATAAAACAAGTAACAATCTAAACCCGACCTATTTTATTTTTTGTAGAAATTCAATTTCTATGAAGCGGTAGAATCCAAAGCATGTCCTCAACTTGATTGGGGAAGCTTGCGGTCTGGGTTCGACTGAGGAATACTATGTAGAATTCAAGAAAAATAAAAGTAAGTCTTGATTTTTGAATACTTTTTATCAAGAACTGCGAAGCACATCATGAATTCCGCTAAAAAATGAAATGAGTGAATAAAAAGTATTAGAAGAAAAGAATATGAAAATAAAACAAATGTCATTGCGAGGAGGAAACAGAGCTTGTATCGAGCGGAGTCAAGATCATGCAATCTCATAAAATAAAAAGAGAACAATAAAATAAGTCACAATCTAAACCGCCATAGAATCTGGCAGACGAGTGTCAAATATTTGAAGATTGCGTAAAAACAAAAGCTGTCTGACACTGACTAAAAGGAAGTGGAGTTCTTTTGTTTTAGAAATCAAAAATCAATTTGACCGTCGAAGATTCAGGGCTAGATTTTTTTGTTTCTTTTTTGATCAATGCAAAAAAGAAAGGAACAAAAGAATAAAAGATTACTTATATCAACATCAAAAAGTTGAACAATTAAAAAGAAATAAAAAACAATGCAAGAACTTTGGTCTTTCTCAATACTAGCATTCGGTTCAGGGCTAGCAGCCCTTTTAACCCCCTGCGTATTCCCAATGATCCCCTTAACAGTCAGTTTTTTCGGAGACAAAAACACTCAAGATAATACAACAACCAACAAAAAATCCGGAATCAAAAAAGCATTTTTATATGGCTTTTTTATCATAGCAATCTATGTCGTAGCAGGTACGATAGTAGCAAAAATAAATGGTCCCGAATTCGCAAATTGGTTAAGCACCCATTGGGTGCCTAACGTATTGTTTTTTGTCATATTCATCATTTTCGCCATGTCCTTTTTAGGCATGTTCGAGCTCACATTACCCAATAAGTGGATCAACAAAATGGACGGACTCAGCAACAAAGGCGGCGTCTTAGGAGTGTTCTTTATGGCATTCACATTAGTCCTAATTTCATTCTCCTGTACAGGGCCAATAGTAGGAAGTGTTTTGGTCCTCTCTGCAGGAGGAGCAGTTATTAAACCAATTGTAGGTATGTTTGCCTTTTCACTGGCACTAGCCCTACCCTTTACACTATTTGCAGCCTTTCCAAAGTGGTTAGAAAAATTACCAAAATCAGGGGGCTGGTTACAAGAAGTAAAAGTGATACTAGGTTTTTTCGAGTTGGCATTGGCATTGAAATTTTTAAGCATTGCAGACCAAGTATACCATTGGGGCATTTTAGATAGAGAAATCTATTTGGCCTTATGGATTGTCATTTTTTCTTTACTAGGTTTTTATTTATTAGGCAAATTACGCTTACCACATCACGCAGAAAGTAAAACAACCTCCGTACCAAAATTATTGATGGCAACATTGATCTTTAGTTTTGTGGTGTATTTAATCCCTGGTATGATAGGCGCACCTTTAAAAGCACTATCTGGCTATTTACCACCACTAACCACACAAGAATTCGTTCTCCAAGAGAATAACCTGTCAAACAATGGACTCGCAAAGGTTTCTCCCCTTCGGGGAGACGGAAGAGGGGATTGCCCAGAACCATTATACGCAGACCTATTACACTTACCACACGGGCTACAAGGTTATTTCGATTTAGACCAAGCCAAAAAATGTGCAAAAGCACAGAACAAACCCATATTTATAGATTTCACAGGGCACGGTTGTGTCAACTGCAGAGAAATGGAAGCCAGAGTTTGGAGTGACCCTAGAGTATTAGAGATCTTAAAAAAAGAATATGTCGTAGTGGCATTGTATGTAGATGAAAAAACAAAACTACCCAAAGAAGATTGGTATGAATCAGAATACGATGGTAAAACCAAAAAAACGATAGGCAAGCAAAATGCCGATTATCAAATTACAAAGTTTACCACCAACTCACAACCATTATATGTATTAATAGATCACAATGAAGAAGTATTAACAACACCAAAATCCTATGATTTGGACGTCAATAATTTCATTGCCTTTTTAAAATCCGGAGTTAAAAAATATAAAGAAAAAGTATAAAAAAAACGTCATTGCGAGGAACGAAGTAATCTCAAAATGAAAACAAAAATCATAAAACCAATACAACAAGCAACCATATAATAAAATTAAGGAGCCTATTTAAACACACACTATGATATTTAAAGTAGACAAACAAACAATTACCGATCTTAAGATTGTTAGTGACGATAGAAGTTCAGACATTTATGAACTGTTCAATCGCACAAAAACAGTGGGTGGCGCTAAAATTTTAAAAAAGATGTTTCTGTGTCCTATCTCAGAAGCAAATGCCATCACAAAACGCTTACACACCATAAAATACTTCAAAGACACCAAGGCTTCATTTCCTTTTAAAAATGAAACTTTTGATACTATAGATTTTTATTTAAGTGATCCAGATGAACGTACCCTATTGACCACCCATGGAAATGACCTACAACATAAAGTATGTCATTTGTTAGGAGCTGATACAGAATTTCAAAAAATTCACAAAGGAGCAGTAGCTACCCTTCAATTTTTGTTAGATCTTAAAGCATTCATTGTAACCATAGAAAAAAAAGAAGAAACAAAGACACTTCAAGAAGATGTACAAGCAGTTGCTAAAATTTTAGAAATCCCAAAACTGGCATTTTTAAATACCATAAAACAAACAAGCAAACTTTCCTATGTCAAAACAGCGGAGCTTGATCGCTTGTTTCGATTCACCCTTAGAAAAGACATTTTAAAACTACTCAACTACGCTTTTGAAATTGATGTCTATATCACCGTTGCAGAAGTTTCCAATGATTTGGGATTCAATTTCGCAGAAATAGATCCTTCAGAAGAAAATAAAATAGAGCTCGTAGGTGTCTATCATCCTTTAGTTCCCAATGCCGTTTCTAACAACGTTCTCATCACCGAAGAAAACAACATGGTTTTTCTCACAGGTGCTAATATGGCTGGAAAATCCACCTTTATGAAAACCTTTGGAATTGCAATTTATCTAGCACACGTAGGTTTTCCAGTACCTGCTAAAAAAATGGTCTTCAGTGTCCAAAACGGGATGTTCACCACCATCAATCTTGCTGATAACTTAAATATGGGTTTCAGTCATTTTTATGCAGAAGTTGCTCGGGTTAAAAAAGTAGCAGAAGCAGTAAATGAAAACGAACGATTGATCATTGTTTTTGATGAACTCTTTAGGGGTACCAATGTAAAGGATGCCTATGAAGCAACCGTTGAAGTAGTTAATGCACTTGCCAATAAACGCAAATGCACCTTTATCATCTCCACACACATCATTGAAGCTGGTGAAGATTTAAAAGCAATCCGAGACAACATCAAGTTTTTATACCTCCCAACAAAAATGAAAGGCAAGGTGCCACAATATACCTATACCATTGAAGATGGGATTACCAGCGACCGTCATGGAATGCTAATTATTGAAAATGAAAGAATTTTAGACATCTTAAAAGCAACTTAATATGGGATTCATTACAGACAAACAAACAATGGACGATTTAAACATTCTAGGACGTTATAAAAACAACTCCATCTTTAGAGTGTTTAACAATACCATTACCAGTGGCGGTGGACGTCTTTTGGAAAACATGTTTCAACATCCCTTAACCAATATTGCCGACATCAATGCTAGAAAAGAGAAATTTTCATTTTTTGAAAAACTACAAGTAGCGTTGCCATTTAATTCAAAAGAAATTGAAATTGTTGAATACTACTTTAGAAATCCAGCATCTAAAAACAAGCTAACAGCTACAACAAATCTTACAAAGATCAAGCTGATGAACTACGTTTTTTATGACAAAGAATACACTACCATTCGTGATGGATTGGAAAAAACCATCCAAGTGTTTTCTAAGTTAAAAGTTGTTCTAAAAAGGATTGAACAAGAATCAAAAAACACCTTTTACCATGCACAAGCAAAAAAAATGACTAACCTGCTCAACCATAAAAGTCTTGAATTGGCTTGGCAATGCGTAGGAGTACATCCTTTATCATTGAAACAACTTCTAAACCTAGATTTTATTTTTAGAGGAGTACTCTATAATGAGTTTATAGACCTGTTGAATGAATTGTACAAGATGGATGTGTACATCAGCGTGTCAGATGTGTCAAGAAAACGAAAGTTTGTGTATGCAAAAGCAGTAAAAAAAGAAGAAAAATACATCGATATAAAACAAGGGTATCATCCTTGTATTCCAGAAGCCATTGCCAATGATATTTACATTGGTAAAGACAAGCATGTGTTTTTCTTAACAGGTGCAAACATGGCAGGGAAATCTACCCTTATGAAATCCTTTGGAGTGATTGTCTATTTGGCACATATGGGGTTTCCTGTAGCAGCAAAACAAATGACCTTTTCATTGCATGAAGGCATCTACACCTCTATCAATGTACCTGACAATATAGACAAAGGCTATAGCCATTTTTATGCAGAAGTAGTCCGTGTAAAACATGTAGCACAGCAAGTGGCTACCAACAAACAACTGGTCATCATTTTTGATGAACTGTTTAAAGGTACCAATGTAAAAGATGCTTCTGACGGAACTATTGCCATCGTAGATGCCTTTTCTAAAAGAAATGGGGCTTTTATCATTTCAACTCACATTATGGAAGCTGGAATCACTCTTGGAGAAAACAATGATCGTTTATTTTTTAGATACCTGCCTACCATTGTTAAAAATAATGTCCCCACCTATCCGTATGTATTAGAAGATGGAATTACCGATGACAGGCAAGGAATGATGATTATTCAAAATGAACGGATTATTGAGACGATTAATGGGGGGAGTTAAGAGGCAAGAGTAGAGAGTAGAGAAACAAGAATAAAGAGATAACAAGAAATAAAAAATAATTATGACAACTAATATTGTAGAAATCCAAGACTTATCGCATCAATATTCAAAAGATTGGGCGGTAAAAGAAGTGAGTTTTAACATCAAATCTAAAGGGATTTTAGGTTTATTAGGCTCTAATGGAGCTGGTAAATCTACTACCATGAACATTTTATGTGGGGTGATCAATCAAACCCAAGGCACTGTATTAATCAATGGTATTGACATGCAGAAAAATCCGGTAGAAGCTAAAAAACTTATTGGATTTTTACCACAAAAAGCACCGCTATATTTAGATTTAACGGTTGATGAATATTTAACACATTGTGCGCACATAAGGTTAATGCCTGAAAAATCAATCAAACAAGCCTTAGAAGAAGTAAAAGAACGTTGTGGTATTGCTCATTTTAGCAAGCGATTGTTGAAAAATCTTTCTGGAGGGTACCAACAACGAGTTGGAATTGCACAAGCAATTATTCATAAACCACTATTGGTAGTACTTGATGAGCCAACCAACGGGCTAGATCCTGTCCAAATATTAGAGGTACGAAAACTCATCAAAGAAATTGGAAAAGAACATGCGGTCATTTTTTCTACCCACATTTTATCAGAGGTACAGGCTGCTTGTGATGATATTAAAATGATTGAAAAAGGACGGATGGTCTTTGAAGGTACGGTTGCAGAATTTGGAAACTACCAAAGACCAGACAGTCTACTAATGACAATGGAATTACCACCAAATAAGGAAACTTTAAAAGCTATTTCGGGAGTGTTGGAGGTAGAAGCCATCGATGGTAAAACCGTTAAAATACAATTTGATACGAATCAAGATATTACCGAAAACCTAATTTCAGAAAGTGTGAAGAATGGGTGGCGTTTAACGGGAATTCATTTGGAAAAAAGTTCGTTGGATGATGTGTTTGCTCAATTATCTCAAAAAGATGCACATGCGAATTAAAAAAGGTGCGATACAATGATTAATTTTTTATAAAAATATATAAATGAAAACGACATTAAAAATAGCACGTAACGAATTAAGTACGATGTTCTATTCTCCCATTGCTTGGATTGTACTAATTATTTTTACCCTTCATGCTGGAACCGTATTTACAAGTCTTTTAGTCTCTTTTTTAGAACGAATGGAGTTAGGGGAGTTTTTCTCTCGTTCTTTAACAAAAGAAATTTTTGCAAGTTCATACTGGCCAGAAAATTTATTTAAATCAGTTACTAGCAATTTGTTTTTCTATATTCCTTTGTTAACCATGGGGCTTATTAGTAAAGAATTGAGTTCTGGGTCTATTAAACTAACCTTATCCTCTCCTGTTAATTTTCGTCAGCTCGTATTGGGAAAATATTTGGCAATGGTCATTTATAGTCTTGTGTTGATTCTTGTATTGGTACTCGTAATGATTGCTGGTGGAGTTGCAATTGAATCGTTAGATTATAAATTGGTTATATCAGGACTTTTAGGAGTCTTTTTATTAGTATGTACCTATTCCGCTATTGGTTTGTATGTTTCTAGTTTTACATCCTATCAGATAGTTGCAGCAATTGTTACCATGGCAATTATATTGGTACTCTCAAGTATCGGGTGGCTTTGGCAAGAAATACCAGTAGTCAGTGAAATTGAGTTTTGGTTGGCATTGAACTACCAGGTAGGTGAAATTTCTATAGGACTTATCAATAGCAAAACCGTATTTTACTTTTTAATCATCATTGGGGTATTGATTACCTTTACCATATTAAAACTCTCTAATAAATGGAAAAGCAAATCTAAAGGTAAAATTCGTTTAGAATACGCATTGGTACTAGTAATAGCATTTGGTATTGGTGCTTTCTCCTCAAATCCGTATAACATTGCCTATTACGATATGACTAGAGGGAAGACCAATACCATCAGTCCAGAATTACAAGAGGTGGTTAGCAAACTAAAAGAGCATCCTTTAAAAGTAACCTTTTATGCCAATCTTATTGACCAATCAATGATGTCTTCGGGTACACCAAGATCTAAAAATAATAACTATAGATACATATTTGGTAAATACACCCGTTTTTTACCGCAACTAGAAACGGACTATGTGTATTATTACGATACCATTCCTGCAGCATCTATGGAATATGAAAACAAAGAAGGGTTGTATGGTGAAGCATTGGCTAAAAGAAAAGCAAGGGCTTATGATATCGATTTTGACAGGGTATTGCCTCCAGAGGAAATACGAGAAATTGTGGACCTAAATGATGAAGAAAACCAATACCTGACCCAAATAACTTACAACGGCAAAAAAGCATTCTTGCGTTTTTTTGATGATACTCCTCATGTGCCTTTTGATTTACAAATAGGGGCGTCGCTAAAGCAATTGGTTACAAAAGTACCCAGCGTCGGTTTTTTAACAGGACATGGAGAACGGAATTTAGATCAAAATAAAACAGACTATGGACGACATACTATTGGAAAGAACACCAACCGGAACTCCTTATTAAATCAAGGTTTTAAATTTGAATATGTTTCTGTTGAAGAGAATGACATTCCAAAAAGAATAGATATTCTAGTTATTGCAGATGTTAAATCTCCGTTCACCAAAGAAGAGGAAGAAAGAGTAGCTAAATATATAACTAACGGAGGTAATACCTTAATCATGGCAGAACCTACTAATAGAGATTATATAAAGTCAATTGTAAATAAATTAGAAGTAGATTTTATTCCTGGAGAACTTACCCAAAAAAATAAAGGAATGGTACCTAGCTTTATCGTTGGAGAAATTCCAAAAGAGGTAGATAAAAAACTCCTATCTCATAGTTGGCAATACTATAAAACACGACCTATTAATCTTCCGGGTGCTGTGGGCTTTTCGTATCTAGAATCTGGGAAGTTTAAAAAATGGCCTTTACTATTAAGTGAGAAAGAAACATTTTTGCAAAACCTCAACGAAGATTCTTTAGCCGTTCCAACAATATTAAAAGAATCAATTCCTTTAGCAGTAGGCTTAGAAAGAAATGTGAATACGAAGCAGCAACGTATTATGATCATGGGAGATGCTGATTTTATGAGCAATGCCCAATATACATCAAGCAGTAGGTATAGTCTTAACCATAGCTTTATTCCACTACTCTTCAAATGGCTTTCTAACGATGAATTCCCTCCAGAAGTTGGATTTCCAGCAGCTATTGACAATCAATTTAAAGTAAGTAAAAAAGGACTTTCTTGGATAAACATTGTTTTAGTATGGATTATTCCAGGGCTTTTGTTACTAGTAGGAGCAACACTTCTACTAATTAGAAAAAGCAAATAGGACCGAGCGTTAAAAAAAGTTTTAATAAAACTTTTAGTGAAGGTGTTATCACACGAGAAGCTGTTAAAACTAGGCAAGACAAGAACGTTTAGATAAAAAAGTAAATTAAAAAAATAAACAATATAAAAATGAAAACTATATTTAGAATAGCCCGTTTAGAACTAAACACCCTCTTTTATTTTCCCATTGGTTGGTTAGTCTTGGTGGTTTTTTCCATTCAAGGAGGAAATAGGTTAACAAACATTCTTAAACATCAGGTGTTTAGGGTAGAATCGTGGGGCGATAACGCTGTCAATAACCTAACAGCTTCTATATTTTCTAGAGCTAGTAACCAACAATTCTTTTATAGCATTGCAGATAATTTATTTCTTTTTATTCCTATATTGACTATGGGGCTCATCAGTAAAGAACTCAGTAGTGGGTCTATTAAATTACCACTGTCCTCTCCAATCAATTTTCACCAGCTTATACTAGGAAAGTATTTGGCGATGGTAGCCTATTGTTTTATACTCATACTATCGTTAGCTACCTATATGGTGACGGGGCATTTTATTATTGACACCCTAGATTATACGTTGATGCTCTCTAGTTTGCTTGGTATATTTTTATTAATCTGTACCTACTCGGCAATTGGGTTATTTATTTCCAGTTTAACTTCCTATCAAATGGTAGCAGCTGTTATTACAACTGCTATTATGGTGTTAATTAATTTTATAGGGAATTTATGGCAAGATGTTCCCTATATCAATGATATTGTTTATTGGTTGTACTTAAACCATAAATCGTCAGAAATTGTTTCGGGTCTTATTAGCACCCAAAGTGTTAGCTACTTTTTAATTATCACTGGAGTATTTATAGCGGTTACCATTATAAGACTTTCCAATAAGAAGAAAGGAAAATCTAAGCTTAGAAACCTTCTAGAATATAGTGTGGTTTTACTATTAGCTACAGGCTTAGCTTCTTTTAGCTCGAACCCTTATAATATCAAGTTTTATGATATGACTAGAGGAAAACACAAAACGTTGAACAAGGAGATCCAAGCAATTACAAGCCAACTGAAAGAACATCCCTTAAAAATCACCTTTTATGTAAATATTTTAGATATCTATACCGCAGGTTCTGGACTGCCTAAGCATTATAATAAAAATTATAGAGTATTCCATCAATTCACCCGGTTTTTACCACAATTAGAATTAGAATATGTTCATTTTTATGATACCATCCCACCAAAATCCCAAGTGTATAGAGATAATCCTGGACTCTTTGGTAAACCATTAGCTAAAAAAATGGCAGCTGCTTATGGTCTTGATTTTGAAAACATTCTAAATCCAGCAGAAATTAAAAAAATGGTGGATTTAAGTGCCGAAGAGAATCGCTATGTAACTCAGGTTAGCTACAATGGTAAAAAAGAGTTTTTACGCTTGTACAATCCACCAGGCACCTATCCTAGTGTAGAAAATATAGCAGCAGCGTTTAAAAAATTAACCACCAAAGCACCAAAAGTAGGAGTTGTAACAGGGCATGATGAGTGTACACTTTCTAAAGGAGATGAAGGCTATAATCAAGTTTTATCTTCACGAGAAGATGATAGTTCTTTATCAAACAATGGATTTAAATTTGAGTATGTTGCTGTGGATACAAATGACATCCCAGAAGACATAGACATTCTGTTAATTGCAGATCCAAAAAGTACCTATACTGCAACAGGGCTAAAACGAATTGCCAATTATATAGCAGAAGGTAAAAACTTATTAGTACTAGCAGAACTAGAGAATAGAAAATATTTAGCCCCTATTGTAAATCCGTTAGGAATCCATTTTGTTCCAGGAAAAATAACCACCCAAAAAAATGTAAACTTAGTAGATACACATATTAAAGGATTGGTTTCAGCAGAATCTGTCTCTAGATTTAAAGAAAGAGGATGGGAAAGAAGAGTGAATAGTAGAATTGGCTTTACAATGCCCATGACAGGAGCAGTAGGGATGTCTTATAATAATGAAGGAGGTTTTGAAAAATGGAACCTTCTGGTTACAAGAAAAGAAGTAAGTATAGAAAAACTGGCTACAGAAAAGGGTAGTTTATCAATGCCCAATTTATCTGAGAATCCGATTTCTTTAGCGGTAGGATTGGATAGAATGGTGGGCAACAAACAACAACGCATTATGATTGTTGGAGATTCAGAATTTATAAGTAACGGTGAAAGATTATACAATGGCAATCAGTATAACTCAGGAAGATCTATAGGGCCTAGAATATTTAAATGGCTAGCCAATGATGAATTTCCAATTAGCTCAAGACATAAAACATCATCAGAGGATCATACTTTAAATTTAAACAGAACAGGGCTTTCGTGGTTGATGCTGATTTATATGGTTTTAATCCCAGGGGTTTTAACGGTAATTGCAGTTGTCTTTTTAGGAAGAAGAAAAGGAAAATAATATGCAATCTAAAATAGATACCCACGAGAAACATAAAATAAAGTTAGCAGAAGCTTTTTGGGACAGCTACCCTAAAGATACATGTCGTCAAGCTGCTTTAAGAATTTTTGTTGGTGCTAATTTCTATTTTATTTTAAAAAAAAAAAATAGACAGCCTGCAAAGCATATTGGTAAATATTCCCCGAAAAGAGGGAGCTCGTTTTATGCGAACCTTACCAATAGATGAAAATAGAAAAGTCGTGAACTAAAAAAGAAAAGAATAAAAAAAATAAAACCAAGAACCATAAAACAATGCGCTTTCAAAAATTAATGATAATTTGTACATTAATAATATCTCTAAACCAAGGTTATACTCAAAATAAAGAAAAAGCCAATTGGTATAGTTATGCCTCTAAAACATCCGTAAAAATTGGTGATGAAATAGACTTGTTTTTTAAAGTAGAGATTGCTCACAATTGGTTCATCTATGCCATTAATCAAAAATCAACAGTACTCCCATCATTGATTGCAAACTTCAAACCAAAAAATTGTGAATTAATTGGAGAACCCAAATCATTAGAAGAAGTGACTATAATTAATCAAACAACGCAAGAATATGCAAATCTATATTCGGGGATAAGTGGTGGCTTTAAACAACGGATTAAAATTACGGGCAAACACCCTACAATACATACAATAATAAACTATGCGCTTGTTTCATTAGATACAGGAGAATATGAGCTAAAAGAGAAAAAAATAAACATTAAGATAGAATAAAAGGATAAATATGCTGTTTTACACAATTATAATTTTAATATGCATCGCACTCGTATTATTAATTTGTGCAGATGCAGATCCAAATCAGTAAAAAAGTTAAAAGAAAAGGGAATTGAGAAACTGTTATGTGCCATAGCAGAATATAATAGAGTTTGTAGACTATTATCTCATTCCCTTTTTAAAAATAAATGTCATTGCAAACGAAGTAAAATCGTTTATTAAAAAATTAAATTAATAGAACAAAGTATCATTATGAATCCTAATGTATCATCTGCAGGAATGGTAACAAATTCATTTAACAATATTAACAAACCACAAAATCCTGAGAATACGAAAATAGAAAACAATGTATGTCAAAATCTTTTTCCTCAAAAAATATTTTTGCAAAATGGTTTAGAAGGCTATTACAATATAAAAGATGCAAAAAAAATTGCAAAAATGCAGAATAAGCCCATTTTCATACGATTTACAAATATAAGATCGAAGAACTGTAAAAAAATGAATGCTAAAATTTGTAAAGATATACGAGTACTTGAAGTTCTAAATAAGTATTATGTGGTAGTAGTATTATGTGTAAGTAATAAAGAGAAACTCTCAAAAAAGGAGTGGTATAATTCTAAATATGACGGAAAGTTAATAAGAAGTGTAGGGCAACAAAATGCTGATTATCAAATTACACAATATTTTAACAACATCCAACCATTTCATGTATTAACAGATGCAAACGATACCTTATTAGCACCTCCTAAAGGATTTGATTTAGATGTAAATAATTTTATTTCATTTTTAGAAAATGGAGCAAAAACATTTATAAAAGCGAACATAAAAGTATTAGAAGAGGTTTTAGAATAATTAAAAAATGAATCCAACAAAATCAGAAAAAGAAGAAAATGACGAAATCTTACTTGATAGAATGTACTTAACATTAAGTCCGTTCGATATCATTCTATTATCGTATGGTATTCCAGACTTTAAAGAAATATCTAAAAATAAAGAAAGACTTTAAAATAAAAGTAAGGCTTGATTTTTTGTTACTTTTTATCAAGAACAGTAAAGCACATCATGAATACCTGAGAATAACAGCGCATGCATATAAAAGTAAAAAAACAAGATAATTAACAAACTAGATATGATATAAAAAAGAAAAAGCAGTACCAAAAACCATTTAAAGAACGGATATTAATTGCAAAAACTATGAAAAACACGCTAGTGCTTTACCTTAATATTCCTTTTCAAATGGCTAAGAATATTTAAAAGTAAGTGAAAAGATAATGAGTTTTTTTGTTTCACCATTATAGTGTTTGAATTAGTTTAAACTCACTTTTTTTTATTCTTATTTAGAATTCTTGAGTAACTCAAAAAAGTGTCGATTTTGTGCTATGGATGAACATTTATTTGAGAGTATTTAATCACCCCCGAGATTATGTCTTATTCAAGAATTCTTTTAACAAAACACGTGAGTATCCATTTTAATAGTTAACGGATATATTAGGGTACTCCGTGTTTTAAAAAATGAAAAAGAAAAAGAAAATTCCCAAAAACTGTTTTGAAAAATTGCTATAAGCTAATCTATGAACTGGAGCATAATCTTAAAGTTTTAAAATGTAAAATAAATAATCTGCATTGTCTTTCAGAACAAAGCATTTTATTGTGTAAATCAGCATTAGAAAACTTAAGAAATAGCTTTAAAGAATATACATTTAAAAGTAAAAAAGAAGAAATTGAATTCTATAAATACATAAAACCAAAAGTATTTAGCTACTTAATCTTTTATGTAAAACAATTACAAATAGAAAGCAAACGCTCTATAGAGGGTAAAAAAGAACAAATAAAATACTTAAAAAAATACATTGCAAAACTTCAAACGTATTTCAATAATAATTTAGAATTCTATCATTATTTCAAAAGCAATGCAGCGCATTTAGATGAACAATATTTCTTAAGAGAAAATAAATCCTTGCGCATAAATATTGAAGAACACTATTTCTTTACTGAAGATGAATTTTCAACAAGTCATGACAGTTCTGTAGCAACCATCATGGCATACATAAAATTAATAGAATATCTTAAAAATGAAATTGATAAATTGAATAATTTACATCAAAATGTGAACCCCATCAAACCACTTCAAAAAGAAAACCAATTAAACTGGACAGGCTCAAAAACAGATTTAGTAGAATTAATATATGCATTACAAAAAAGCGGTGCAATAAATAATGGAACAGCTGATGTAAAAGAAATTGCATCGACCCTTGAGCAACACTTCAATATTAATTTAGGGAATTATTACCATACGTTTATGGAAATAAAGTTAAGAAAAAACATCACCACCAAATTCATCGAAAAGCTAAAAGAATCACTCATTTTACGCATTAAAGAATCAGACGAATAAATCTATAGTTACCCCCAACTTGGGAAAACTATTTAATAGTAATTCCCCAAGTAATTTAGTCTATTATTTAAAGTAAAACACATCTAATACCTATAAAAACAAAAATCTAAAAATCGTTCCCTCCTTGGGAATACATATAGAATAAATTCAAACAAACTACTCCATTTTTGCCAAACGAAAGTCAAATCGAGACAAAAGAGACCTTTTGTCGAAGTCCCTGCGAAAGCGGGGATCTTTTGATATTAACTTGTAAATTTAAAAACATTTCACAATGGCAGCAACAATCATCACCACAGAAGATCTTTATATCTTCAAAGAAGAATTATTAGAAGACATTAAATTAAATAAATCTGAAAACCTATTAAAGTAACTATCGACCTATTTTATTTTTAGTAAGAATTCAATTTTTATGAAACGGTAGAATCCAAAGAGCTTGCGGTCTGGATTCGTTAGTGGAATAAAAAGTAGAATTCTATAAAAATAAAAGTGAGTCTTGATTTTTTGTTTCGTTTTTTATCAAGAAAAAATGAAAGAATAATATGTAATTTAAAAAATAATCAAAAATGGCAGCAACAATCATTACCACAGAAGATCTTTATATCTTCAAAGAAGAATTACTAGAAGACATCAAAGCAATGATCAATCATCAATCAGGTTTTGCACCAAAAAAATGGTTAAAATCTCCAGAGGTCAGAGATTTATTAAGCATTTCTCCAGGAACAT
Source organism: Polaribacter vadi (assembly GCF_001761365.1). Classification (NCBI taxonomy): domain Bacteria; kingdom Pseudomonadati; phylum Bacteroidota; class Flavobacteriia; order Flavobacteriales; family Flavobacteriaceae; genus Polaribacter; species Polaribacter vadi. The sequence continues at coordinate 2,781,632 of NZ_CP017477.1, read as the reverse complement.
TACAAAACTTAAGAATCAATGGTACACTCCCCTACTCTAAAGTTGGAGGAGTTATCTACTACGATTACGAAGAAATTCAAAAAGTACTAGAAGAAAACCGCATTCATAATAAATTCTAAAGTTAAAAACCTCTGTCACTTCGAGTGATTTTACTGCCCTAATGAGCTTAGCGAATTAGGACAGTAAAATAATATCGAGAAGTCCATGCTATGCAAAATGTAAACTACATAAAACACCTAAAAGGAGTCTTCATGCAATTCTCAAAAGACAATCGCTTAAACCCAACCCATATAAGCCTATACATTGCCTTATTCCAAAAATGGAACAACAATCGATTTTTAGAAATATTTTATATCAATAGAGAAGAAATGATGAGTCTATCAAAAATAGGATCTAAATCAACCTATCATAAATGCATAAAAGAATTAAGTCACTGGAAATACCTCGTTTATTATCCCTCTCACAACCCGTACAAAGGCAGCAAAATCAAGATGAACAAATTCGGGACAAGTACTGGACAAGCTCTGGTACACAACAGTACCAATATCGAGACAAGCAGTGGACAAGCACTGGTATCTATTAATAAACATATACAAACTAATAGAAACAATAAAAACGTTATTAAACTTGACCAGCCAAAAAATGAAAAAGAAGTAATTACTTTTTTTAAAAAAGAAAACTGGCCAATAATCGAAGGGCAAAAATTTTACAATCATTACCAAGGCATTGGTTGGAAAGTGGGTGGAAAAACAAAAATTGTAAATTGGCAAGCCACAGCAAAAAACTGGATGATAAAAGCAGAAGAAATCAAAGAAAATCAAAACCAAAAATCAGTTAGCCAAAACAGGGACAACCTCAAAACAACTAAAAACAAAAATTACAACGAACCACTCTAGCGTCATTGCGCGGAAGCACGACAAAGCAATCTCATCAAATTGAAAACAACTATGATTATACCAAAACCAAAAATCATAATCGTCGGTTTCATAACCCGGTGGTCAAATAAATATTTTTCGCATTTGAAAACGAATTAATTTAAAATACCTAAAACCATAAATGAAACAGAATCACAACCGACCTATTTTATTTCTCTTCAGAATCTAAACCGCCATAGGATTTGCAGACGAGCGTCAAATATTTGAAGATTTCGTAAAAACAAAAGCTGTCTGAGCAGAGCGAGTTCTTTTGTTTTAGAAATCAAAAATAAATTTGACCGTCGAAAATCCAAGGCTAGATTTTTTGAATACTTTTTCATCAATGGAAAAAGTATTAGAGAAAAAAGAAAAAGTAGAATTCAAAACTACCATAAACAAAATATATTTTGGTTGGTAACTAGCGTAGCTAAAAAATAAGTCTTGATCTTTTGTTTCATTTTGTTTCAAGACAAAATGAACAATATAAAATTAAGAAAAAGTATTAGCAAAAAAAAATCTGCCATTCTTGCGCAGGCAGGAATTAAAAAAATGAATACAAAAACGCCACATATCATTCAAGAAGGAATCCTAGAATATAAATTAGGCGAACTCAAAGGCAATAGGATTCACTATGATTTTGAAAAAATGTTAATATACCTAGATGCAAAGGGCAAACTACTATTTGGCAAAAACTTTAAAATGCATAAAGAAGATGAAGCGATTTTATATAAATTGTGTACTTATTTTATTCGAGACGTTGAAACCTGCAAAAAATTAAAAATAGACCCAAACAAAGGAATACTATTATCGGGTCCAGTAGGATGTGGAAAAACAAGCCTAATGAAACTATTACCACACATAGTACCTCATCAAAAAACCTACAATGTAATTCCAGCAAGAAACATAGCATTTGAATTCAATAACAAAGGCTTTTCAATTATAGAACATTATGGCAACAATAACTATTACTGCTTCGACGATTTAGGAGTAGAAACAACCGGTAGACATTTCGGAAAAGATTGCAACGTAATGGGAGAAATTTTGTTATCAAGATATGATTTATTCCTAAAAACAAATGACTTTCAAAGTGTCATTTCGAGCGCAGTCGAGAAATCCCATAATTTTAAAAATAGAATACTTACCCACGCCACCACAAACCTCAACGCCAAAGAATTAGAAGAACGATATGGTATTAGAGTACGTTCCAGAATGAGACAGCTTTTTAATTTAATTGCTTTTGACCAAAAAAGTATAGACAAAAGAGTTTAGAATAGTAATTAGTTATGTTTTGTATCATATCAGTGAGTTTTAAGCTCTCCTCGTTACTATAAAATATAATTATTTATCCATATTTTATGAATATAATCTATAATTATTGGGTAATTAAATAATTGTTCATTGTATTTGAATGTTCATTGTCACTGAACATGCTAAAATAATGAACAACCAATCTTATGTATCGAAACAATGACTTTATATATGAAGCAGTCTCTAAGTTAGAGGCGCTTATCAATATACCTATTGAAATAGATAGTAGTAGGCAAAACTATGATGCACTGGAATTACTACATTAGACTGGACATTCTACCGAAAAAGTATTTCTAAATTATATTGGTAAAGCTTCAATAGATTAAGCTGAATAGTTAGCTAAATATTGGAAGATAGGGAAGTAATTAAAGAACAACAATTGAAAGTTAAAATAACTTCCAATTGTTGTTCTCTTTTATTTAATAACTAATATTTAGAGTGAGTTAATCGCTTTATTTGCATATTCTCTTAATCTCGGATTCTTTAAAAGAGAATCAAAAATATCTAAACATTTTTTTAAAGCATTATCATCCTTTTTAACTCTTTTATTTAATGAATTATAAATTGCTAAAGTCAATTGTACGGGTTCTTCATTCGTATAACCTCTCTTTTGTAGATCATCATCATCTATATGCAAAGTTTTTTCAAACAAGCTCAAACACATATCTGGATAAAGTTTAGCACAACTTATTAAAAGTAAATAGAAATATCGCGGCTCTTTTATAATATGATTAGATTCAACATATCCTTGTAAAAAAGGGTATAATAATTTAAAATTATCTGTATTTACAGCTCTTAAAATAAATCCTGAATACCTAGAAGAAATATCATCTCCATCAGTTTTTAAATATCTCATAATTAAATGAAAACAATGTTTATTAAACTTGTTTTCATAAAATAAATTTGTTTCGGCAACATTCAAAACACTACAAATAGCTACCTCACTATTTCTTGTTAATCTAATTAATAATTCATTGCTCTTTTCAAAGCTTGAGTTTTGAATAATTGCTTTAGAGAGAATTATTGCACCACTCTTATGGAGTTCTTGATTTTCAATTATTCTATTAAAATATGGAAGCATTTCACTAAAAAACTCATATTTATAATAATCTGCTGCTTTAAAAGAATTTTTTAATAATTCAATTTGACTAGTATCTGTTAAGGTTTTAAAAATTTTAAAAGCTCTGTTTTTATCTAAAATCTTAATATAATGAACGTTAATTAAAATTGAAGCCTTGACAGCTACATACTTATCATGCATAACTTTCTCAACAGTTTCAAAAATTTGATTAGAAAATGATTTATTATAGCCTGACCACATAACCATTTTGATAGATGATGACCTAACCGTTTGATTTACATCATACTCAGGTTTACCCTCATTATAAACTCTATCTGGACTAGGATGTGTTAAAGAAAGATTACATAAAAAATCTAATATTACATTATCAATTAATTTCTCAAAAATTAAATATTCTGTACTCCATATTAAGTTTAAAAGATTAGAAGTTTCTACATTTTTTATGAAAATTAAATTTTTATACATTTTAAGGATTGATAAAGAATCGTATTCTGCCTCAACTAAACCTCTAAAACCCTTAAATATATAATCTTGTGAAACCCTTTTTTCATTAATAAGCTTTTCTAATAGTGAATAAAATCTGTCAGGATTATTTTTTACAGCTTCATTAAAAGCTGAAGAATGTTCATACTTTCCTCCCTTTCTAGAATAAGCTTCTGCCCTATAAGTATCACTATATTTAGTCATACTATTCTCCCATTCATCAAGTGACATATATTTATAAGCCGAATCTTTAAGAGGTCTAGCAACTCCAAAAGTTATACCTCCTCCACTTGATTCGTCCTTAGGAGAATCATCTTTTAAAACACCAAACTTACGGTTAAACTCTTGGTTTTTTTTCTTTAACCTTGGGATTCTATTTATTTCATCTAATGGAATCTGCTGAATAAACAGGTATTGCTTTTTACCTTGAATTTCTAACCTATGAAACACTTCTTTTTCCCATTTAATAACTGAATATTCTTTACCTCTTCTAATATTAAATATTATATCAACTACTCTTTCCTTTTGAGGTATTGTAAAAAAACTAAAAGTTTTCCCTATCAAACCTCTTAATATAAATTGAAGTCTATCATCAAAACCAGTAAAACCTTTTTTACTATCAATTATATTTAAAAAATCAAATGTAAAATCACTAAAGAAAGAAGGTCTAACCTTAAGAGTAAATGCACATAATTGTAAAACAGAAATTATGTTTGAATTTATATTTTCTTTAATGAAAATAATAGCTTCATTTTTTTCCTTATTTGCTAAAACTTCAAGGTAGTTCTTTAATTTATTATAAATTTCATCGTCAGCATTTGGCAAATTATAAGTTGAACCATTTCCTCTAAAAAAAGTAGATTGAATAAAATCTCCGTAGTAATCTTGAAAATCAATAGTTTTATTTTTCAATACGGTCTTCTTCATAAAATCATAAAAAAAACTAAAGGACAGTTTAGGGCTTTGCTTAAATAAATTATCAATAATCTCTTTTAAATTGTAATTTAAATCATCAAAATCATCTGTTTTAGGGTTAAATGCTTCTTCTAAAGCGGGTTTTAATTTTTCTAAAGTAAAACTTGGTTTTAAATTAGATATTTTCTTTAAATGTTGAAAATACCAAAGATTATCTCTTCTTTTTTCTGTATCAACGTATGGACAATACTCTTCAAACAGCTTTAAATAATTATCATTCCAATTCTCAACAGAAATTAACAAACGTGGTATTAGGTTTTCTTTTTCCAAAAAATTAACAGGAAGTTCCAATAAGAATTTAGAAACAGCATCAGAAGATTGATTCAGGTTATGTCTTAAAAATATGATAATAGCATTTTTCCTAACAAGATTAGCATTTAATGAGTCTTTAATTTTAAGAAATTTTGGATTTATATTTTTACCTTTTAAATATCTTAAAACTTTTAAATAAGCATTTTCTTTTTTATTTAATTCAGAATAGATTACTTCATTATTAATTAAGTATGAAGTCCAACCAACTGAATTACAAGAAGAAAGGAACATTTCAAAATAACATGTATTAACTTTTATAAGGTTTTCAAAAACTCTCTTTTCTTTTTCACTGGGCTCAATAATATTAGATAAAGAGATAATTGTAAGTGATTTAATATGAAATCTAAAATGTCTTCCTTTAATTATTCTTCTTATAGAATTAATATAAATTTTATGATTATAATCTCTTAAATATTCTAAAACCATTTTTAAAGGTTGACGAACATTTATACTTTGCTTTTCTCTTTTAATATAACCTACAATTGATTTCCCTGTTTCAACAAATTGCTTAGAGAAAACAAAATCATAAAATGTCTGATGAAAGAATTGAATACTTTTTTTATCTTCCGATATTACATTCTTACTTTTTAAGAAATTTAACTCTTTTTGAAAGCTATCTTCAAAACTATTAATAATAGTTATTTGTTGAGCATAATACATTTTTTCTGAAATAGTATAAAGTAAATCCTTCACTTTTAAACCCAATTTATGAGCTTGTGAAATCAATTCATCCCAAAATGCGTTTTGTAAATCATAAACTGTTTTAAGACTATCATAATTTAAACTCGTTTTATCATCTAACTTACAAAACAAGTTTAAGTTACTAGGTATTTTAAGTAGATTTAAAAATTTATCACTCCTGTTTTGAATACCAAACTTACTCAAAACAGTTTTAATTTCTTCAACACTCAATTCTCTTGTCAAAAATTTTTGACAATGAGAACTGTTATAAATTGATAGGTCAGAATCAAATTTTAAATCAAAACTTCTAACTGAAATTATTATTCTAACATTTGGAAGTTTAGTTAAATCATCAATGAGCCTATTATAAGTATGTATATACTCTCTCTTTGATGATAAGGTTTGAGAAAGTGCATCTAGTTGGTCAATTAGAACAACAATTTTTTGATGGTTATTAGACATACAATCTATAACCTCCATAATAGATAAGTTCTGTTTTTGAAAGATATTTTTTTCTAAATCTATTCTATTCTCTGCATAATATTTGTCAGCTTTAATAGCTAAAACAGGAAACTCATTAACAAATAATTTATCATATAAATCTTTTATAATAATCGTTTTACCAAGACCTGCATTACCTTCTAAAACTGCAATATTCTTTTTGTTATTAATTAAATCAGCTAATATCCAATTATATAAATCATTTGTTTCTTTTCTTGCAATATGAGTTTCTTTATTTAATCCAAAATAATTAGTTAATATTCTAAAATCAAAAGAAGCAGATTCTAGTGACTTTACAGCTTCATTATAACTAATTTTTGGATTAATATGTTTTTCTATAATTTGTTTAGCTTTTTCTATATCAATCACTTTTTTAATTGAAAAAAAAGCATCTACAATATTTTGATTATAAGTATTACTCAAAATCAAATCAAACTCATTAATGTCTATTTTTTTAACTTTAACAGAACTTAATAATATTTCTAACTTATCTCGACAGTGATTATAATTTAATAATTCTTTAATTGATGAATGCTTACTTATTACAGAATTTACCCAAGATTCGAGTTTAGTTTCTTCTAAAATAAATTCATTAAAATTTTTAATCAACTCTAGTGTATCAGAAGAAAAACCTGAAGAAGAAAAAATATAATAGGTAAAATCATTATAATTACCGATTAGTGATGGCTCTTTGATAGAATATAGTAAAAACTTAAGTAGCTCTTTAACAAAATATGGTTTATCTAATTTATATTGCTTTTCACTATGCTTACATTGAATTATTCCTGATACTATTTCTTTCTTTTTTAAAATACAATCTCGACCTTTATCTTTAACTCCTCCCAAAGATTCAATCTTATCAAAACCATTCCAATCTTTATTATTTTCAATATATTGTTTAATTGTAAAGTAAGTTAAATCTTCAAAATCAAAAGGGTTTAATCTATCGTATGGAAAACCCAAATCTCTTTCATAAAGAATTGGCTTATTAGAACTTAAATAATTTTTTATTTCTCTTTCTTCAAATTCAATTTTCATAACAATAAATATATCTTAAAATTTTGTTCTTTGTTAAAAATTATATTTGAAAAATTTCACATCAATCTATTTTTATTGCTTAAACCTTTTTCTTAACCCTAGAACTATAAATGTGAGAAGTATTGTGCTAAATATAATTTGAAATGCTTTTAATGACCAATAAGTGTATATATTTCCATCCAATTTCACAATCGGAAAAGCATTAGAAATACTTTTTTTGAGTGCAAAAGTAAAATCATATTTTATTTCAGTTACTGGTTCAAAAAAAACATATATTAAAGGAAAAACTATGAATGTAGAAATTAAAAAAATTGTTAATGGTCGTGTAAAGTTTTGTGTATATCCACCAATTTTTTCATAAAAAAAATATATAACATATTCTAAAGCATCTTTGCTTAAATATCTTTTCCCATCATCAATCATATAACCTAATCTTCTTCTAGTCATTTTCATTTCGCTTATATAAGCAAATCCAGACATACTCCAATTATGGTCTTTGCTAAAAATTCTTTTTAATTGACGAAATTGATTTTCAATTTGCGTACCGTTCTTAATATACTCTTCCGCTAAAACTAACCTATCTGTAATATTCCAATCACAATTAGAAAAAATTACTTTTTCAATATTTGAATTCCTAAAATAAAAGTTTTTAAGGTTAATCGAATAAAAAGTTATAGGATGAGTTATTACTACATTTTCTAATTTGATAACTGGCTCGTAGGAAGTATATTTATATTCATAATCTATAATGTTTATTTTTCTTATTAGCTCCTCTTTTACCATTCCCAATTCACTATCAGGAAGTTTGTTTACATAATTAATAAACTCATCATTATTAATTAGAAATTTAAGTGAAAATCCTTCTTTTGCGTTATCATTTGGTTTTTTAATAAAGTCACTTTTATGCTTTTCTACAATTGAAAAATCCTTATAGGTTATAATGTTTTTATTTATTGCTTGTATTCCTGAAACCTCACTTTCTAAACTTGGAGATAAAGTACATTTTTCAATACTTATTGATTCTCCAACGGATAAATAATCCATTATAAAAGTTTTAAAAACAATAGAATCCTTTAGATATATAGAATCAAAAATCTTATTATGACTTAACCGAAAGGTATTAATCTCACAATTATAAAATTCTAGAGATTTTCCAAAAGTTGAAGACTTTATTTCTATTAAATCAAAATTGTAAGATGAAAAAGCTAATCGCTCATCGAAAGTACACGATGAAAACATTACTTTTTTTATTTTTAAATTTTCAAAATAAACTTCATCAAGGAAAATACAGTTAGAGAAAATTAATTCATCTAATTCCAAATCAAATAAACCTTGAGTTAATGCCAAATGACTACATTTTGGAATTGTTAATCCCTCTAATTCATTTCCATTTAATTCAATAAATTTTGAAAAATAATGCCAATATTGATTTAAAAAATCTTCGTTCCAAATTAAGACTCCTTCTTTATCAATGCTATAATAAATTGATAAATCTGATTGGTAAAAATTGAGGATGTTTTCGTTTGATGGCTTTTTCATTTATTATTTTTTACTAGTAAAGTTTAACCTTTTAGTTTTCTACTTTGATTAAAGTCTTCATTTTCCCAAATTTAAAGAAGTTTCTTTACAAAAAAATATACGCATCAATACTATTTTTAGTATTGGTAGAAAAAATAATATGTTAAACACAATCTGATTATTAATCTAAAACTCCAGGAGTTAGAAATCGATACAATAATCATATTATATATAGAATTCGTCAACTATTTAGCTTTATTACTTTCGACAAAGAAAATGCAAATAAAAATAAATTAATTTAAGAAATAATAAAATGTATTAAACTATTATAATAAAAATGATTGATATTTCAATCAAAGTAAATATTTTTGTATGAAATAACAATCAAAAATACAGTGAGCAAGAAAAAACAAACATTATTTCCTAAGCATAAAGAACTACTGAAACAGATGGGTGAAAATATAAAATTAGCTCGCAAAAGAAGAAAACTAACGCAAGAGCAAGTTGCTGAAAGAGCAGATATTGCAAGAAGCACGTTATACTTAATTGAGTCTGGTAGTCCAAGTGTTACTATGGGGGCTTATTTTAACGTATTACGTGTATTAGGCTTACAAGAGGACTTTTTAAAACTTGCTGCAGATGATGAATTCGGAAGAAAACTACAAGATTTAGAATTATTATAAACTTTCGTCATTGCGTTTGTCCTGAACTTAATTCAGTATTTCAGGAACTCAAAAAGTAGCAATCTGTTTAAATAAAAATTCAAAAATAAAAATTTTAACCTTGCAACAAAAAACCGCTGCTCAAAAGAACTAGAAGAAAGATATTAAGATTTATCTAAGTGTTCAAGAATGCGTCAACTCTTCAATTTAATTGCTTTTGATAAAGTAAGTGTAGATAAAAGAGTATAACTTTATTAAGAAGATAAGTTTATAATATATAAAAAGCATTATAATGGAAAATAATCGCTTCAATAGAGCTTATAGTGGAAAATAATCCCTTTTTTATTACAAATGTTCCCTTTTACTGGAAAATACTCTCCTTTGGACTTTGTTTTATAATGGAAAATATTCTCTAAAAAATCACTTATAATGGAAAATATTCTCTAATTTTACATCCTAAAGCCATTATAATGGAAAAAAATCCCATCTTACGTCTTCAAGAAATAATGTTTTCTTCAAGTGACAAGGCCATAAGCAAGCAAATCTCCAAACTTGAAAAAGTAGGTAAGATTAAGAAAATTGCCCCAAGGATATATACTTCAAACTTTACTGATGAGCCTGAAGAAATTATAAGAAAAAATATTTTTACAATTTTAGGGGCGCAATATCCAAGTTCAGTTTTAAGCCATAGGTCAGCACTAGAATTCAAGCCAACGTCTTCTGGTAACATTTTTGTAACCTATACTTATACAAAGAAAATCAGTTTACCGGGTATAACAATTCGATTTATGGAAGGCTATGGTCCAATAGATGGAGACAGTAAATTTTCCGGCGAATTATACGTTTCACAACAAGAAAGAGCATTCCTGGAAAATCTACAAGTGTCAAGACAGCTTGGTCCAGAATCTAAAACGATGACACTTCCAGAGTTAGAAGAAAAATTAGAGCAAATTGTACGTGTTAAAGGGGAGCAAGGATTGAATGAAGTAAGAGATAGAGCGAAAGAAATAGCCGAACAGCTTAACTTGCAGAGTGAATTCGCTAAATTAAACAGATTGATTAGTGCATTATTAACAACAAAACCTTCAAAAATATTAACTTCGCCGGTTGCATTAGCAAGAGCATTTGGTAATCCATACGACCCTGTAAGAATTGCGCTATTTGAAAAACTATTTCAATATTTGACTCAATTGGAGTTTGAAAATATTTCAGAAACCAATAGAACAAAACAAGCATTTCGAAACTTTGCCTTCTTTGAAGCGTATTTTTCTAATTATATAGAAGGTACAGTGTTTGAATTGGAGGAAGCAAAAACTATTATTACTACAGGTATGCCATTACCATCAAGAGATGAAGATTCTCATGATGTGTTGGGCACATATAATATCGTAAGTGATAGGCAAGAAATGAGCATAACACCATCAAATCCAGATGAATTCTTAAATATTTTACAATACAGGCATAGTATATTACTTGAGGCTCGAAAGTCAATGAATCCTGGAGAATTTAAAGATAGAAACAATAAAGCTGGTGGTACACATTTTGTAGATTTCAATCTAGTGAAAGGAACACTCATAAAGGGATTTGATTATTATAAGGTCTTATCTGATCCTTTTTCAAAAGCAGCATATATGATGTTTATGATAAGTGAAATACATCCTTTTTTAGATGGAAATGGGAGAATAGCTAGAGTTATGATGAATGCAGAATTAGTAAAAGAAAACCAAAGTAAAATAATTATCCCTACAGTTTATCGAGAAGATTACATTGGCGCTTTGCGAAAATTGACTAGAAAGCAGGACCCAATAGTTTATGTGAAAATGTTAAGAAGGGCACAGGAATTTAGCGCAACAATAAAAGCAGATAATATGAATGAGGTTGAAAAACATTTGGAGGCCTGTAATGCTTTTAATGATGAAGATGATGTGGTACTTAAGATAATTTAATAGAACCTAATAATTCTTCCTCCAAAATCCGGTTTTAAAGAAACTCCTTTTTACTTTTAACAAGTGGATAGATAACCTAACAGATAACAGAGTTAATATTATCAAAGCTATTCATAAAAATAGTAAAGTGTCTAAAAAGAGAATTGGAAGAAATAATTGGCTTAAGTGCTACAGCTATTGATAACAACCTTGATAGTCTAAAAGATTTAGGACTTATAAAAAGAGTTGGTAGTGCTAAAGGTGGACATTGGAAAATAAATTATAAACTTCCGTAAGTGGGTAGAAAGGGGGTTAATAAAAGTTAAAGGTTGTTATATTTTAGAATTTCATTTTTAACAATATCTAAATCTTTTTTAAGTTGTTTCAAACCATACTTCTCTATTTTTAAGACTTTAATCTTACAACATCTTTTAAATTTTTTATCCCTACAAATTGGACATAAATCATTATTTCCAATTTTAAGTTTCCCTATTCCAATTTGGAGGATTGTTTCAATATATAAAAGATTGTCTGTCTCTAATTCTTCTTGATAAAATTGTATGATGCCTTTCTCTTGGTGCTCAAACTCTCCATTAGCATATTTGCCTGTTTTTAATTTATATTGATGGTTTGCAAAAAATGGGTAGATAAATTTTTGGTAAAAATTAATTAAATTAATACCACTCCTTTTTGCTAAAATTAGTTTATGGGTTATTGCAAGACAGCATAAACCTTCGTCTGATATATGAAAATCCCAACTTCTATCAATATTTTTAGTTGTTTCAACAACTATAGGTGTAACGTGAGGATAATTATTAGTTGGTACAAATATATCAATACCATAATTTTCCCAAGGCATATTATTAACATCAAAAACAGTAATAATACCACTTAAAATAGCATAATTCTCATTTTTAGTAATCTTAAAATTATAATAAGTATTTTGAAACTTATCTATGTCTTTTTTAAGAGCAGAATTCATTAAAAATTATAATAAGGTTTATTTATCTCTGCAATAGGACTTAAATGAGTTGGGTTTAATATTGGTGTTACGGTATTACCGATGTCTAAAATCAAATCACCTTTAATATTTTGTTTTGCAAAATCATTATCTACTAGATATCTTTCCCAATTAAAATCATATTGATTATAAAATCGCCCATCTTCATAATCCCATATAGGTTTAGACTTTACTTTAAAATACTTGTCAGAAGAAGAAATTTGATTGATAATATTTTGTCCTGTAACGATTCCATTTGAACTGGCGTTAGCTTGCATTTTAGGAGCAAGACTAGTATGCAAACTACAAGTAGTGACTTCCCCTGAATCTCCTAACCCAGAGTACATCCAAAGTACTTGGTTATCATGTCCTAAATCAATACCTGTTCTAGTGTATATTTCTTTAATCCCTTGCGAATCAAAATAGTCTTTTAAATCATTTTTCACAAAATAAGAAATCATAGCAAAAGCTTTTAAAGCATCTTTTGTAGCTTGTTTTTTCTCAATATTTTTTCCACCAAAATAAACCATCAATCCGTCACCCTGTATTCGATGTACGTAACCACCACATAAATTTACAGCTAGAATAGATGCCTTAATAATACTTTCCGTAATTAAAGCTACAGTAGCTAAGGCAAAATTATTGTAAAGTTGTGTGCTCTTTTTTACATCAACAAAAGCTGAAATAATCCAATGCTTTTCCGTGTTATTAGTGTTTTGTAAATTTGCAAAATCAGGATGATTTCCTAATCTTGGTAAACTCTCAACTGCTGGTGCATTGATTCCTTTTACTAAGCGAGAAGATTCATTTAGGTTTTCTAAACCTGGTAACTCATTTCGTAATTCGTTAATGTAACTTGTGTCAAAATCTGATTCTGGTTGTTTTGAAAAAAGTTTAATGTAATGGTTTCTCGGATCTTTATCAACTGCTTTTTTGATAACATCCAAATACGGATTGAAAATACTCATAATTTTTAATTTTATAGATTGGTTAATATGGTTATAAAAATTAATAGAAGCATAAAGAATTGTGTAACCAATAATAAACCTGCTAATTTTAATTTTGTGAATTTTTCTGTTAAACCTTGTGAAAGGACAAACGTTTGTGATCTTAAATCTTTTAATTCTTCCTTTTCAGTATAATTTTTAGAAGTTTTGTTGAATTCAGATTGGGTCATTTTAGATATTGCTCCAAAATAATAGATAGATTTTGGTTTAATTGAAAAAAATGGAATACTTGCAATAGATAATACGATAAGATTTACAATACCTGTAAGTAATAATATCCAAACAATAACTTGACCTAAAATAATTAATTCCTTTACAATATTAGTCTGCGTTAGTAATACAATAATACCACCAGTTATGAAAGTATTTATGGCAATATAAACAGCTGACTTATTATTAACACTATCAAAATAATGGTCAAATCTATTTATAGTATATTTCAATCTATCTTTTTCCATCTCCATTAGTAATTAGTTTTAAAGTGATTAAACCAGCCAGTATTAAAAAACCGTTGGTAACTTGACTACTTGTTTCTTTACCATATTGTACCCAATTGGCAAAATGTTCACAATTGAAGCCTAAAAAACTGTAAGGTTGTCCTAGCTTTTGCTTAACTCTAAATATGGCTTCTCTTGCATCTAATTGTGTTCCAGTAAATTTTCTAATTTCAACAGGTTCATAAACTTTAAGCAAATCATAAAGTTCAATTTGTGTTACTTGTTTTACTCTACCTTTTAAATTCCCAACGAATACACCATTACCTAAATAAACAATATAGTGGTTCAAAATTCTTCCTAAACCAACTCTTTTTTTAGCCACGATAACATCGATTGGTTCCAGGCTATTAAATAGTGTATTATAATTTTTAATAACATTCATTTTTAAAATTTATTTTTCTTTACGTACTCCTTTAAATTTTCCTCCAGTAGTTTTTACGTCCATAAATTTTCCTGTTTCTGCATCTCTCTTTACATAAAGATTTGTTTTAGGATTTAATACTTGTGAACGTCCTTTGACTGCTCCATGTCTGCGATTATCTCCGCTTTTACCATTTGTTGCCATCTTAATTAAATTTTGTTTATTTTAACCTTTTTTAAACCTCAACTTTTAGAGGTGCTATGTATATATGAACAAAGTGTGACAAAATATATTTGTCACGGAAAACACATATCATTATAATGCTATTGGATATAGAATATCATTTATTAATTATTTCAGAAAAAGAAATAAATCTCAAAGAAGCTAAAGTTTCTTTTTCTAAAGTTTATGAGTATTACAGATTGTTTTTATACAATGTAATCATGAAAAACATTAACTATAAATCACATAAAGAGGAATTCTCTAAAACGATACTCAATGAAATATTTAATCATGTTTGGAACAATCCATTAGATTGGGATTATATACCAGAAAAACATAGATCATCAGACTCTGGTTTTAAAGCTTATTTAGCTACAATTGCACATTATAAAAGATTGGAGTATTTAAGAAATAATGAATCATATTTAAAAAATGAAACATCTAAAGTTGATGACCCCAACAATGATTGGCTTTTTAATTTAAAAGATAATGAGTACGAAGTTTTAGAAAAGGAACTACCTAAAAAAAATAATCAATTAGATGTAATTTTAGCAAATCTTGATCCTAAAAAGAGAGACATCATAAGTGTATATTTTCAACATTATGAAGAAGGAAAAAAAATGAGAAGTGAAAATATAAAGCTTATGGAGTCTATGTTTGAAACTACTTGGGATAACATACGTCAAATAATTTCACGTGTTAAAAAACAAATTAGAGAATCTATCAAAAAAAGCAATTAAAAATTCAGTAAAATGGAAACAAATAGCAAAAAAGATATTGGACAATTATTGAAAAAATTTGGTTACTCAATGCCCCAATCTGAAGAAGAAATTATAGCTTTTGAAAATAAATTTACGGCGGATTTTGAATCCCCAAAAGAGTGGCCTTCTATTGAAAACATAATAGATAAAGATATTTCTATCACAAAAAAAGTAATAAAATTAAATGAAAATAAAGCTATCATTCCATTATCTATGGCAGCGAGAGAGGGTAAAAAAATCACAGATGAAATAAGAGAAAAAATGCGTAAAGATAAAAATGAAGCGAAAAAATGATTTTCTTTCTCAATACGATGTTGTTAATTTAAATGATTTAGCAAGCGATATTTCAGATTATTACTTTCCTGACAGTCAAATCGATCCTATAGTTTTAGCTGAAAGAAAAAAAATTTCTTATAGTTTTGGAAACTATTCTGATGCATTTGATGGTTTATTAGAATGCTCCAATAGAAACTTTCATATTTATATTAATATTGATAAATTAGGTCATGCTTATTCGGAAAGAGCTCGTTTTACTTTTGGTCACGAGTTAGGTCATTATTTTATAGATGACCATCGGAATGCATTATTGAAAGGATTATCTCCAAGCCATTGTTCATTAACAGGTTTTAAAAGTAGGAACAGAGCTGAAAGACAAGCGGATTTTTTTGCATCCTGTCTATTAATGCCAGAATTAAGATTTAGAAAATATTGTTCAAATAAAAAATTTGAATTTAGAATTATACAAGAATTAGCGAAAAAATTTGGCACCAGTATTTCAGCTACAGCTTTAAGGTTTTGTTCTATTGGTTCGCATCCAATAATGGTAGTTTATGCTTATGAAAATAATATTAAATGGTATTGGTCTTCAAATGATTTTCCTTTTAAGTTTTTAAAGTTTGGTAAAGATAAACTTCCAGAAGATACTGTTGCTGGCGAGTATTTTAATTTAGGTAGAAAATTCAAAAATACTCAAAAAGTTTTTGCTATGGATTGGTTTAATGTTTGGAAAGATAGTCAAGCTGAAAAACCATTTTACGAACATTGCTTAATGAATAATAAACACACATTTAGTATAATTTGGGAAGACTAAAATCCCCACAAACCAAAACCCAGTTTTCTCGTTCCTCAAAAGCCTCTGTCTTTTGGTTTGTTCCGCGCGCCAACGCAAGTTTAGCGTTTTAAAACTCTATAGGTAGTTGCATTTTAGAGCTTGTTCCATTCGCAAACTCATTGCACAACTCTAAAAAGCAACACACTTTTATTATTTCATAAAACACAAAACTCCCCAAAGCTAAGTTACATAATGCGCAGTTATACTGCTCTTCCGTAAAAAACTCCAGGCACTATAACGCCATTATGTAAAATAGCCACTTCCAGCCACACAATTTGGAACTATATATATTAATTGTGGCTATTCATGAACTCCCGTAAAATAAAAAAGTCGTGAACTAAATAGCGGCTTCCCACCGCACACATCCGTTATTAATAATAAAATTCAGTTATATAACAGCATTCCATAATTGTTGCATTGTTTTTATAAGTGCTTGTTTGGTATTCTAAACTAACATTCGTTAAAACATTAAAAATTCTAGTTTATAAACAATATTAAAAAGCACCTATAAAATCAAAAAAAGCCAATAAGAGTATAACTTTTCATTTGTAAAAAAATGTAGATAGTTGGTTTCACTAAAAGTAAATGCTAATTTAAATTCAATAGAATTATTTCAAATAAATTAATAATCTTATTATAAAATACAGCTCTCAAAACATTCACTTTTAACAAAACCAATCAAAGAAATCAGTACAAGCAAATAAAAAGCAATACACTTATTCTCGCTGCTGCCAGCACACTAGGCACTACTATTATTATTTTATTTCTTTTCTTCACCTGCACAAAACCATCGTTAAGCCTGTATTGAGCGAAGACGAAATGTCCAAGTATTCCTTACCTCAAGTATGTGTTTGTCTCATTTCACTAAAAATAAAATAAGATTAACTAAGAACAGTCATTACACAACCCTGTCAATAAGCAATTCACATGTTGTAC
Source organism: Polaribacter vadi (assembly GCF_001761365.1). Classification (NCBI taxonomy): domain Bacteria; kingdom Pseudomonadati; phylum Bacteroidota; class Flavobacteriia; order Flavobacteriales; family Flavobacteriaceae; genus Polaribacter; species Polaribacter vadi. Next base: position 2,764,339 of record NZ_CP017477.1, on the reverse strand, counting down.
ATCATACCCATTGGGTAAGGTAAAATGTACTGCACTAGGCAAACATTCTATCGTTTCACAATGAGTGCATCTAAAATGAAAATGTTGTTCAGGTAATTTGTTATCATCACATTTAACACAAAATGCAAAGTATTGTTTCCCATCTTCAGCAACAATTTTATGAAGTGTACCATCATCACAAAATCGATTTAAAATACGATAAATCGTAGCTCGATTAATATCAATATCAATCCTTTTTTCTATAGCATCTTGACTCATTGCTTTATCAGTCTCAACAAGTAATTTTAATACGGCTTCCTGTGTTGGTGTATTCCTTCTTTTCATTTAATGCGATTTAATCGCAATAATTATTGCGACTTTGTTGCAATATTATGAAAAATATAATATGTTTGCAAAATAATTATATGCGACAATGTTGCATTAAGTAGTTTTCTAATGACTAGAAGAGAGCTCATAAAAAAAGGAGGATTGGTAAGTTTGGCATTAACTTTACCTAAAACGTTAAACAGTTTTATAAAATTTAATCATATGATAGATAGAAAAGATTTTGAAGTAATTATAGTTGGCGGTAGCTATGCAGGGCTTTCAGCTGCTATGGCACTAGGGCGTTCTTTAAGAAATATTCTAATAATAGATGGTGGTTTACCTTGTAATAGGCAAACACCACATGCTCATAATTTTATAACACATGATGGAACCAAACCTAGTGAGATTTCAGCAAAAGCAAAAGCACAAGTATTACAGTATAATACAGTCAAATTTATTGAGGATTTTACAATTGATGCAAAAAAAATAAACAATAGCTTTCTTATTACGACACAATCGGGTAAGGAGTTTACTGCAAAGAAATTAATTTTTGCAACGGGAGTTAAAGACATTATGCCAGATATAAACGGCTTTTCAGATGCTTGGGGTATTACTTTAATCCATTGTCCTTATTGCCATGGTTATGAATTCAAAGGAGAAAAAACAGGTATTATGGCCAATGGTGAAAGAGCTTTTCATTTAGCATCACTAGTTCATAATTTAACAAAAGACGTAACGATTCTAACCTCTGGTAACGCAGATTTTAGCGCTGAACAATTAATGAAACTTAAAAAGCATAAAATTAAAATTATTGAATCCAAAGTATCACAGATTGAACATGATAATGGATATATTAAAAATGTTGTATTTGAAGACAATCAAAAGATTCCATTTGTGGGAGTGTACGCAGCCATTCCTTTTAAACAACATTCAGAAATACCAATGTCATTGGGTTGCGAATTAACCGAAAGCGAGCATATAAAAGTAGATGTATTTCAAAAAACATCAATAGAAGGTGTTTTTGCCTGTGGTGATAATGCAACAATGATGCGTTCGATAAGTAATGCTGTACAGTCAGGTAATATGGCTGGTGCAATGGTAAATTTGGAATTAACACAAGAGCAATTTTAAAAGTAAAGATATGATTGAAGTATATACAACTAATATTCCAAGTGAAAATACAGCTAATTGTATTTTACCGAATCTAAAAAATAATTTTCCAAATTTGGAATTTAGCTATGACATAGAAAACCAAATAATCAATTATCCTTGCACTCATAGTATTTTAAGAGTTGAAGGTGAAAGTTTTAATGTTGAAAAGGTGATGTTTTATATTCACAAGTTAGGTTTCAGGTGCGATGTTTTAGAAGACAAACTATGTAAATGTTAAATGATGTCAGAATTTTGGGAGTCAAATTTTAAAGAAAAAAAAGCCATGTGGGGCTATGAACCTACAGATGTAGCCAAATCTACTGCTGAATTTTTCAAAGAAAAAGGATTACAGGAAATACTAATACCTGGTATCGGTTATGGTAGAAATGCGAAACCATTTATTAAGAATAATCAAAACGTAGCCGGAATAGAATTATCTAAAACGGCAATTGAAATAGCTAATAATCATTTTAATGATGTAGTTAAAATCTACCACGGTTCGGTAGCAGAGTTGCCTTTTGATTCTAAAAAGTATGACGGTATTTTTTGTTATGCCTTATTGCATTTACTCGATGAAAAAGAACGTTTACAATGCATTAAGAATTGCTATAATCAATTACAACCAGGAGGGTATATGGTTTTCGTTACCCTTTCAATAAACGATATGAGATATGGCAAAGGAATAGAAATTGAAGAAAACAGATATACTACGGTACACGACGTTAATTTATTCTTTTACAACAAATTCAAAATTAAACAAGAATTCAAAGATTATGGTTTGTTAGTAGTAATAGAAGTTACAGAACCCATGAAGCCAATAAAAAATAAACCCTCTCAGATATTTTGGAAAATAGTATGTCATAAGTAGGGAACCTCTTTTCCTCACCGGAACGAACGTTAATCTAGTAGTCTGTTTTAGTGAAGAGGCCAGCTTGTCACGTGGGATAAAGGTGTAGGTTACAGCCGTAAAGCGATTTTAATCAAAAAACACCTCTATTGTATACTTTTAAAACAGTGTGATAAAATAACAGTTGTATTAATTGTAATCTGTTAAGATTAAATAGTAAAAAAATATAAGCAGCGCAAAAAATAAATGCACTGCTTTTATTACTCTAAAATTAAAACCAAATCATCTGAATAAACCATAGTTCCCTCCTTCAATACTATTTCTGAAACCGTTGCATCTGCAGTAGCTGCAATAGTACTCTCCATTTTCATAGCTTCAATAATAAATAAGGGTTGATTCTTAGTTATTTTTTCTCCTTTTTTTACTAAAATAGACGAAAGTGAACCTTGTAAAGGGGCCCCTATTTGTAGAGCATCGTTTTTATCAGCCTTCACATGTACTATTGTATCTACTTTTATTGCATCATCTTTTATTGCTACACTTCTTCCTTGTCCATTTACCTTAAAATAAACCGTTACCATTCCATCTTTATTGGCATCGCTAATAGAATCTAGTGTAATTAATAACGTTTTTCCTGCATCTATTTCAATCATAATTTCCTCACCTATTTCCATCCCATAAAAGAAGTTTTTAGTAGGCAATTGAATTAAATTCCCATATTTTAAGTGTTTGTTATAGGCATCTACAAATACCTTTGGGTACAATTGGTAAGATAAGAAATCAGTAAAATCTATGGGTCTAGCAAGTTCATTTTCAAAGTTATTCTTAAATTCTAAAAATGCTGCTTCAATATCTAAAGGCGCTATGTGCTCATTTGGTCTATCTGTATAAGGAATCTTGTCTTTAAGAATAATTTTTTGAAGTTTTTCTGGAAAACCTTCATACGGTTGCCCTAAATCTCCTTGAAAAAAGCTAACTACAGATTCTGGAAAAGAGATTTTATCTCCTTTTTTTAACACATCGTCAATGGTTAAATTATTACTCACTAAATATTGTGCCATGTCTCCAACAACTTTAGAACTAGGAGTTACTTTTACAATATCTCCAAAAAGCTGATTTACAGCTCTGTACATTTTTGTAATTTCATAAAAACGATCTTCCAAACCTAAAGCTTGTGCTTGTGGTTTTAAATTAGAATATTGTCCTCCAGGAATTTCGTGTTTAAAAACTTCTCCAGATCCAGCTTTTAATCCAGATTCAAAAGGATAATAATATTCCCTTATAGTTTCCCAATAATTAGAATATTCATTTAAAGAATCTATATCAACGTTGTTTTCTCTTTCTGTAAACTTCAACATTTCTGTAATTGCGTTAAAATTAGGTTGAGAAGTCAAACCAGACAAACCTCCTAAAGCTACATCTACAACATCAACTCCAGCTTCAATCGCTTTTAAATAGGTAGCGGATTGTATAGAAGAAGTATCATGCGTGTGTAAATGAATAGGTATATTAATTACTGTTTTTAATGTAGAAATCAACTCATAAGCTGCATAAGGTTTTAACAAACCAGCCATATCTTTAATAGCCAAAATATGAGCTCCTGCATTTTCGATATCCTTAGCTAGACTAATGTAGTATTTTAAATTGTATTTTGTGTTTTCAACATTTAAAATATCGTTGGTATAACAAAGTGATCCTTCTGCCAAACCATTCGTTTTTGTACGTACATGCTCAATGCAAGGCGCTATAGATTTCATCCAATTCAAAGAATCAAAAACTCTAAAAATGTCAACACCATTTTCCCATGATTTTTCTACAAATTCTCCTATTAAATTATCTGGATACGCTTTATAACCTACACCATTAGAACCTCTAATTAACATTTGCAATAATACATTGGGCATCGCTTTTCTTAAAAGTCGTAATCTTTCCCAAGGGTTTTCTTGTAAAAAACGCAAACAAACATCAAAAGTAGCACCTCCCCAAACTTCCATACTAAATACTTCAGGATGATTTTTTGCGTACCCTTCTGCTACTTTTAACATGTCAAAGGTACGCATTCGTGTAGCTAAAAGGCTTTGATGTGCGTCACGCATTGTCGTATCTGTAAAATGAACCTTTTTTTCATTTTTCAACCAGCTAGCAAATTTTTCAGGGCCTAATTCTGTTAAGAGATCCTTTGTCCCTTTTGGGTAATTTAGTTTTGAATTAAAAGAAGGTACTTTAGGCTTTACAAATTTTTTGGTTGGATCTATCTTTTTTACATCAGTATTTCCATTTACAATAACATCTCCTAAAAAAGTAATCAATTTAGTTGCCCTATTTTTAGAGGGTTTAAAAACAAATAACTCAGGATTCGTTTTTATAAAATTAACGGTAACGGCTCCTTCTTTAAAAACAGTATGTTCTAATATATTTCTTAAAAACGGAATATTTGTTTTGACACCTCGAATTCTAAATTCAGATAAGGCACGTGTCATTTTTCTTATAGCTCCATCTAAAGTTCTACTATTCGCTGTTACTTTAACTAGCATAGAGTCAAAAAACGGAGAAATTTTTACCCCCTGATAAATACTACCTGCATCCAGTCGTATTCCAAAACCCGAAGCACTTCTATAGGCAGATATGGTTCCGTAATCGGGTTTAAAATCATTTTGTGGGTCTTCCGTTGTAATTCTACATTGCAAAGCAAATCCATTAACATGTATCGCTTCCTGGTTAGCTATTTTTATTTGTTTGTCAGAAAGTCGATAACCTCCAGCAATAAAAAGCTGGGTTTTAACCAAATCTATATTTGTAATCACCTCTGTAACCGTATGCTCAACCTGTATCCTCGGATTTACTTCAATAAAATAAATTTCATCTTGATCTACTAAGAATTCTACAGTCCCTATATTATTATAGTTTACTGCTTTACATATTTTCAGTGCATAATTATATAACGCCTGTTTTGTGCTTTCTTTTAAACCGTATGAAGGGGCAAATTCTATTACTTTTTGATAGCGTCTTTGTACAGAGCAGTCTCTTTCAAATAAATGAACAATATTACCATGATTGTCTGCAACAATTTGTATTTCTATATGCTTTGGATTCTCTACAAACTTTTCAATAAAAACAGTATCATCACCAAAAGCATTTAAAGACTCTCTTTTACTTTCATAAAAAGCACTTTTTAATTCCTCTTCTTTTCTAATCACCCTCATCCCTCTTCCACCACCACCAGAAGCTGCTTTTAACATTATTGGATAGCCAATTTTGGAAGCTTCAGAAATAGCAACCTCTAATGTTGTTAGTGGCTGCGTATTACTTTTAATAATTGGAATATTGTTTTCTAAAGCCACCTTTTTAGCTACAATTTTATCTCCTAAAGATTGTAAAACAGAAACTGATGGCCCCACAAAAATGATATTATGGTCTTTACATTTTTGAGCAAACGATGTATTTTCAGATAAAAATCCATACCCTGGGTGTATCGCATCCACACCACTCTCAAGAGCAATCTCAATAATAGCATCAATATCTAAATATGGTTTTAGAGGCGCATTATCTTGTCCTATTTGATAAGATTCATCAGCCTTATATTTATGCAAAGAATATCGATCTTCATAGGTATAAATACCAACGGTTCTAATATTAATTTCTGTACAGGCTCTAAAAATTCTGATGGCAATTTCTCCTCGATTAGCCACTAATACTTTTTTTATCTTCAAAACATTTAAATTATTATATTGTTAGTTTAACACAAATATATTAATTATTCGTAATTATATAGCTATATTAATTTAAAATACAATAAATTTTATGAAAATTAAGCAGTTTATTTTAAACATTACATAATTCAACGAAATCGATTTAGTAAAGGGTGTTTCCAAATTATTTAGAAAACTTTAATTCTATTCTCTTTTGCTAAATAAAAACCCACATCGTAGAGAGGTGGGTTAAAATTGCTATGAAAAAGTCTTTTAAAAAGACTTCTTGAAAAAGAAACTCTAAGGTAATAAAATAAAAACAAAAAAAGACAGCAAAACAATTGGCTCCCTTCAGCCTGCGCTTTTAGCCTCTAAAGGTCAAGCCCTCCGGGTTTTGAAAAAAATCTCCACTTCTATTTTGCAGTTGTTTCAACACTACATAGGGTCCAATAAAATTTTTAATCTATTAGTATTAATAGCAAATTAAGCCAGTAGTATTTTTTTACAAAAACCTTGATAGTCTAGCCTCACCAATTAAAAAAAGCTTTCTTTTTTGTTGTCTTCATTTTCAAAATTTTATAGGCAAAAACGAAATACAGCAAAAGAATCTTAACTTAAAATAAGACGATTATGCAAGCTTTTAAAATCAAGACGCACCAACCAGGTCGAAAGTACACAAACCCTCATTTTTTTATTTTAAACAAAGGATTAAACTCTGGCAAACCGCTAGAAAAGCCTTGTCCTAATTGTTTTGTAATTATTGCACCCACAAAAGCAAAAAGAGAATCCCTGTATTATCTGTGCCTATCCTTAAAAATAGGACAATTCTTTACCTATTACCTAAAAGGTTCTGTCATTCCATTTATAGGTATTTCAGATGCTAAAAAAGTAATCAATACAGCTCTCCAAAATTACGAAGTAAAGCAATGGGAAATGAAAGTTGAAAAACTCAAAAAAATAACGGCTTTTGAAGAAAACTTAAAACAACAATTGTCCACCATTTCAAAACTCAAAATTGCTTTACTCAGATCTTAAATGACGAAGTCATCCTGAACTTGTTTCAGGATCTCTTTTAAAACCAAAAACTAACACCCAATATATGAAGCTCATAATAGCCGGAAGTAGAAACTTCACCGATTACCAAAAACTAAAAACCGAATGCAGCCAATTTCTCCAGGGGCATAAAAATATTGAAATTGTATCTGGAGGTCATTACAAAGGTGCTGATAGATTAGGAATTCAATATGCAAAAGAAAAAGGTTTTAACTTAATAAAATTTCCAGCTGAATGGAATAAATTTGGAAAAGCTGCAGGTCCAAAAAGGAACAAAGAAATGGCACGATATGCAGATGCATTAATTGTTTTTTGGGATGGTAAAAGCAAAGGCACGAAAAGCATGATAAACTTGGCAAAAAAAGAAGGATTAAAAATTAAAATCATTTTTTATATAAATCAATCTTAAAGAGTTAAAATGAAGTAGTAATGATAAATAGTACCTCATTTTTATAAATTGTACAGCATTATAGAAGGTTATTTTATCCATTTGATTCTAGGGGATAAATAAGAATTGCTTATTTTATTACGAGCAATACGCAATTAGAGATCTTCGGTTTTGTTTTCTAATTATTCCAAAATAAAAACCTCTTCAATTCTCATTTTGAATACCTTTGATATATCATGTGCCAATTTAAGGGAAGGATTATATTTTCCCTTCTCGAGAAAAACAATAGTTTCTCGGCGTACTCCAACTTTTTGAGCGAGTTCAATTTGCGTCAAATTCTCCTTGGCACGAAGTTCCTTAATCATTGTCGTCATCTATCCCTACTTTTGAAAGGTACAAGCGAATAAAAATAAAAATGAGGGTCATACCCATCATGCCAATCGCTATGACCAATTTGGCTTTATTTACTGAATCGACAGAAAATACATCGAGTGCAAACATACCAATTAGCCACATATAAATCGAAATACTAAAAGCCATAGAAGCAGCCTTTTGAGTAATCTTCTTAGAGAGTTCATCTTCAGCATTTAGTCCCGATTTAGCAGCTTTAAGCGCTTGAATGCCAGAATATATTACAAATCCGACTATTATCAACATGACTCCAATGGTTCCGTAAGCCAATTCATTAAGTGGTCGAGTTGTCTTGAATATCCAAAAGCCCATTAAACCTAAAATAAAGGCTGCAACAGTAAACTTTACTAGGGCCAAATTTTTTGCTTTCATAATCATGTTATTTATTTCTAACACAATATTAACTATTTCTAACATAAAATACAACTATTTTTATTAAAATTTAATATGAACTGTTTATGAAAAAGCTGATAAATAAAAAACAAACTTAAGACGTGTAAAAAGATTGCTTATTTTAGTTAGATCGTTTGGTCGTTTGTTAGCTTCTGATTTTCCTTCGGAAAACTTCGCACACAAACACGCAACCCTCCCTTAAACAATCATGATGCATTGATTTTTTTTTGGGATGGAAAAACAAAAGCACTAAAAGCATGATAAGCTTGTCAAAAAATGAAGGGTTAAAAATTAGAATCATGTTTTATGTAAATCAATCTCAAATAGTTAAAATTAAGTAGTAATGATAAACAATACCTCCTTTTTTTATAAATTGTACAGCATTATAGAAGGTTCTTTTATCCGTTTGATTCTAGAGAATAAATAAAAATTGATTAGTATATTAAAAGTTACCCTCAATTTGTAAAAAATCGTAACAACCAAAGAAAACCGATATGAAAAACATACTGATTATCCTTTTTGTAATCTTTTTGACATCCTTCGCATTCGGACAAGAAAAAAGAGTGGTATCAACAATTGATTCAACCAAAACACCAGAGTTAGTTTTAATTCAAGAATTTACAGTCAATTCACCAATCGATTCTGTTTGGAATGCTTACACAACGAAAAAAGGTTGGGAAAGTTGGGCAGTTCCTCTCGCAGAAATTGATTTAAAAGTTGGTGGTTTTATAAAAACCAATTACAACAAAACAGGAATAATTGGTGATAGCACAACAATCGTAACACATATTATTAATTACGTTCCCAAGAAGTTGATTACACTTCAAGCAGAGATAACTGACAATTTTCCTGAATTCATGAAAAAAGAGGAAAAAGACTTTTATAATGTAATCTACTTTGACGAAACCGAAAAAGGAAAGACCAGTGTAAAATCATACGGAATTGGATATAAGCACAACCCTAAATATCTTTCGCTAATGGAATATTTCATACCTGCTAACGAAAAGTTATTAATGAACTTAATTTTGTATTTAGAAACAGACGCTAATTCAAAAAAGGAATAATATGGACAATGCACTACAAACAATGATTGACAATATGCCTGAAAAAACAGGCAAGTCTTTGAGCGAATGGAAAAAAGTTTTGAAAACTAAATCTTTTCCAAAGCATTCAGAAGCTGTAAATTTTCTAAAAAAAGAACACAATGTTACGCACGGATTTGCCAACACAATTGTGGCATTATCAAAAGAAGAAAATAAAACGCCAACCGACCTTGTTCAAAATCAATACGAGGGAAAAGAAAATTTACTTCCGATTTACCAAAGTCTTTTAACTTTGGTCAAAGAGTTTGGCAAAGATGTAACAATCACGCCAAAAAAGACAAGCGTTAGCATAATCAGAAAAAAGCAGTTTGCATTAATAAAACCTGCAACAAAAACAAGAATTGATTTAGGATTAAAATTTAAGGACAAACCGACAACAGACAGACTTGAAAATTCGGGACCATTTGGAACAATGTGTACACACAGAGTTAAGTTATCGAATGTCAGCGAAATTGATAGCGAACTAAAAAAATGGTTAAAGGAAGCCTATCAAAATGCGGAATAAAATCTGTGGGGAACAACGCATATAAAACATAGCTATTAAAGGCTTAAAGCAACAAATCTTAAAATAATAGATTGGTAGAATTAAAAATGATGAAATTTATTACCGAAATCTGAAACTATTTTTATTTTAAATTTAGTAAATTCTCGAATTAGAATTTGAAAATTTAAAACAACTGCTTATAAAAGTTACAATAAAAAATATTGCAGAGTATTTACTAATCAAAAACAGTTTTAACAGAATGATTATAGAATTTCAACAAATAAGAAATTTCTTTATTAAAAAAAATCGAATTTCCAAGCACTTTTCAGTATTTCTTGGTCTTATTTCAGGTATTTCTGTATTCTATTTCCTATACTTTTTAGACGCATATGGTATCCAAAAAGGAGTATCTTATTCAGGACATTCTCACTTTTATAGAAGTATGAGTTTTGGTGTTTTAACTTTTGTATACCTTACTATTTTCGAAACTTGGCTTAAACCCAAGTGGACTACTAATCGTTATATTCATACTTTTTTATGGTATTTAGGTTTACTAATTCTCGGAATTCAATTCATTTTTATACTGTTTAATTTTTTTTGGAATTGGCAGGAATGGAATATTGAAGCATACTCGCTCATAATTAAAGAGTTTCCCCTTATGATGCTGTTGCCTTTGTCTTTTTACTTAATCCTCAAAACAAAACTAAAAAGCGTAGAAGGAAGCTACTTATCCTTTCAATCTGTAAATGGTAAAGATCAATTAAAAGTTAAGATTCAAGATTTCCTGTTTGCTAAGTCTTCTGAAAACTATATCACTATTTCATATACCTCAAAAAATAATAGCAAAACACATCTCATCCGAAAGCCGCTAAAAGTCTTAGAGCAAGAACTAAAATCTAATACTGAAATTGAAAGAACACACAGAAGTTATTTGGTGAATAAGAACAACATTCAATCAATAAAACAATTCAAAAGCAAAGTGTGTTTAGAGATTAACGGAGAAAACATCCCAGTCTCAAAAAAATTTCAACAACAGTTCCTCCGTTAACTAGTACTTCATCCCTAATCAGAAAATTTCATCCCTAAACCTTTCTTTTCTTCAATAAATAATATTTTAGAGTTCTATTTTTGTAGCAGTAAACAAAACCAATGAAGAAAATATTAATTAGTATATTTTTGGTAATTCAATTCATTTCAATTATCGGATGCCAGCAAAAAAAAGGCAAGGCATCTCTTATTACGACACAAAATAACAATCCAAAAATAGACTCTCTTTTCAAAGCACATTATTTACAGAATCTATTTCATGGAGGAGTAGTAATTACTCAAAAAGGTAAGACGCTTTATGAGAACTACTTGGGTGTAGCAGATAGGAGTTGGAATATTCTCATTAAAAAAGATGTAAAGTTCGATATCGCTTCTGTAAATAAATCTATGATAGCCGCTCTTGTTCTAAAAGCTGTAGAAGAAGGAAAGTTGAGATTGGACGATAAATTGGTAGATTTACTTTCAGGCTTTTCTTACGAAGGAAGTTTTCATTCTGAAATCACACTACATCATATGCTGAGCCATAGTTCAGGTTTACCCAATTATAATAATATAGATAAAAAACTACGGAAAAACAATTTTTTAACCTTTAAGCGCTTACGGTTTACCAATGAATCATATATCAATTTCATCAGTAAAATTAAACCCGTAAGCAAGCCTGACCATCAGTTTTATTACAGTAATTTTGCCTATCATTTAATATCCATCATATTAGAGCAAACTTACAAAAAGCCTTTTGGTAAAATATTGCAGGAAAAATTAACACTTCCCTTGGGATTAAAGAACACAATTTCTGAAAGCAAAAATGAAGTCGTTATTTCACAAATAGCTAAAGCTTACAACTACCAAGAAGAAACTGGGAAATGGCATCAAAATCTATTCATGGACTTAAGTCTTGGTAGACGGATATTTTCTACTGCCTCAGACCTAAACAGATGGGGACAAGTAATGGATAACCCCGGTTGGCTAACAAAAGAATCCCTAAACCTAATGAAGCAAAATCAACAAAAAGAAATAAATAAAAAATATAGTTATGGCTACGGATGGGTAGTCTTTGATGGAGAAAACAAAAGTGAAATGGGCAATTTAGAAATTTCGCAACCCTACATTATTCATGGTGGTAGTACAGAAGGGTATAAAGCCATGCTAATTAATATCAATAACGGTAAATACGTAATAAGTTTCTTAAGTAATATAGGAAACAAAACTCAAGAAATGCAATTAGCACAAAAAATAGTCAATATTTTAATTAAAAAATGAAAAAAGAATTGAACAATAGTGTTACTTTTTTCTCAAAACTTATGCAAAAAAGAGAAAGGTTATAAGTTTTTGAAAGTGGCAGAAGAAAATACAACCCCAGTTCCACAATAGTTTAAAATAAATTCCGATGGAAACTGACAATAATAATTACTCACATTTTAATACAATAATTATATGACTAAAAATAGAATTATTTCTTTTGTAATTTTGATAACAGGATTATTTTCATGTGCAAACAATCAAGCTCCAAAGAAGCAACTGATAGGCAAATGGACAATGACCAAGGTTTATGATGGTGAAAAGGATATAACCAATAAAATGAACCCAAAAAATAATAGGTGGATCAAATTTAACAGAAATGGCTCATTTGAAAGCGATGGTGATCCCCATGGATATAATGATGGAAACTGGGAATTAGATCCAGAAAAGTTAATTTTATTTTTAGACAGCAAATTAGAAGGTGATGATAGTGAGTGGAAAATAGCTTTCGATGGCAATACAACCATTTGGACAGGCATAGGCACTCCACGACAAGAACGATTTAAGCTGATACATAAAAAAATAGAGTAAAACAGATAACTTATACGATTCCTATAAGCTCCTCGAGATATTTATAATGATGAATACAACCAGGGAGTTTAGTAAAAAAAATGAAAAGTCCAGCTCACGGATAATAATTAGACATAATGTGCAACCTAAAAAAATGACAATCGATGAATATACATCCTAATATGAATTCAAACTTTTTGATATTACTTTTTTTAAGTGTGATTGCTTTAAATTGTAACTCAAACAAAAAAGCCAAAGATGAAAGCTTTACCAAAACATCAACGGGACTCGAATATAAAATTCTGAAAGAAGGAAACGGAGAGTCGGCAAAAGTTGGACAAGAGGTACTCATACACGAAACAATGTCATATATGAATGATTCGTTACTTTTTGATTCGAGGACTTTACCAAATCCTGTTAAAGTTTTAGTTGGTGGAAGTCAGGCAATCGCAGGAGTAGATGAAACATTAGTTGGAATGAAAATAGGTGAAATAAAAAAATTAATCGTTCCACCAAAATTAAGTAAAAGAAAAGGGGAACATAATTTCCCACATCCCGACTCTACCCTATTGTACGAAGTTGAACTGATTGATATTCTTGAATTGAAAAACCGACCGGAGGCAGTCTATTTTTCAGACAATAATGGAGAAACTTGGATAAATAAAAATAAGGGTCTTCCTGAATCAACAACCATTAGTTCCATTGCAACGAATGAAAATACAATTGGAATTTTATCAAAAGCAAAGGGCGTATATACATTCGATTTTCAGAATGACTCTTGGAAAAGCATACAAACTGAGAAAGTAATACTAGAAAACAATCCTACTGCAATAGCCTTATTAAAAAATAATATTTACGTAGGAACCCAATTGGGTGGAGTATATTATACAAAAGATATGGGTGAACATTGGGAGCAAATAAATGAGGGACTAGACAATTTAACGATTAGAAGATTTCAAAATATAGGACAAAAGTTATTTGTGGGCACAAATGCTGGTTTATTTTCTTTAAGAGCAAATAATACTATTTGGGAAAATGAATTTGCTAATAATACTATGCAAGTAAATGGGATTACAGAATTTGATGGAAACACATACATTGGCACAACTCAAGGTGCATTTACTTCTCCTATTGGACAGAAAGATTGGAAGAAGGTACTGTCAGATTATACCCTACACAATATTAGTTCAGACGACAAACATATTTATGCAATGACATATAATGAATTACTCTTTTCAACTGACAAAGGGGCTACTTGGCAAAGTTTACAAAAAGGCTTACCAAAAGAATTATATACGTTTAATGTAATTAAAAATGGCAATTCAGTTTTTGCTGGCCAATGGGATGGAGTTTACAGAAAAAATAGTGATTATGAAACTTGGCAATCCTATAGCAACGGCTTGCCAAGTAATCTTTCTTTAACGAATATGAAGTTATTTAAAGGTACAATTGTAGTCAGTGGTAATGAAAGAGGATTAAGAAAAGGAATGACAACTAATAAATAGGCAGCACATAATAATGTATAAAAATAATAGTCATGATAGCAATATATTCAAGGATTGTATCCCTCTTCAACTTTCTTGTAATTTGAAAAGAATGAGTCCCGAAATCGGCTCTATTCTTATATGAACCCTTGTACCCAATGCAGTAACAGACTCACTTTATGATAAAAAAACAATTTTTTATTTCAATTCTATCATTATTTCTATGTTTACCAATAAATGCACAAAATTGGAAAAATCCATATGAAAAATATTTAAATCTCACTTGCCCAATACCTCAAGATAGTATAAGCCACTTCGTTTATTTTTCAAGAGATAGAGCGTCTATAAAAAATCACCCTTTGCTTTTCTCTTCAAGATTTCAAGGAGCGCAAATAATGTATTCTTGGAAAGAATTAGAGTCTGAAAAAGATCAATACAATTTTTCGGTTATTGAAGAAGATATAGCTTATTTAAGTAGATACGGGAAAAAACTTTTCATTCAGTTACAAGATGTAACGTTTGACAAAAGATATAAAGCTGTTCCGAATTATTTGTTAACCAACGAATATGATGGAGGTGCAGTTTTTCAATATAATGACGATGGCGAACCTGAAGGATGGACAGCTAAAAGATGGAATAAAAAAGTTCAAGAACGTTTTGCAATGTTACTTATGGCATTAGGAAACGAATTTAATAAGAAAATTGAAGGAATTAATCTTCAAGAGACAGCAATTGGAGTTAATAGTAAGATAGATTCTAGCTTTTCAGAAATAGCTTATCTTCAAGGGATTAAAAGCAATATGTCAGCCGTTAAAAAAGCATTTCCAGATGTAACAACGATGATATATGCCAATTTTATGCCTGGAGAATGGTTGCCATTTAACGACAAAGGGTATCTAAAAAGCATATACAAATACGGCGAAGATATTGGTGTAGGACTTGGTGAACCTGATTTAATGGTTACTAGAAAAGGGCAATTAAATCATGCTCTTTCACAAATGCACGAAGGAAAATTTACAGTTCCTCTTGGAATTGCGATTCAGGATGGAAATTATATCAGTAAAACGGGTGCTGATAAAGATTATGAAGAAAATAAAGACAACGGTAAAAAGAATAGAAAGAACCTTGTTCCAATGTTACATGGTTTTGCAAAAGATTTTTTAAAGGTAGATTATATGTTTTGGGCAAATCAAAAGCCTTACTTCGAAGAAGATGTTATTCCCTGTTTTTCTATTAAATAAAATAAAAAGCACAGGGTACAAACAAGCCATATAAAATTAATTGCTAGTTCAATCTTGCCTATAAAAATCTTAACGGATATTCTTTTCGGTTTTTATTTGCTAACTTTCTTGCTCAACCAAGCAACTAATCAAAACACAAACAGGTGAGGCACAATTTAAAAAACAGTGTAAATACAAAAGAAAATTGTAACAATTTGCATATTGATTAGTCTTTTAAAAAAACACTAATGAACTATTTTAAATATTTGAACCTTATCATTTTATTATTTGTCTTTACTTTTTACGGGTGTTCAAATTCAACTGAAAACAAACCAAAAGATCAAGTAGTTCAAAAACAATCCCTTTTTGCAATCAAGAATGTAAATATCATTCCAATGACTATTGAAAACAATCTCATTGAAAATGCAACAGTAGTCATTGAAAACAAGAAAATTTTATCAATCAATGAGTCAATTCCCAATGGTGCGAAAATAATTGACGGAACAAGCAAATGGTTAATCCCAGGTCTTATAGATATGCATGTCCATACCAATGCCGATTTAAATTTCAGAGAAAACACACCTACTCAAGGAGCAACATTTTTTATGGACACCCAAGATGTGATGACAACATACATCGTAAATGGGGTAACAACCATATTTGAACTTGGAGGAAGAGTTGAGCATTTTGCACAAAGAAATGAAATTACAAAAGGAAAAGTGATTGGCCCTCGAATGGCAATAGCACCTATGATAAATGGTGGAGATCCAAATAATGGTGGAAGAACTGTAAACACTGCTTCAGATGCAAGACAGGCAGTACGAAGTATAAAAGCAGAAGGGTACAACTTCGTTAAAGCATATTCTAGTTTAAATATGGAGTCTTTTCAAGCAGTTGTAGATGAAGCTCAAAAACAAGGTCTTAAAGTTGTGGGTCATATACCAGATGCATTCAAAGGAAAAACAGAAAAGGCTTTTATTCCAAATTTTGGATTAGTTGCACATGCTGAAGAATTTTCAAAACAGATAAGAAATCAACCCAAGACAAAAAAAGAGGCTCAATATTTTGCTCAATTGTCAAAAGAGAATAACACCTGGCTAACTCCAAACTTGATTGCAATTGTCAAAATTAGAGACCAAGTGCAATCACTTGACTCAATTGCTTCAATGGAATCTTTAAAATATGTACATCCACTTTTGCAAGACAAATGGTTGCATTCAAACAATTATCACAAACATTCCAGTCCTGAATTTATCAATTACTTAGACAGCCTGATTGTATTCCACAAAGAAATGGTGGTGGCTTTTAGGGAAGCTGGAGTTCCAATGGTAGCAGGAACTGATGCAGGAGTTTCAGGAGTGGTAACGGGTTTTGCACTACACGACGAGCTTGAGTTGTTAGTTGATGCTGGCCTAACAAATGAGGAAGCGTTAATATCAGCTACGAGACTGCCTTCTGAATGGTTAAAAATTAATGAAATTGTCGGAACAATTGAAGTTGGTAAATATGCTGATCTTCTGTTATTAGATGCAAATCCTCTTGAAAATATTCAAAATACACGAAAAATAAGCGGAGTTTTTGCAAACGGAACTTGGGTTGATAGAAATAAGATTGATAAAATGCTATCGGAATTAGCTCATTGGAATACTTCAATGAAAGAGAAGTACAAATGGAAAAATAGAAGAAAATATTGATATAAAAAATGTAACTAATACCGTTTGGCAACAAAAACGTATATAAATAAATCGAACTCAATGAAATATTATCTGAAAATTATATTGCTGTTAATAACACTAATTGCCTATGGTTGTGCAAATCCTACTTCAAATAAAACAAAAGAAGAAAATCAACAAGAATTCGACACTTACGTCATAAAAAATGTGAATGTAATTCCGATGACAGAAAATAATAATGAGGTCATCAAAAGTGCAACTGTTGTAATCCAAAATCAAAAAATTATTTCAATTAATGATACCCTTCCAAAGGATTCAAATGTAATAGACGGAACAGGAAAATGGCTAATTCCGGGTCTTATTGATATGCACGTTCATAGCATTACAGATATAAACTTTAAAGAAAATAAGCCGACTGAAGGAGCTAATTACTTTTTAAATACGCAAGATGTAATGGTGCCGTTTATTACAAATGGTGTTACTACAATTTTTGATCTCGATTCGAGAATAGAACATTTTGCACAAAGAAATGAAATTATTGAAGGAAAAGTAATTGGACCTCGTATGGCTTTGGCGCCTTTAATTGACGGCGGAGATAATGGCAAAAAAGTAAATACTCCTGAACAAGGAAGACAGGCAGTAAGAATCGCAAAAGCTAATGGCTATAATTTTATTAAGGTATATTCTTTCTTAAATGCTGAAACTTTTAAAGCGATTGTTGATGAAGCGGAAAAACAAGGCTTAAAAGTTGTTGGACATATACCAGATGTATTTAAAGGCAATCTTGAAGAGGTTTTTGTGCCTAATTTTGGTTTGGTTGCTCACGCAGAAGAATACAGCAAGCATTCCAAAGATTTTACTGTAGAAGATGCAGAGTACTTTGCCCAATTAGCAAAAAAAAATAACACTTGGCTTACCAGTTCCCTAACCACTATGATTTGGATTGGAAAGCAACTGCGTTCAGTGGATAGTGTTCGAAATTCAGAAACACTTAAATATGTGTATCCACTCATAAGCAACAGATGGGTAAATTCAAATTTCTATTACAACCAAACAAGTCCTGAGTTTATTACTCGCGTCGACAATTTAATTGACTTTCAAGAAAAACTAATTAAGGCGTTTAATGAAGCAAAAGTTCCAATAGTTGCGGGTACAGACGCAGGTATTCCCGGTATTGTGCCAGGTTTTTCACTACAGGATGAACTAGAGTTATTGGCTGCTTATGGTATGACCAATGAACAAGTTTTAGCTTCTGCTACGCGACTGCCTGCTCAATGGTTAGGAATAGACCATAAAGTAGGAACTATCGAAGTTGGA
This sequence comes from Polaribacter vadi, assembly GCF_001761365.1. Lineage (NCBI taxonomy): Bacteria > Pseudomonadati > Bacteroidota > Flavobacteriia > Flavobacteriales > Flavobacteriaceae > Polaribacter > Polaribacter vadi. The sequence goes on along the minus strand of NZ_CP017477.1, from coordinate 2,745,963 downwards.
AAATACGCTGACCTTTTATTATTAGATAAAAACCCATTAGAGAACATCAAAAATACAAGAAAAATTCAAGGCGTATTTGTAAATGGTACTTGGCTAGACAAAAAGAAAATTGAGACTATGCTTTCAGATTTGGCGAAGTGGAATACATCGATGAAAGACAATGACAGATACCAATGGGAAAATCGAAGAAACTACTAAAAAAACTGTGCTTAAAAACGCAGCAAATCAGATTCACACACTTTTTTTAAAAAACCTAGCCTATATAAGCTAGGTTTTCTTTTTTCGGTTTTTAGAAGACAATCGCTTTAAAAAAGCAGAAACAAAAAAACTCACTACAGCTCCAATAACAGCCATAATAATCGTAAAAAGCACATCGTCTAAACTAATGGTAAAAACTGTGGAGAGCAAGGTGCCTCCAACAACACCTGATTTTATTTGAACATCATTTAATAGCATCTTTTTGTTCGTTTTTATCGTCAGACACCACTGCTTGACTTACAGTAGTCACTACAGATCCAGCTACCGCTAAATAGCCTCCAACAGTCAATACAATTCCTGGTAAAGCAATGGGTGCTGCCAAAATAGTTCCACCAACGGCAGCCAATGCAATCCCTATATTTCTCAGAGTCTTAAAAAAGCTTGGAGTTGGTTTTTTATAACGTTCTACAATATTCATAATTTGATGATTTAATAGTTAAAAAAATGCGTTCTTTATTTTCTAAAGCACGATCGATAAGAAAACGCAACTTATCCAAAGCTCTTTGTGAATACAATCCTTTTCCAATACCAGAGAGATGTAATACAGGGGCAATACAACCTCTCAATTCTCTTTTGGCATTGTTTGCTGGATGAAGTAGAATCAGACTTCTGTTTTCCACATCTTTCAGAATAAAATGCTTTTTAAACTTTACTGATGTACGAGCAATCAACTCATATTTCCCTTCCGGTATGCAAGAAATACTTCGCTGATTATTCTGCCAAGGCAATTCAATAGTCTGACAAACAAATCTATTTTGAGATTTTTCAGAAGCAAAGAGAGCACCGTTGGTACCCTCCTTAAAATAACTTCTTTCCAGTATCAATTCCATATTTATGGAGTATCTACAATCACAACAGACAAAGCATTATAAGCACCATTTTTTAGGGCATACATTTGTCCATTTACTTCTTGATAAAACTCAATTCCTAATACTTGTACAACTGGTAAAGTTGAATTTGCAGTAATAGTTGCAGACAAAGCAATCGGTGCTGTATCCGCAGCAGTATACGGTAGAATAGCGGTTTCGTCATTCTCAAAAGTTGAGGTTTCATTTTCAAAATCCAATTCCGATGTTCCCATTACTACTTTAAAATGGGTAGTACCATTAGGTGCTGCAATTCTAATTGTTGGTGAAAATACTGCTATATCCAAAGTTGCTTCTCCAGTAACTCTATCAAAAGCTTTCGTATAAGCTGCAAATAAAGTAGCTCCTAACTTTCCATTCAAATTGAATTCAAAGTTTTCTAACAAGCTTAAATCACCATCTTGGAGTGTTCTTAAACCCCTTTCATTTGTGGTATCTGTTTTAGTAATAGCCACCAATGTTTTTGTCAAACGAGAAACCACACGTTTGTCCTTTGCATTTTGCAAAAGCACACGAATTGCATTTCGCAATACTTTACCACCTCTACCAGCTCTTCCAAATTCAGAACCATTTTCACGCGTTCTTTGAAAAGCGGGGTCATTCTGAATTCTACTTTTATCCACACCTCCTTTTTCACGAGCCAAATGTCCGTCTCCTGTTTTATAAAAAGAGATCCCTCCTATGGTTCCTTTTAATTTAATAATTCCTGTTTGTTTTGCCATATCATTATATTTTTTTGATTACGATATCAAATCACGTAACTTTATAGCGTATTGAAAAAAGAGGCATTCCAGAAAAAACAATCTATACCGATACAACCAAAATAATCCTAAAATGATAGTCTATGTTTCAAGTATGGATAAAGCATAGATACTGTATGATGAATTTAAAAAGAGCTTGTATATACCCAAAAGACATTCAGCGCATCACAGGGCGTAGTGAACGCTATGGACGTAAGTTATTACAAGAAATAAAAGACTTTTTAGGAAAGGAGTCTTATCAGTTTATTACAATCAATGAATTTTCTGAATATTCTGGGATTCAGATAGATATAGTAAAAGAATACATAGAAAACTAAATAATAAGTGATCCATTCGGTTACCTATTGAATTTAAAAACGACTAATGCACTGAAAAACAATTAAATAAAAAACAATCGAGATTCCCACCTTGAGTACTAAAACCTTTGAAAATCAATTGATTTTCAAAGGTTTTTCATTTTTATATAGTTATATCGCCAGCGATTTATAAAAATTAACTTTTATAATTCTATTTTAAAGTAATATTTAAAGTAATATTTAAAGTAATTTCAAAACATCATTTAAAATAGGATTTGTATTTTTTTTGTTCCAAATTACAGAAAGTGTTGTTTTCTGAGAAATCATCTCTAACTCAATAAATTTAATTTTATAACCTCTTTTTTTCGCCAAAGATTTTGGTATAATAGAAATTCCAAAACCGTTTTCTACCAACTTAAAAATAGAACTAGAGTGAATGGTATTATGAGACACTAAAGGTGTAAAACAACAATCATCAAAAATTTGCATTACTTTTTCATAGTAAGAAGCGCTGTATTTTGAATCAAATAAAATAAATGAATCTTCTTTAAATTGTTTTAAACTTTTAAAATTATCTTCATTTATTAAATGATTCTCTGGTAATACCAAACAAAAATTCTCTTTCAGTATTACTTTTATATCTAAATTTCTAGGAACTCTTTCTAAACGCACAAACCCAACATCTAAAGAAAAAGAAAGTAAATCTTCAATTTGTTTTTGGTTGTCTATTTCCTTTAAATTAAATAAAATATCTGGATGATTCTTCTCGAAACTCAGCAATAAATTAGGAATAACATCTTGCATTGCAGAACCAACGTAACCAATTTTTAATTCCCCTTTTTTTCCATCGTGCAATAATTTGGCATTGTCTAAAGTGTGAGAAAGTGTTTTTAATTGAAGCGAAAACTCCGTTTTAAGATACTCTCCAACCTTTGTTAAAACCACTTTTCTATTATGTCTTTCAAATAACACAACACCCAACTCTTCTTCTAATAATTTAATTTGCCTACTTAATCCTGGTTGAGAAATAAACAACTTCTCAGCAGCTTTTCTAAAATGTAATTCTTCAGCAACTGCTAAAAAATAACGTATATGTCTTAACTCTATTTGATAACTCATAGTTATTAATTACTACAATAAACAATATTAATAAGCATCAAAAGTAATTATAACTTTGTTAAGACTCAATTTATATAGAAATAATGTTCAAATACGGAATAGATCAGCTTACACTTTATAAAGTACAAGAAATAGCTAATGGTAATTTAAAAGCTATTATTAATAATGAAGCCAAAGAAAAAATAATTTCTTGCAGAAAGAAAGTAGAAATAATCACCAAAAACGACAAGGTAGTTTATGGCATCAACACTGGCTTTGGGCCTTTATGTGATGTACAAATTTCACCAGAAGAAACAAATCAACTTCAAAAAAATTTATTAATTACACATGCAGTTGGTGTAGGCAACAATATAGATAAACAATTATCTAAATTAATGATGATTTGTAAAGTACACGCACTTTGCCAAGGTTTTTCTGGTGTTAGACTAGAATTGATAGAGCGCATTATTTATTTTATCGAAAATAATTTATTACCAACGGTTCCAGAACAAGGTTCTGTTGGTGCTTCTGGAGATTTAGCACCACTTTCTCATTTATTTTTGCCTTTAATTGGTGAGGGTGATTTTTGGGTTAAAAATGAAATATTTTCAGCTAAAGAAATTTTAGAAAAACATAATTTAAAACCTTTAGAATTGCAAGCAAAAGAAGGTTTAGGTTTAATAAACGGAACTCAATTTATATTAGCACACACAATTACTGGTCTTCTAAAAATGGAATACTTATTAGATTTAGCAGATATCTCTGGCGCTATGAGTATTGAAGGTTACAAAGGAAGTTCTTCGCCATTTAGAGAAGAACTACATAGAATTAGGCCTTTTAAAGGAAGTATTAAAGTAGCAGAAAGAATGAGAAACCTTTTTAAAGATTCTCAAAACATTACTTCTCATGAAAACTGCGAACGTGTGCAAGATCCATATTCTATGCGTTGCATTCCACAAGTTCATGGTGCATCTAGAAATGCATTTTATCATTTATTAGAATTAGCAGAAATAGAAATGAATTCTGTTACAGACAACCCAATTGTTTTAAGTGAAACTGAGGCAATTTCTGGTGGTAATTTTCACGGACAACCATTGGCAATGGCTTTAGATTATTGTTCTATTGCAGCATCAGAATTAGGAAACATTGCAGACAGACGTTGTTATTTATTACTAGAAGGAAAATACGGTTTACCAAGATTATTAACAAAAAGTGGTGGTTTAAATTCTGGTTTTATGATACCACAATATACCACTGCAGCTTTAGTTACAGAAAATAAATCTTTGTGCTTTCCTCCTTCTGCAGATAGTATTCCTACTTCTTTAGGGCAAGAAGATCATGTTTCTATGGGAAGTATTTCTGGTAGACAATTTAATCAAATTTTAGGGAATTTAGAAAAAATACTAGCCATAGAATTAATGTACGCTGCACAAGCTTTAGAATTTCGAAGACCAAATACTTTTTCTGAAATCATAGAAAAAAATCACTCAATTATTAGAGAGGAAGTTGATAAGTTAGAAGATGACAGGCTTTTAAAGGATGATATTCACAATATGATTCAATTGGTAAAAACTAAAAAATTAATTGTAAAATATAATTAATCATGACATTTAAAGAGCAAATTCTACAAGGAATTCCAAAAATATTACCTGCAAAAAAAACATATTCAAAAGATGCTAATAGAGCACCAAAAAGAAAAGATATTCTATCTATTGAAGAAAAACAATTAGCAATAAAAAATGCTTTACGTTATTTTCCAAAAGAATGGCATCAAGAATTAGCAATCGAGTTTGCTAATGAACTGAAAGAATTTGGTAGAATTTACATGTATCGTTTTAAACCAAATTATAAAATATTTGCAAGAGCAATTACAGAATATCCTGCAGAAACACAACAAGCTGCAGCAATTATGCTAATGATTCATAATAACTTAAATCCTGATGTTGCACAGCACCCAGAAGAACTAATTACCTATGGAGGAAATGGTGCTGTTTTTCAAAATTGGGCACAATACCTTATGGTGATGCAATATTTGGCAATTATGACAGAAGAACAAACATTGCATTTATATTCTGGTCATCCTATGGGTTTATTTCCTTCTTCTAAAAATGCACCAAGAGTTGTGGTAACTAACGGAATGATGATTCCTAATTACTCAAAACCTAACGATTGGGAAAAAATGAATGCTTTAGGCGTAACTCAATATGGTCAAATGACGGCTGGTTCATTTATGTATATTGGTCCACAAGGAATTGTACATGGAACCACAATAACAGTAATGAATGCTTTTAGAAAAATATTACAAAAAGGTGAAAATCCGAATGGAAAAATATTTTTAACAGCAGGTTTAGGTGGCATGAGTGGTGCACAACCAAAAGCAGGAAATATTGCTGGCTGTATTACTATTTGCGCAGAAGTGAATAGAAACGCAGCCACAAAAAGACATCAACAAGGTTGGGTAGATGTTTTAATTGATGACATTGATGTTTTAGTTGAAAGAACATTAAAAGCCCAAAAAAATAACGAAGTTGTTTCCATAGCATTTATTGGAAATATTATTGATGTTTGGGAAAAATTTGACGAAGAAAATATTTTCATTCATATTGGTTCTGATCAAACATCGCTTCATATTCCTTGGACAGGAGGTTATTATCCTGCAGATTTATCTTACGAAGAATCTAATATTCTAATTAGAGAAAATCCCGAATTATTTAAAGAAAAAGTACAAGCATCTTTAAGAAGGCATGCAAAAGCTATCAATAATCATACTAAAAAAGGTACTTATTTCTTCGATTACGGAAATGCTTTTTTACTAGAATCTTCTAGAGCAGGTGCAGATGTTATGGCAAAAAATAATATCGATTTTAAATACCCTTCTTATGTACAAGATATTTTAGGACCTATGTGTTTCGATTATGGTTTTGGTCCTTTTAGATGGGTTTGTGCTTCTGGAAATTCTGAAGATTTAGATAAAACTGATGAAATTGCAGCAAGTATTTTGCAGGAATTAATGGAAAAATCTCCAGAAGAAATAAAACTTCAAATGCAAGACAACATCACTTGGATACAAAATGCAAAATCTAATAAAATGGTGGTTGGTTCGCAAGCAAGAATATTATATGCAGATGCAGAAGGACGTATTAAAATTGCTGAAGCGTTTAATAATGCCATTGCTAAAGGAGAAATTGGCGCCGTTATTTTAGGAAGAGATCACCATGATGTTAGTGGAACAGATTCTCCTTTTAGAGAAACTTCTAATATTTACGATGGAAGTAAATTTACAGCAGATATGGCAATTCATAATGTAATTGGAGACAGTTTTAGAGGTGCAACTTGGGTTTCTATTCATAATGGTGGTGGTGTTGGTTGGGGAGAAGTTATCAATGGTGGTTTTGGAATGTTATTAGATGGAACAAAAGAAGCCGAAGTAAAATTGAAAAACATGCTTTTCTATGATGTAAATAATGGAATCGCAAGAAGAAGTTGGGCTAGAAATGATGAAGCAATTTTTGCAATTAAAAGAGAAATGGAAAGAACACCAAATCTAAAAATTACTTTACCTAACTTAGTAGAAGAAAACATATTAAAAAACCTGTTTTAATGAATGTACTTTTTAAAAATATTAAAGAATTAATTCAGGTTAGAGAAAGCTCTGTAAATTTTCTTTCAGGAAAAGAAATGAGCATTTTACCAACTATTAAAAATGCCTTTTTATTAGTTAAAGATGGAATAATTTCTGACTATGGAATTATGGGAAAATGTCCTGAAATTGACATTAAAACCATTGATGCAACAGGAAAAATGATTTTACCTTCTTGGTGTGATTCACACACACATTTAGTGTATGCAGGCAATAGAGAAGATGAATTTGTAGATAGAATTAATGGATTGTCTTATGCTGAAATTGCTAAAAATGGTGGTGGAATTTTAAATTCAGCTAAGAAGTTACAACAAACTTCTGAAGAAGATTTATACAACCAAAGTAAAATTCGCTTAGAAGAAATTATTCAATTAGGTACTGGAGCTGTAGAAATTAAATCTGGTTATGGCTTAACTAAAGATGCAGAACTAAAAATGTTACGTGTTATAGAAAAACTAAAAGAAAATTATTTCTTAGAAATAAAAGCCACTTTTTTAGGTGCTCATGCTTTACCTTCAGAATATAAAAATAATAAAAGCGGCTATTTACAAATGCTTATTGATGATATTCTACCAACAATTGAAAAAGAAAACTTAGCAGATTTTATAGATATTTTCTGTGAAACAGGTTATTTTTCTGTGGATGATACTCAGCAAATTTTAAAAGCAGGTAAAAAACATGGTTTAGTTGGCAAAATTCATGTGAATCAATTTACTGCAATTGGAGGAATTAAAGCCGGGGTTGATAACAATGTTTTATCAGTAGATCATTTAGAAGAAATGAGAACTGAAGATATTGAAGTTTTAAAAAACACCAAAACAATGCCTGTTGCCTTACCAAGCTGCTCTTATTTTTTAAGCATTCCTTATACTCCAGCTAGAAAAATGATTGAAGCAGGTTTACCTTTAGCCTTAGCTACAGATTATAATCCTGGTTCTACACCTTCTGGAAACATGAACTTTGTAGTTTCTACAGCTTGTATAAAAATGAAAATGACACCCGAAGAAGCTATAAATGCCGCTACAATTAACGGAGCTTATGCAATGAATTTACTAGAAAAAGTGGGCTCTATAACTAAAGGAAAACTCGCAAACCTAATTTTAACTAAAGAAATAAATTCGTACAACTTTATTCCTTATTCTTTTGGAAACCATTGTATTGAAAAAGTTTTTTTAAAAGGAATCGAAATTAAAAAATCATAAAAATGGAATTTTTTAAAGATTTAAAAGTTACTTATAAAGCTGGTGATATAAATAATTATTCTGGTAGAAAAACTGCTCTTGAAAATCAATATTGGTATCAAGAAATTTCAGCTGCTAATATTGAAGATTCTCTTTTCGAAAATAAAACGAATATTGGTTTAATTGGGTATGTTTGTGATGAAGGTGTAAAAAGAAATCAAGGTAGAATTGGTGCTAGAAAAGGCCCAAAAAACGTACGCAATCAATTAGGGAAACTTCCAATTCATTTTAATAAAAAAGTTACAGATTTTGGTGATATTATTTGTTTAGATGAAAAATTAGAAGATTGTCAAAAAGGACTTTCAAAAATTATATCAGAATTAATTTCTAATAAGGTTTTACCAATTGCAATTGGTGGCGGACATGATATTGCTTTTGCAAACTTTAACGGAATTAAAAATGCCTTAAAAAATTCAACAAAAAACAACATCGGAATTATAAATTTTGATGCACATTTTGATTTAAGAAAAGTTGAAAACCAACCAAATTCAGGAACTCCTTTCAATCAAATTTTATCAGAAAATAAAAATGCAAGTTATTTTGCTATTGGCATTCAACAACAATCAAACACGAAAGAATTATTTGAAATTGCATCTAAAAATAATGTTTCTTTTGTTTCTAATTTTGAATGTGAAACGTTTAATATCGACCTAAAAAACAACTTAAATTCATTTATTGAAAAAGTAGACTACCTATATATCACTATAGATTTAGATGGATTTTCCTCTGCTTTTGCTCCTGGAGTAAGCGCTCCTTCTTCACTTGGTTATGCTCCAAATTTTGTATATCAAGTACTCACCTTTCTATTCCAGAGTAAAAAGGTGATTTCTTGTGATATTGCTGAATTAAATCCAGATTTTGATATCGATAATTCTACTGCAAAGTTGGCTGCAAAATTGTTAGATTTTATAGTTTTAAACGCTTAATTCCTACAATTTATTTTCAATAATATTCTCCACAACTTCAGGGTTTAACAACGTAGAAATATCACCTAAATTATCCATTTCGTTAGACGCTATTTTGCGTAAAATACGTCGCATAATTTTTCCTGAACGTGTTTTTGGTAAGCCTTCAGAAAATTGAATTTTATCTAGTTTTGCAATCGGTCCAATTCTGTCTGTAATTAATTGGTTAATTTCTTTTCTTAAATTATTGTGATCTCTACTTTCTCCAATATCTTTTAAAGTTACATAGCCATACAATGCACTTCCTTTAATGTCATGTGGAAAACCAACAATCGCAGATTCTGCTACTGCAGGATGTTCATTAATAGCATCTTCAATAGGTGCAGTTCCTAAATTATGCCCAGAAACAATAATTACATCATCTACTCTACCCGTAATTCTATAATACCCAACTTCATCTCTTAAAGCGCCATCTCCTGTAAAATACATGTTTTCGTAAGCAGAAAAATACGTTTCTTTATAACGTTGGTGGTTGCCCCAAATAGTTCTTGCCATACTTGGCCAAGGAAATTTTATACACAATCTTCCTTCAACTTGATTTCCTTTTAATTCTTGTCCATTTTCATCCATTAAAGCAGGCTGAACTCCTATAAAAGGCAAGGTTGCATAGGTTGGTTTTGTTGGAGTTACATAAGGAATTGGGGTGATCATAATGCCACCAGTTTCTGTTTGCCACCAAGTATCTATAATCGGACTTTTCTTTTTCCCAATCGTATCATTATACCAATGCCAAGCTTCTTCATTAATCGGTTCTCCAACAGATCCTAAAACTTTTAAGGTTGATAAATCATATTGATCCACCAATTCTGTTCCATGTTTTGCCAAAGCTCTAATGGCTGTGGGTGCTGTATAAAATTGAGTTACTTTATGCTTCTGTATAATTTCCCAAAAACGACCAAAATCGGGATAACTTGGTACGCCTTCAAACAAAACTGTGGTGGCTCCATTGGCCAAAGGTCCATAAACGATGTATGAGTGTCCAGTGATCCAACCTATATCTGCTGTACACCAATACACATCATTTTCTTGATATTGAAACGCGTTTTTAAAAGTATAGGCACTATACACCATATACCCAGCAGTGGTATGCACCATTCCTTTGGGTTTTCCTGTAGAACCAGAGGTGTATAAAATAAATAAAGGATCTTCTGCTTCCATCGTTTCTGCTACACATTCTTTAGATGCTTTGTCTAGCAAAGGTTGTAACCATTGGTCTCTTCCTTCTTTCATATGGATGTCAGAATTGATTCTTTTTACAACCAAAACTGTTTTAACTCCTGCACAATCTTCTAAAGCTTCATCTACAATGCCTTTTAAATCGATTGATTTTTTCCCTCTAAAAGAGCCATCACTTGTAATGACTATTTTACAGTCAGAATCGTTAATTCTAGAAAACAATGCTGCTGCTGAAAAGCCTGCAAAAACAACAGAATGAATCGCACCAATTCTTGCACAGGCTAATGTGGCAATGGCCAATTCAGGAATCATGGGCACATAAATACAAACTCTATCGCCTTTTTTTACGCCTTGTTCTTTTAAAACATTCGCAAATTGATTAACTCTTTCTGATAACTGTTTATACGTAATATGTTGTGCTGGTTCATCTGGATTATTAGGTTCAAATAAAATAGCTGTTTTATTGGCTCTTGTTCCTAAATGCCTATCAATACAGTTTTCTGTAATGTTTAATTGCGCGCCTTGAAACCATTTTATTGCTGGCTTGGTAAAATCCCATTCTAAAACTTTATCCCATTTTTTTCTCCATAAAAAATGCTCTTCTGCTATTTCTGCCCAAAAATTTTCTGGCTCTCGAATCGATTTTCTATATACTTGATAATATTCCTCTAAATGTTTTATGTGATAATTGCTCATGTATATATTTTTAAAAACTATTATTTACTCCAATTTTTAATTTTATGACCCCAAATTGCAAAAAAGAGAATGATTGCATAACAAGGTATTAAAATCCAATAACTTTCTGTAGATGCTGTAGACATTGCATCTGCTTCTTGAATTCCGTTTGCAATTAATTCTGATTTATTGGCATCTACAATTCTACCATATAAAGGTGGAATAATGGCACCACCAGAAATTGCCATAATTAATAATGCAGAGGCTGTTTTTGTAAACTTGCCCAAACCTTCTAATGTTAAGGGCCAAATTGCTGGCCAAACCAAGGCATTTGCAATTCCTAAAGCTGCAACAAAAGCTACTGATGTAAAGCCAGAAGTATTTATGATACAAAAGCTAAAAATAATCCCCAGAATTGCACTTATAATTAATGCCGTTTTTTGTTTTACATATTTAGGAATTAAGAAAACCCCCAAACCATACGTGGCAACCATTGCTAATAATGTATAAGTTGTAAAATATTTGGCTTCTTCTCCTGTAAAACCAAGTGAAATTCCATAAGCGATAATAGTATCACCAGCAATAACCTCTGCACCAACATAAACAAAAAGTGCTAAAACACCCAACCATAAATTTGGGAATTGAAAAATACTAGTTTTTGCTGTTTTACCTTCTTCAATCACTTCATTTTCTTCAACATCTACATTTGGTAAAGGTGCTTTTCTAATTAAAACTCCTAATATAAATAGCACTATTGCCATTATTATATAAGGCATAAAAACGCTATCAGCCATGGTATCTAAAAGCACATTTTTTTCCTCTAAAGTTGCACCTGCTAATTTTTCTTTGGTGTCATCAATTCCAGATAATAAAATAGCTCCGAAAATTAATGATCCTAAAGCGCCTGCAGTTTTGTTCGCAATTCCCATAATAGCAATTCTTTTGGCACCACTTTCTATGGGTCCTAAAATGGTAATGTATGGATTTGAGGCTGTTTGTAAAATCGTCATTCCTAATCCTTGAATAAAAATACCTGCTAGAAAAACCCAATACGTTCTTGCTTCTGCTGCTGGGATAAAAACCAAAGCTCCAATTCCCATAATAATTAATCCTAAAGACATCCCTTTTTTATAGCCTATCTTATTTAAAATATAAGATGCTGGCAAAGCCATCACCACAAAAGAAATATAACTTGCAGATGCCACTAAATAAGATTGGGCATCTGTTAGTTCGTTAATGGTTTTCATAAACGGAATTAATGCTCCATTTATCCAAGTTACAAAACCAAATATGAAAAATAAACTTGCAATAATGATGATTGCTGTCGTATTGTTTTTTTGTTGCATTTTTATTTGTTTAGTTGATATTTCAATTTATTTTTCAATTTTAGAGCATCTTTTTATAAAAACTTTCTATTAATTTAAATTGATTTTTTGCCCTGTCTAAATTATGATCTTGGTAGATTGTTTTATAATACACATCGTTATTTAAGTAATCTGTTAAAAAACGAAGTGCCATTATAAAAATCATTGTTTTTGCAGCTAATGGTAAATACTTTAACTCTATTTCTGATAAAGATGCTTTCGTTTCTTCTAAAAATCCTTTTTTGTAAGCTTCATAAAATTCTAGATTAAACGTTACTTTTTCTAAATTCTTTTCATCTTCTGTAGCTGTGTTACAGATTGTTCTTATTGCATCACCAAAATCATAATGTATAATTCCTGGCATTACAGTATCTGTATCAATCATGCAAATACCTTTGTTGTTTTTATCAAAAAGAGAATTGGAAATTTTTGTATCATTATGTGTTACTCTTGTTGGTATTTCTCCAGCTTCTTTTAAATGTTGTAAAATGTGCATTTCTTCTTTTAAATCTGCAACTAGTTTTGTGTATTTTTCAGCATTTTGTAATCTAACATTTGATGCATTTTTTAATGCATTTTCATATTGAGAATACCTAAAAGACATATCATGAAAATTAGGAATTACATCTATCAATTGATTGCTCTCAAAATCTGAAGTATTATTTAAAAAATTTCCTAAAAGTTTGCCAGCTTCAAAAGCGATTCCTTTATCTTTTACTGTTTCATGTGTAACACTATTGTTGATGAAAATCATCAGATTCCAAAAATCTTGTCCCTTTTTAAAATAGTGTAAATCGCTGTTTTTAACTTTTACAAAACTTAATACTTTTTGGTCTAAATCTTTATCTGATTTATTTGAAAATTTACTTTTTAAATGATTACTTACCAATACTTTATTATTTACTAAACCAGCAACATCTTTAAAAATTTTATGATTTATTCTTTGTAAAATATAGTTTGTTTTACCTTCTGTTTCTATGAAAAAAGTATCATTTATATGTCCAGAATTTAATTCTGTATAACCTTTATAAATTGATTGATGTTCAAATTGATTAAAAAAAAATTTTAGCGTTTTTGCATCCATATTAACTCCATATTTTTTTTGGATACATACCTTTTTCTTTCAATGCATTAATCTCTTTTTGTACTTTTTCTTTATCATCACTATAAGTAACTCCAAACCATTTAGAGTCTGACTCTAAGACTTTTACAGATGCTTTTTTTGATGTTATCATTTTATTTACAATCGTTGGCAAATAAAATTCGGCTTTTAAATTTGATGCATTTTTTTCTAAAAAGTCTAAAAACAAATCCTCACCAAACTCAAAACATTTAGGCGTAAATCCCCAGAAATTCATGGAAACAATTGTGTTTTTATCAATCGATATTAATTCTCCGTTTTCAATTTCACTTTTAAGAATTCCATCAATTATTTCAATTTTAGTTCTTTCGATTATATTTTTTAAAAAACCATTTTTATCCACAAAACATTCTCCTCTAGACACAAATCCATTTTCCGATAATGTGTTTTTTAAAGAATAGCCAATCACACTAAAATTACAGCTATTTTTATCAGTATTCTTTAGCTGATTTACCATTGTTTTAAAAGCTTGTCTTCCATAAAAATCATCAGCATTTATAATGGCAAAATTTTCTTTTACAACATCTTTGGTCATCAACAAAGCATGTCCTGTTCCCCAAGGTTTTATTCTCTCTAGATTCATGTATTTTTCTGGAATACTGTCTATTTCTTGATACACATATTCTACATCAATTTTATTTACCAATTTTTGACTAAAATTTGCTTTAAATTCGGCTTGAAAACTTTTTCTGATGATAAAAATGACTTTACCAAAGCCAGCCTGAATTGCATCATATAAAGAAAAATCGATAATAGTATCTCCTTCTGGAGTAAAAGTATCCATTTGTTTTAATCCTCCATATCTACTACCCATTCCTGCTGCTAAGATGACTAATGTAGGCTTGTTGTGTATCATAATTATTCTTTCGTTATTCAAAATTGTAAGTTTTAAATATATAAAAAAATTGAGACTATCTTACTTAAAAACAAAAAAGGGATTGTATTGCTACAATCCCTTAATTTTTAAAATAAAATGTCATTGAATACTAACTCCTAAAGGATTATGAAGCATTGTGCTATTTTTCTCCTGATTACAAGTTAATAAAACAGATATAAGTACTAAAAAGGAAAAAGTCTTTATAATTTATATCTTATTCATGAAGGGTGTAAATTTTTTCTTTAAATAGCTCAAGACCTCACAGCTTTTAAAAAACTGTGAGGTCTAAAAACTTCTATTTTGTTATGACTAATTGTTGACTAAAACTGCCAACTAATCTTCATTCGCTGGTTTGCCAATCGTTGCTAAAATTCCACCATCAACATAAACAACTTGTCCATTTACAAAATCGCTAGCTTTAGAACTTAAAAAGATTGCTGCTCCTTGTAAATCATCTGGATTCCCCCATTTTCCTGCAGGAGTTCTACTTACTATAAAATCGTTAAAAGGATGTCCATCAACTCTAATTGGTTCTGTTTGACTGGTTGCAAAATAACCTGGTCCAATTCCGTTTGTTTGAATATTGAATTTTGCCCATTCAGTAGCCATATTTTGAGTTAGCATTTTTAAACCACCTTTTGCAGCTGCATAAGCTCCAACAGAATTTCTACCTAACTCGCTCATCATAGAACAAATATTGATGATTTTTCCATTTTTTCTGGCAATCATTCCTTTTACAACATGTTTAGAAACGATAAAAGGAGCCACTAAATCTATATCAATTACTTCTTTAAAGTCGGCAACTTCCATATCAACTAAAGGAGTTCTCTTAATAATACCTGCGTTGTTTACCAAAATATCAATTGCACCAACTTCAGATTCGATTTTAGCAATATTTTCTTTTACGGCCTTTTCATCTGCAACATTAAAAAGATATCCATAAGCATCAATTCCTAAAGCTTTATATGCTGCAACTGCTTTGTCTAATTTTTCTTGAGATGAATTTCCATTCACTACAATTTTAGCACCAGCATTTCCAATTCCAGTAGCCATTGCCATTCCAAGACCATGAGTTGCACCAGTAATTAATGCTATTTTTCCTGATAAATCAAATAAATTAATTGACATATTTTTGGTTTTTAGTTGTTTATCTTAACTCATTAATTTTACAATGATCCATATCACCATAATCTAAATTTTCACCAGCCATTCCCCAAATAAAAGAGTAACTACTTGTACCAGAACCAGAATGGATAGACCAAGGAGGAGAAATTACAGCTTGGTTATTTGCCATCCAAATATGTCTTGTTTCTGTTGGTTCTCCCATAAAATGAGAAACTGCTTGATCTGAAGGAATTTCAAAATAGAAATAAACTTCCATTCTTCTGTCATGCACGTGAGCTGGCATTGTATTCCAAGAACTTCCTGGTTTAATCGTTGTCATTCCCATTTGTAATTGACAAACATCTACTACAGAGTTTACAATATACTTTCTTAATGTTCTTGCATTTGCAGTTTCTGCAGAACCTAACTCAATTGTTTCAACATCGTTTCTACCAATTTTTTTAGTAGGAAAAGCTTTGTGAGCTGGTGTTGAGTTTAAATAAAATAGTGCAGGATTCTGAGCATCATCACTTGAAAATTCTACATTTTTATTTCCTTGCCCAACATATAAAGCTTCTTTGTGTTCTAAAACATACTCAGTGCCATCTACAGTAACTTTACCTTTTTGCCCAACATTTATAATTCCTAATTCTCTTCTATCTAAAAAATTTTCAGCTTTTAAAGCATCAATTGTTTCTAATTTTAAAGTTGATGAAGTTGGTACTGCACTTCCTGTTATAAAACGATCATAATGAGAATATGTTAAATTAATTTTATCATGTTCCATTAAATTATCGATTAAAAACTCTTCTCTAATTCTTGCTGTGTCATACGTTTTTACGTCTTGAGGAGATGCTGCATAACGTGTGCTATAAGTTGTTTTCATATTATATTATCTAAATTTAATTATTGATTCCTTCTTTATATTAAGACAAAAATAAGAAAAATTATTAAAATACAATCGATTGTATTTTAATAATTTTATATTTGCTTCATCAAAAATTGTAATTAAGAGTAATTTTACATTTTGATTATTACTAAAAAATTAGCCCTTTAAAAAATGGATAACAATCAAGTAACCATTCATGACATTGCAGCAATTTTGAAAATTGATAGCTCTACAGTTTCTAGAGCATTAAATAATAGCCCTAGAGTTGCTAAAAAAACAAAGGATAAAATATTAAAAAAGGCTGCTGAATTGGGTTATCAACGTAACCATTTAGCTTCTAATTTAAGAAAAAGTAAAAACTTTACCTTAGGTGTAATTGTACCTAGAATTTCGCGTCATTTTTTTTCAACTGCAATTGCTGGTATAGAAGAAACTGCTTTTAAAGCTGGTTATACAGTTATTATTTGCCAATCTTTAGAAAGTTTTGAGAGAGAAAAAAGTATTGTTGAAACATTATTAGCAAATAGAGTAGATGGTGTTTTAATTTCCATTTCTATGGAAACCAAAAATTATGATCATTTGTTAGGGTTAAAGCAGAGAAATATTCCGTATGTTTTTTTTGATAGACATTGTAATATTAACGAAAATAGCAATGTACTTATTGACGATTTTGATGCCGCTTTTAACGCAACTCAACATTTAATTGATCAAAAAAGTACGACAATTGCTCATTTTGCTGGTCCTCAAAATTTAGAAATTTATAAAAATAGATTTAAAGGCTATAAAAGTGCTTTAGAAAAAAATAATATAGTTTTTAAAGAGGAGCTTGTTTTTACATCTAGTTTAATGGAAAATGATGGTAAATTAAACGTGCAAAAAATGATGAATTTATCTTATAAAATAGATGGTTTATTTTGTGCAAATGATGTTATAGCCATTGGTGCTATTAAATATTTAAAAGAAATAAATATAAAAATACCCGAAGATATTGCCATTGTTGGTTTTAGTAATGAATCTATTTCTTCTGTTATAGAACCTGCATTGTCTACAATTAATCAACCTGGATTAGAGATTGGGGTTGCAGCAACAGAGTTATTAATTGCAAAAATTACTAATGAAGGTGAAAAATTAAAGAATGAAACCATTATTATTAAAACAAGTTTAATAGAGCGAAAATCTTCTTTGAGAAACTCTTAATAATACACTTCTAATATTTTAGCATTTTCAGATTTTAAAGACACAAAATTAATAGCTGCTGGTAATAATATTGTTTCTCCATTATTAATTTTATAGCTTTCATTTTCAACTATAATTTCAACAGAACCTTCCACACACATGTAAATTACAAAAGAATCTATGTTACTATAGTCTTTCTCTACATTGGTATTAATTTCTAAAATATTTGTTTTAAAATAAGGCGAATGCACTAATTCATTAGAAATATTTTTTTCAATTTGATATGCTGTTTTATAATTTTCATGAGTTTCAAAATCAATCACATCAATAGCTAAATCGTTGTGTAAATCTCTTTTTTCTCCTGTTTTAGCGTCAACTCTATCATAATCGTAAATTCTGTAAGTAACATCTGATGTTTGCTGAATTTCTGCTAACAAAACACCTGCTCCAATTGCATGCACTCTTCCTGTAGGAATGTAAAAAGTATCGCCTTTTTTTACATTTTCATGATGCATTGTATCTAAGATAGTGTTGTTTTCTAAATGTTTTTTATAACTTCCTGTTGATAATTTTTCATCAAAACCAACAATAAGTTCTGCATTTGTATCAGCTTGCATTACATACCACATTTCATTTTTACCAAATGAATTATGGCGTTTTTTTGCAATTTCGTTACTTGGATGCACTTGAATAGATAAAGGTGTTTTAGCATCAATAAACTTAATTAACAACGGAAATTCTTCTCCAAATTTCTCGTAAACAGCATGCCCAACAAAATCTCCTTTAAATTGCTGTGTTAATTCTTTTAGCGTTTTTCCTTGTAAAGAACCTTCTTCAACGATTGTTTCATCACCAGAAACATCTGATATTTCCCAAGATTCGCCAATGTTTTCTGCTGTATATTTTTTATTTAATTCAGTTTTTAATTTTTCTCCACCCCAAATTCTATATTTAAAAATTGGTGTAAATTTTAAAGGATATAATTTCATTTTAACAATTTTATTCAACAAAGATAAAGTATGTTGCTACTTTTTTAAAAATTTTCTAAAAAAATAATAGTAATTTATTTTTTACTAAAAAATACAAATAAAAAAAACTCTAACTTTTCAGTTAGAGTTTTCCTCGTTTTAAAGTAATTCAAATTAAACTAGCTCCTTAAATCTTTTATAATATTTAAAGCTTCTCTAGTTGTACTTTCTATTTTAGCATAGTCAAAATTACCATCAGCAGTTTTTGACATTAGTTTAGAACCCATTCCAACACAGGTTACACCTGCATTAAACCAGCCCTCTAAATTTTCTCTTGTTGGTGAAACACCTCCAGTTGGCATAATCGAAGTCCAAGGTTGTGGCCCTTTAATACCTTTTACAAATTGAGGACCATAAATATCACCAGGAAATAACTTCACGATTTCGCAACCTAACTCTTCTGCTCTTGCAATTTCTGTTAATGTTCCACAACCTGGAGACCATAACACTTTTTTACGGTTACAAGCTATGGCAATATCTTCTCTTAAAACTGGAGTTACAATAAAATTTGCTCCTAAAGCCATGTATAGAGAAGCTGCTGCTCCATCAGTTACAGAACCTACACCCATTACCATTCCTGGTAATTCAGCAATTGCATATTTAGTTAATTCGCCAAAAACCTCATGAGCGAAATCTCCTCTTGCAGTAAACTCCATTAAACGAGCTCCACCATCATAACATGCTTTTAAAACTTTTTTACTTACTTCTATATCTTTATGAAAAAATAAAGGAACCATTCCTGTATCTTTCATTACTTGTGCTACTTCTAATCTTGTAAATTGAGCCATAATATTGTGTAATTGTTTATTTGATTAATCGTGTAATTGTTGCCTTATGTAACTTTTAAACATTTACACAATTCAACAATTAAACCCTATTAACGTGCTACTCTTCCAGAAGCATCACCACCCATTAATTTCTCTACTTCTGCAACAGTTGCTAAGTTTGCATCACCTTTAATAGTATGTTTTAGAGCAGAAGCTGCCACTGCAAAATCTAATGCATTTTGATCGTCTTCTGGGTATTTTAATAAACCGTAAATTAAACCTCCCATAAAGGAATCTCCACCACCAACTCTATCAACAATATCTGTAATTTGATATTGACGCGTTTGTAATAATTGTTTTCCATCATATAAAACACCAGCCCAAGTATTGTGTGAAGCTGATATTGAACCTCTTAAAGTTGTAATTACTTTTTTAGCTCTTGGAAATTTCTCCATCATTTGCTCACAAACAGATAAAAATGCTTCCGCTTTTACATTATGACCTTCTGTTTGAACAGAAATTCCTGCTGGTTTAATTCCAAAGTGCATTTCTGCATCTTCTTCGTTTCCTAAAACAATGTCACAGTAAGATGTTAACTCTGTCATTATTTTTTCTCTGTGAGCATCATCACAAAAATTCCAAAGTTTTGCTCTATAATTTAAATCTGTAGAAATGGTAATTCCTTTTACACTTGCAGCTTTTACAGCTTCTAAACACACATCTGCAGCTCCTTGAGAAATTGCAGGTGTAATTCCTGTCCAATGAAACCATTCTACACCATCAAAAACAGTATCCCAATCTATCATTCCAGATTCTATTTCTGCAATTGCAGAATGTGCTCTGTCATAAACCACTTTAGAACCTCTAGAAACTGCACCAGTCTCTAAAAAGTAGATTCCTAATCTGTCTCCACCATAAACAATCTTGTTTACATTTACGCCTCTTTTACGCATTTCCATCATTGCACAAGCACCAATATCATTTTTTGGTAAACGTGTTACAAAATCTACATCTACTCCATAATTTGCTAAAGAAACTGCTACATTAGATTCTCCTCCTCCATAAACAACATCAAAACTACTTGCTTGAGAAAATCTTAAAAATCCTTGTGGAGCCAATCTTAACATAATTTCTCCAAACGTTACTACTTTACCCATTTTTATATAATTTATAAAATTAATTAACTTGCTTAAACGTTTAACCAAAAAATCAAAATAAAATCAAAACCCATAATTTGCTATTTGTTTTGATTATTCTAATTCAAACACTATATTTGTTTAAACGATTAAGCAAATATATAAAAAATTGGCAATTAAAAAGAAAACTACCATAAAAGATATTGCAAATGTTTTAAATATTTCTGCAGCAGCAGTTTCTAAAGCGTTACATAATGATGCTAGAATCAGCGATAAAACTAAAAAAGCAGTTAGGCAAGTTGCTGAAAATTTAAATTATCAACCCAATCATTTAGCAAGTGCTTTACGAAGTGGAAAAAGCAAATTGGTGGGTGTAATTGTTCCTAAAACAAACAGTAATTTCTTTTCGTCAGCAATTCATAATATTGAAGAAGGTTTAGATAAAGAAGGCTATAATGTAATTATTACACAATCTAACGAATCGTTTAAAAAAGAATGCAAAAATATTGACACTTTATTGTATTTGCAGGTTGATGGAATTATTGTTTCTATGGCAAATGAAACTGTAGATTTAGAATATCTTGAAAAGGTAAAAGCTGCAGGAATTCCGTTGATTACTTTTGATAGAGGTGAAAACGATTTAAATGTTGATTATATTGGAATTGATGATTACAATAGTAGTCATTTAATTGTAAATCATCTTGTTGAACAAGGTTGCAAACGAATTGCACATATTGGTGGTTATAAAAGAACAAGAATTTATAACAACAGAATTCGTGGTTATGTTGATGCTTTAAAAAAACATAATTTACCTTTAGATGAAGAACTTTTAATTGAAACAAACCTAACTATTGAGGATGGGAGAGAAAAAATGCTCCAATTATTAGGGTTGAAAAACAGACCTGATGCTGTTTATGCTGCTGGAGATTTTGCTGCTTTAGGTGCTTTACAAGTTTTAAACGAACAAAACATTAAAATTCCTGAGGAAATTGCTTTAGTTGGTTTTGGTGATGAACCTTTTACAGCTATGGTTACACCTTCAATAACTAGTGTAAATCAACATGCTTATAAAATAGGCAAAATTGCTGCTGAAACTTTTTTGGATCATTCTAAAAAACCAAATAGTAAACAGTCTTTAAATAAAATTATTTTAGAAGCTGAATTGGTGATTAGAGATTCTTCGTTGAAGAAAAAATCTTAATTTTTAAATAAAACTAATTTTTTATATTGATTTAATTATTGCTTATTAAATAATAGATTCTGATATTCATCAGAATTAATTCAACTAACAATTTTTATCAAATAAAATTTAACTTACTAAATGATTTATTTAAGATGGATGCATCATCAACTTGAAGCCATTTATCTAAAATAGTTGCATACACAGATCTAAAATCTACAGTGTGTATTAAATCTCCATTAGTATCTATATTCACCAAGTTTGGTGCATCATTATAAAAACCTTTTATCTTTAAATTTTCGCCAATTAGAAATACATTATTTGCTGCTCCATGATCTGTTCCTCCAGCAGCATTTTGTTGCACTCTTCTTCCAAATTCAGAAAAAGTTAAAATTAAAGTGTCTTTAAAAGTGTCGTTTTTCTTTAAATCGTTAACAAAAACCTCCACAGATTCACTATATGTTTTTAACAACTTACTTTGTTTATTTGCTTGGTTTGCATGCGTATCAAAACCACCCATAGAAACGTAATAAACTTTACTATCTAAATCTGAATTTATAAATTCTGCTGTAGTTTTTAATTGATTTCCAAAAGGATTATTAGGATATTCTAAACTGCTTTTATAAGTTTTTGATGTTTCGTAAATATACTTAGCAGATGATTTTGCTTCAATCATCGTTTTGTATAAATAACCCAAATTATGTTCACTTAAATGCGCATCTGTTTGCTGTTCTAAAACTTTTTTAAAGTACGCAGTATTTGTATTTGCAAATAAAATATTCGGGTTTTTAGTTGCAATTCCATTCATATTTTTTCCTTTCATAATTAAAGAAAGGCTATCATCTAACTCAATTGCAGTGTATGGATTTTTACCATATTTATCAATAAATCGACCAACCCAACCAGAACTTAAATACTCATCTGCATTACTTGCTGTTTGCCAAATATCTGTAGATCTAAAATGAGATCTGTTAGGATTTGGGTATCCAACATTGTTAATTATTGATACATATCCTTGATCATATAATTTTTTTAATGGCGCCAAACTTTTATGAAAACCTAGTTCATCAGTAGCTTTAATTACATTGTTTTTTGGAATAGAAAGTTTAGGTCTGTTTCTAAAATAAATATCGTTTGTGTAAGGAATTATCGTATTTAAACCATCATTGCCACCAGATAATTGAATAATTACCAACTTTTTATGCTTAAAAGTACTTTTTGATACATTCTCAAAAGCTTTTATAAAATTCGGAACAAAAAACAAACTGCTTGCTAAAGTGCTTTGTTTTAAAAAATCTCTTCTTTCCATATTTTTAAATTAACAAAGTTGATATTCTGGAATTGACATTAATTGAACACAAAAATTTCTATTCGATTTTATTTCTAAATTTTCTAAAAAAGTTGCTGTGTCTTTATCTAATTTTGATAGAATCAAAAAATCTTTCAATTCTTCCGCAGTTAAATCTTGATGTTTATCATCAAAAGACTCCCAGTTTTTTGTGATTTTTAAATATTTATTTCTTTGCTTTTGAACTTTATAATATTGTTCAAATGAATCTTCGAATTCGCCTTTTTCCTCTAAATTAATAACGGCATTGTTTAGTAATAAAGAAGGTAATTTCATTCTAAACATTAAAGTGTTAGAATCTATCCAGCTTTTTCCACCTTTCCAACCAGCAACATTATCTGGATATAATAAGGTTTGTCCCATCATTTTTTGCAGATAATTTAACTGTTGTTTTTTATCAAAAGTAACAGGTACAACTTTTTGAATACCCACCAATAATTCTATAGGAGATTTTATTTTAACGCCAATATTTTCATCATCATAAAACCATTTTGATGTAAAAATGTGCTCCATTAAAGTACTAATATTATAATCTTTGTAAAATATATTGGTGATTTCTTCTAGTCTTTTTTCATCAACTTTAGGATTGATAAAGTACCTGTAAACTTTATCGCAAATAAAACGTGCACATTGTTTTTGCTCTAGAATAATATCAATAATATCATCGCCATCAAAGTTTCCTGTTTTACCAAAAAACGTTTTTTCGTCGAAATCGTGTTGACTTTTCTGTAAATAGAAATCTCCATTATTCTTATAGCTCCAGCCAGTAAATGCTCTTGCAGATTCTTGGATATCTTGCTCTGTATAATTACCTACTCCCAATGTAAAAAGTTCCATTAGTTCTCTGGCAAAATTTTCGTTCGGTTTCTTTTTTTTATTTTGCTTATTATTCAAATATTTAAGCATAGAAGGCTGTTTAGCAACTTCTTTTACAAAAACTCTAAAATCACCTAAAGCATTTTTTCTTAAAGTATTATTATAATTTTGAATAAAGAAAATATCATTATCTCTACACACAAAAACATTCGCCCAAAAAAGTGTCATTTTTTCTCTTAATAAAGCTTTTGATTCACCTAATTTATCAATCCAGGCATAATTTAAATCTCTTACTTTTTTATTTCTCCTGTTTTTTAATTTTTGAAGTTCTTCTTCCGAAAATTTTTCACTAAGTTCTTTGTTGGTTTTGTATTTTATCTCATCAAATTCTGATAAATCTAATTCAAGTACTTTAAACTCTTTAGAATCAAAAAATAATTTTGAAACTACTTTCGATTTAGAAGCCGATTTTAAACTTACTATTTGTTTAACATCAATACCAAAACTAGCTCTCCAATATAAGTGTTGAATGTGTTTTTGCTTCATAATTAAAGAATTATTTAATTAAGACTAAAGAAACTATAAAAAGTTTAAAGACTTCTTAATAATTTCTTACTTCTATTAGCAAATTACGAAAAGAATTTCTAACAAATTAAAAGAAAAGGAGGCGAATTCTTAAGTAAAATAAAAACTTTATTGCAAAAAAAAAGAAGCTGATAAAAATCAGCTTCCTATATTTAAAACTTATAAATCCCCCAACTTATAAATGTTGATCAAAGAAACAAAACTTATACGTTTTTTGTATTTAAAATCGATTATTGGTTTTAAACCTTCGACGAATGGACAAAAAGTTACGCTGAGTTGTTTTTAAGAGTTTATAATAAATTTAATTTTTTCATTAATTCGCTTTTGTTAGATCTACTAACTGGCACAACATCTTTTTTTATTAAAACTGTATTATCTTCAATATCTATAATCTCTTTTGTATTGATAATAAAAGATCTATGCACTTTAAAAAAAGAATCCGAAGGTAATTTGTCTTCGATTTTCTTTAATGTAGAATGTACAATATAGTTTTTCTCGTCTGTTTTTATATTTATGTAATCACCTTTTGCTTCAATTAAATAAATACTTGGTATGCTTACTTTTACCAACCTTCTATCTACATTTACATAGATAAAATCTGACATATTTTTTTGTTTTGTTATGTTTTTTTCTGAAGTAGATAAAGAATCTAATTTTTCTAAAGATTTATTAAAACGTTCTTTTGTAATTGGTTTTACCAAATAATCTACCACACTTTTATACTCAAAAGCCTCAAGAGCCAAGTTTTTATCGCTTGTTGTTAAAATAATTATTGGTGGGTTTTTAAGTGTTTCTATAAAATCGAACCCAGAAAAAGTAGGCATGTGAATATCTAAATATACCAAATCTACGCTTTTTGTATTTAAATATTTTATAGCATCTATTGCAGATGAAAATTCATCAACGACATTTATCTGCTCAGAGTTTAAGCAATGTTGTTTGGTAATTAACCTTGCAGTTGCGTCATCATCAATTATTATACAATCCATATTAAAATAAAAAGTAGTTGTTATTTGGATAAATATACATGAATTTTATCTAAAATTTCGATAAAACTATGATGCAATTTTATATTTCCTTGTTTTAACTCTATTTCAAAAGCTGAGGCAGTTTCCAACCCTTTTTCTAAACCTAATAAACTTATTTTATGTTTAATTTTATGTATATTATTAGAAGCTTCAAGATATTTTTTATCTTTAAAATTAGTTTTAAATAATTTTACTTCTTCAGGAAATTCTAATTTTATGATATCTAAAATATTGTTTTCAAATTCAATATCATTGCCAGATATTTCTTTAATAAGAGATAGATTAGGTTTTTCCATTAAATAATTTTAAGCTTAGTTGCAAAGTTACATAAAAAAACAACTTAGATTAACATAAGGTTCTATGAAGCATTTAACCTAGAAGATAAGCTTGCTTTATCCCAATATTCTAATAAAGAAATAACACTGTCACTATAATCAGAAAATTTTAAAGGTTTTGTAAAGTAACCAGAAATTCCGAATTTATAACATCTATCTAAATCAATTTTATTTTGTGATGTAGACATAATTACAATAGGAATGTTTTTAAACTCGGGGTTCTTTTTTAAAGTAGATAAGAACTCAAAGCCATCAATTCCAGGCATATTTAAATCTGAAATAATCAAATCAAAAGGGGTTTTACAATCATTTAAAAGTAGTAAAGCTGTTTCACCATCTTTTGCTTCAATAACGTTACTTTCGAAGTTAACCTCTTGACAAACTTTTTTAAATTTTAGTCTTTCAATTTTATCATCATCTACTAAAAGTATACATAGGGATCTCATTTTAGGAATTTTAATTATAAACAAAAATGGTATAAATAAAACAACTCTCAAATATTTATTTGATAAGTAGTTTGTAAATATCCTTAAATGGTTATTTTTAATAGGTTAGCGGTTTTATACTAAATACTTATCTGTCTATCAATTTGTTGATCTAAAGAAATAAACGTTTCTGTTCTAGATACTCCTTTTATATTTTGAATATTTTTATTTAAAATATGCATTAAATCTTCGTTATTCTTACATAAAATTTTGATAAAAATAGCATAATTACCAGTTGTATAATGACTTTCTACTACCTCTGGAATTTCTTTTAATCTTTTTATTGCAGATGAATATAAACTTGACGAATCTAAAAAAACACCTACAAATGCTGTTGTATTATAGCCTAAAGATTTTGGGTTAATCGTCATTCTATAACCATCAATTAAAGCTGATTTCTCTAATTTTCTTAAACGTTGATGAATGGCTGCTCCAGAAATACCCACTTCTCTTGCAATACTTAACACAGGTGTTCTTGCGTCTTTTACCAACATTTTTATAATAATTTTGTCAATTCCATCAATTTTCATAGTTCCATTATTTAACCTTAAAGATAAAAAAAAAGAGAATACATAAATGTATTCTCTTTTCTAAATAATAATTTAAAATATTTTTAAGCTTTATGCTTCCATTTTAAAATCTTCCATAAACTTTGTTGTATAGTTTCCAGATACATAATCAGGATGATCCATTAACTGTCTATGAAAAGGAATTGTAGTTTTTACTCCTTCTATTACAAACTCATCTAACGCTCTTTTCATTTTATTAATTGCCTCTTCTCTTGTTTGAGCAGTAACAATTAATTTAGCAATCATAGAATCGTAATTTGGTGGAATCATATAACCTGCATACACATGTGTATCCATTCTAACTCCATGACCTCCAGGTGTGTGCAACACAGTTATTCTTCCAGGAGCTGGTCTAAAATTATTATAAGGATCTTCTGCATTTATTCTACATTCTATAGAATGTAATTTAGGATAATAATTTTTTCCAGAAATTGGCACACCAGCAGCTACTAAAATTTGCTCACGAATTAAATCGTAATTCACAACTTCTTCAGTAATAGGGTGTTCTACTTGAATACGTGTATTCATTTCCATAAAGTAGAAGTTTCTGTGTTTATCAACCAAAAACTCTACTGTTCCAGCACCTTCATATTTAATAAATTCTGCGGCTTTTACAGCTGCATCTCCCATTTTTTCTCTCAATTCATCTGTCATGAAAGGAGAAGGTGTCTCTTCTGTTAACTTTTGATGACGTCTTTGTACAGAACAATCTCTTTCAGATAAATGGCAAGCTTTTCCATAGGAATCACCTACAATTTGAATTTCAATATGTCTAGGCTCTTCAATGAGTTTTTCCATATACATATCGTTATTTCCAAAGGCAGCTTTAGATTCTTGTCTTGCAGAATCCCAAGCATCTTTTAAATCTTCTGCTTTCCAAACAGCACGCATTCCTTTACCTCCACCACCTGCAGAAGCTTTTAACATTACTGGATATCCTGTTTCTATAGCTATTTTTTTACAGTCTTCAAAGTCTTTAATGACTCCTTCAGAACCTGGTACACAAGGTACGCCTGCTCTAATCATGGTAGATTTAGCGTTTGCTTTATCTCCCATTTGATCAATCATTGCACCAGTTGCCCCAATAAATTTAATATTATGCTCTTCACATAAATTAGAGAATTTAGCGTTTTCTGATAAAAATCCATAACCAGGATGAATGGCATCTGCATTTGTAATTTCTGCAGCAGATATAATGTTAGACATTTTTAAATAAGACTCTGCACTAGAAGGAGGGCCAATACAAACAGCTTCATCTGCAAAACGAACATGCAAACTTTCTGCATCTGCAGTAGAATATACAGCTACAGTTTTTATACCCATTTCCTTACAGGTTCTTATTACACGTAATGCAATTTCACCTCTATTGGCAATTAATATTTTTTTAAACATAATATATGAGTTTTGAGTTATGAGTTATGAGTTATGAGTTAGAAAATCTAATATCTAAACTCCAAAAACTAAACTATATTTATTATGATGGATCAACCAAAAATAAAGGTTGGTCAAATTCTACTGGAGAAGAATCATCTACTAAAACTTTAACAATTTTACCTGAAACTTCAGATTCAATTTCGTTAAATAATTTCATTGCTTCAATAACACAAACTGTATCACCTACATTTATATCTGTCCCAACTTCTACAAAACTAGGTTTATCTGGAGATGGTTTTCTGTAAAAAGTTCCAATAATTGGAGATTTTACAGTAATATATTTTGAATCATCGCTTTCTACTTTTACAGGTGCAGTAGCTTCAGTTGCGTGCGATACTGTTGGAGCAGCAGCTTGAGGCATTGCAGCCATTGGTGCAGCTTGTACAATTGTAGTTTCTGTTTTCTCAGAACCTGTTTTAATGGTAATCTTTATATCTTCCATTTCTAACTTTACCTCGCTTGCGCCAGATTTTGCTACAAATTTTATAAGATTTTGAATTTCTTTAATATCCATTTTTCTTATTATTTAGTTAATTAGTTTGTTAAGAATTATAAGCCCATTTTAGGTAAATAGCTCCCCATGTGAAACCACCACCAAAAGCGGCAAAAATTAAATTATCTCCTTTTTTTAATTGTTCTTCATAATCAGCTAATAAAAGTGGTAAAGTTGCAGATGTTGTATTACCATATTTATGGATGTTCATCATTACTTTCTCTGAACCAACACCTACTCTTTTTGCTGTTGCTTCTATAATTCTTTTATTTGCTTGATGTGGCACTAACCACTGAATATCTTCTTCTGTAAGATTGTTTCTAGTCAACATTTTTTCTGATACATCTGCCATGTTAGAAACTGCGTATTTAAACACCGTTTTTCCTTCTTGATATACAAAATGTTTCTTCTCTTTTACAGTATCTAAAGTTGGAGGCATTATAGAACCACCAGCCTCAATACGTAAAAAATCTCTTCCAATTCCATCACTTCTCATATACTCATCTTGTAAACCTAATCCTTCGTGATTAGGTTCAAATAAAGCAGCTCCTGCTCCATCACCAAAAATAATACAAGTTGCTCTGTCTTTATAATCTATAATTGATGACATTTTATCTGCACCAATTAACAATATTTTTTTATATCGACCAGATTCTATATAACTAGCAGCTGTAGACATTCCATATAAAAAGCTAGAACATGCAGCTTGCAAATCGTAAGAAAAAGCATTTACAGCACCAATTTTTGAAGCCACATATGCAGCTGTAGAAGCTACTGGCAAATCTGGTGTTGCAGTTGCAACAATTACCAAATCTATTTCTGCTGCATTTCCTTTTGATTTTTGCAATAAATCTTCTGCTGCTTTTATTGCCATATAAGAAGTACCTAACCCTTCTCCTTTAAGAATTCTTCTTTCTTTAATACCTGTTCTAGAAGTAATCCATTCATCATTAGTTTCTACATAGGTTTCTAACTCTTTATTTGTTAGAATGTAATCAGGAACATATTTTCCTACTGCTGAAATTGCTGCAGTGATTTTTGTCATAATTAAAGTTTAGTTTCTAAAGTTTAGAAGATTCAAAAGTAGTGAAAAATAATTCACCTTTTAAGGTAAATTTCACCAAAAGTATTCGTTTTTGACTATAAAACGTAAAAAAACCCTCAAAATTGAGGGTTTTCGTAGAATTTTGAAAAGCGTTTTTTTAAGCCTCTGCAGATGCAGATGCAGATTCTAAAACAACTTGTCCTCTATAATATAGTTTTCCTTCATGCCAATGAGCTCTGTGATATAAGTGAGCCTCACCCGTTGTTGGATCTTTAGCAATCTGTTGATAAGATGCCTTATAATGTGTTCTCCTTTTATCTCTTCTTGTTTTGGATATTTTTCTTTTAGGATGTGCCATTTTATGTCTTTTTTTCTGTTATTAAATTCTTTAATTTATCCCATCTTGGGTCTGTAATTTCTACAGTTTTTACTTTTTTTATCTCTAGTTCTTTTAACTTTTTTAATGCTTCAGATTCCATGGTGCCATCTAATACTTTTGGATGCACTCTTTTATTAGGAACTGCTAAAACAATCATTTCGTAAATAAATTGAGCCACATTAAACTCATAAGCTTCATGAGGCAATATTAAAATCTCCTCATTATCATCATTAAATTCTGGCCCAAACTTTACAACTAATGGTAATTCTGAATCTATTTCTTGATCATATAACTCATTTGTTACATCACAAGGAACTTCTACAGAACCCTCAGCAATAAAAACCAGCTCAAACAATGTGCTTTTTTTTACAAAATTTAAAGAAACTTCTATAGATGAACTTACATATTCATCAAAATTAAAAGCTTCAAAGAACTTATTATCAATTGAGTACTTAAACTCGTGTTTACCTTCTTTTAATCCTACAAACTGTATGCTGAATTCTTTCAAGTCTTTCATAATCAAACATCAATTGAGCGTGCAAAGATACAAAAAAATGTATTTCTGCAATATTTTATATTAAAAAAGAATAATTTTTAACTATACCTTACTAATAAAGGGTTTCCTGTTAATTCTTTATATTCTTTTCGCTTTTTAAAAATTTCTATAGCACTAAATAACGCTTCTATAAACGAAGATGGGTTCGCTAAATTTTTACCTGCAATATCATATCCTGTTCCATGATCTGGAGAGGTTCTTATATGACTTAAACCTGCTGTAAAGTTAACTCCTTTTCCAAAAGATAAGGCTTTAAATGGCGCTAAACCTTGATCATGATAGGTTGCTAAAACTCCATCAAATTGCTTATAGGTTTCTGAACCGAAAAAACCATCTGCTGCATAAGGGCCAAAAACTAATTTACCTGTTGCTGCAATTTCTGCGATTGTTGGCACTATAATATCATCATCTTCTTTACCAATAACGCCTTTATCTCCACAATGTGGATTTAAAGATAAAACAGCAATTTTGGGTTTATTTATTCCAAAATCTTGTTTTAACGAATTATACATGGTTTCTACTTTGCTTTTAATCAATTCTGGAGTAATCGATTCTGCAACTTTAGCAATAGGAATATGACCTGTTATTAAACCAATGCGTAATTCGCTGGTCATTAAAATCATTAAACTCTTCCCTTCTAAATTTGCTTCTAAATATTCTGTATGTCCAGGAAAGTTAAAAGTTTCAGACTGTATATTTTCTTTGTTGATTGGTGCTGTTATTAAAACATCAATCGTATTATTTTTTAGATGTTCTACTCCAGAAGCTAAAGATTTTGCTGCATATTCTCCAGATATTTTA
Organism: Polaribacter vadi; assembly: GCF_001761365.1. Classification (NCBI taxonomy): domain Bacteria; kingdom Pseudomonadati; phylum Bacteroidota; class Flavobacteriia; order Flavobacteriales; family Flavobacteriaceae; genus Polaribacter; species Polaribacter vadi. Next base: position 2,714,451 of record NZ_CP017477.1, on the reverse strand, counting down.
GTTGCTGTGCCTAATTCAATAGCAACTTCTTCTTTCCAAATATTTAAAATATTTATTTTAGAATGTGTTACTTGATTAATTGATGTAATTCCATGTACAGGAGTTTCTATCCCTAAAACTTTTTTATGATAAGAAATTGTTTTTGTTGCGCCAAATAAAACTGGCGTGCAAAATTCTAACATTCGTTTGTCTTCAAATGTTTTCAAAATTACTTCAATACCAATTCCATTTAAATCGCCAATTGAAATTCCAACGATTATTTTATCAGTTTTATCCATAGTAAACCTTGTAATATGCTTATTTTTGTAAAGTACAAAAGTAACCAATTTTAACGATATGTTTACAGGAATTATAGAAACACTTGGCACAGTAACAAATGTTGTAAAAGAACAAGAAAATGTTCATTTAACAATTAAAAGTAGCATTACTAATGAACTTAAAATAGACCAAAGTGTAGCTCATAATGGTGTCTGTTTAACAGTTGTAAACATCAATAATGATGAATATACAGTTACTGCCATTAAAGAAACGTTAGATAAAACCAATATTGGTAAATTAAAAACTGCTGATATTGTAAATCTTGAACGTGCAATGAAATTGGGTGATCGGTTGGATGGACATATTGTGCAAGGTCATGTTGATGAAACTGGCATTTGCAAAAGCCTAAAAGACGAAAATGGAAGTACTGTTTGTACTTTTAGCTACAATTCCGATAAAAATAACATTACTATAGAAAAGGGTTCAATTACTATAAATGGAATTAGTTTAACTGTTGTAAACTCTAAAAAAGACGAATTTTCGGTTGCTATTATACCTTATACTTGGCAAAACACCACTTTTAAAACTTTACAGGTAAATGATGTTGTGAATTTAGAGTTTGATGTGATTGGAAAATATGTGGCTAGATTAACGAATTTTTAATTCAGTTTAAAAACTAAACCTTCTCTTCTTTCTTATGCAAAAACCTCGTCAATTTCATTGATAAATCTAACAAGATAATTTTTGCATTTCCATTTCTTTCTATATGATACATGGCTTCACCAATTTCTTTTTCGATGTCTAAAATATTTCCTGAATGTACAAAAGGTGCAAATTTAGACAAATCAAAACCAGATTTTGATTCCATAAAAACCAACTGCTCAGACTTATAATTTAATAAAAGTGCCTGTCTAAAAAATTGTAAACAATATTCTAAAAATTGTTTTTGGGTTTCTCTACCTGTTTTTGCAATCGTCTCTGACCATGAAATTAATTGTTGAATTACAGCTGCATTTCCTTTGGCTTTAAAAGCAGTTCTTATCCAAGCAACAAACCATTCTTCAAAAACTAGGTCTGATGAATCGTTTTGTAAAAGATGCAAAGCTTTGTTGTAATTTCCTTCAGATTGATGTGCAATTTTATTTGCTTCATTTTCTGAAACTTGATGATTTACCTGCAAAGCACTTGCAATATCTTCTTCAGATAATTTTGGAAAATGCAATGCTTGACATCTAGATCTTATAGTACCAATAATTTGTTCTTCGTTTTCTGTAATCAACAAAAAAACAGTTTTTTCTGGTGGCTCTTCAATTAGTTTTAATAATTTATTGGCTGCAGCAATATTCATTTTTTCTGCCATCCAAATAATCATCACTTTAAAACCACCTTCGTAACTTTTAAGTTTTAGTTTTTTTACAACAGCTTCAGCTTCATCAACCCCAATTAAACCTTGCTTGTTTTCTACACCAATATGTTGCAACCAGTTAAACAAACTTCCAAAAGATTGATAACTTATAAATTCTCTCCAATCTTCTAAAAACAAATCACTAACAGCGTGCTTTTTTACAGAATCGTTTGTAGTTACAGGAAACGCAAAATGCAAATCTGGATGTTGTAATTTGTTACATTTTATATTGCAAGCATCTGCATCATCAGAAAAATTACACAACAAATACTGTGCATACGCAATTGCCATTGGCAAAGTACCAGAACCTTCTTTCCCCACAAATAATTGTGCATGAGGAATTCTGCCATTTTCAGCAGACGTTTGTAGGTGTTTCTTAATATGTTCTTGACCTATTATTTGGTTGAAAAGCATGCACAAATATAAAGTTTTAGAAAGATGTTCTTCTAAATTTTTGTTACTTTTATATAAAATTTATTAAAAATAAATAGATGAAAAAAATACTGCAAATAGGAAATGGAATTGCTTTTATTTCGGTCGTTTTTATAAATTACCTTTCAAATACTGGACTTTTAAACAACACAACTATAGGCGAAATTTCAAAAGATTTAAACTCTCTTTTTACACCTGCAGGTTACGCTTTTTCAATTTGGGGACTTATTTATTTGCTGTTATTAGGTTTTGCAATTTACCAAGGAAGAAGCTTGTTTGTAAAGGTTAGGAATGATGATTTTGTACTAGAAACTGGCCCTTGGTTTATACTTTCTTGTATTTTTAATTGCGCCTGGATTTTTAGTTGGATTTACGAATACACAGGTCTTTCCTGCATTTTTATATTTCTATTATTATTTTCTTTATTAAAAATTGTTTGGAAAAATAAAATGGAACTTTGGGACGCTCCTTTTCCTGTAATTCTATTTCTTTGGTGGCCATTTGTAATGTATAGTGGCTGGGTTACAGTTGCAAGTATTGCAAACGTATCTTCTTATTTAGTAAAAATTGAGTGGAATGGTTTTGGAATTTCTTCAGAAATCTGGACGTTGATAATGATTATAATTGCGACTGCAATCAACTTAATCATCACTTGGAAAAGAAATATGAGAGAATTTGGAATGGTTGGTGCTTGGGCTTTAATTGCAATTGGTGTTGCTAATAATGGAGATAATTTATTGATTGCGTACACTGCATTTACAACAGCTGCCATTTTAATTATTAGTAGCTCCATACATGGGTTTAAAAACCGACACACAAATCCTTTTAAAAAAATGATGCAAAAGAAATAATTTTTTTGGTTGATATTTTTTTGTGAACAGCTTGTTTTATAGAAATTTATTTACGCAAACGTTAACTTAACTTTTCGATTTTCGATTTCTTTAACGAAAAATAAAAAAGTATTTTTGTTAAAAATACAACCCACATGAAAACATTAAAAGATTTTAATTTTAAAAATAAAAAAGCCATTATTCGTGTAGATTTTAACGTGCCTTTAAACGATAAATTTGAAGTTACAGATGCTACCAGAATTGAAGCTGCAAAACCTACCATTATTAAAGTTTTAGAAGATGGAGGAAGCTGTGTTTTAATGAGCCATTTAGGAAGACCAAAAGGAAAACAAGAAGAGTTTTCTCTAAAACATATTGTTCCTAAAATTATAGATATTATAGGTTGTAACGTAAAATTTGTAGAAGATTGTATTGGTGATAAAGTTGAAGAAGCTGTTGCCAATTTAGAAGATGGAGAAATTTTATTATTAGAAAATTTACGTTTTTACGAAGAAGAAACAAAAGGAGATGTTGCTTTTGCTGAAAAGCTATCTAAATTTGGTGATATTTATGTAAATGATGCTTTTGGAACTGCTCACAGAGCGCATGCATCAACTACAATTATTGCGCAGTTTTTTGATGATAAAAAATGTTTTGGTAGTTTATTAGCTCAAGAAATTGAAAGTATTGATAAGGTTTTAAACAATTCTGAAAAACCAGTTTTAGCAATTTTAGGAGGTGCAAAAGTATCCTCTAAAATTACTGTAATCGAAAATATTTTAGACAAAGTAGATCATTTAATTATTGGTGGTGGAATGAGTTTTACCTTCGTAAAAGCACAAGGTGGAAAAATTGGAAACTCTATTTGTGAAGATGATAAAATGGACTTGGCTTTAGATATCTTAAAACAAGCCAAAGAAAAAGGTGTTCAAATTCATATTCCTGTAGATGTTATTGCTGCTGATGATTTTAGCAACGATGCAAATACTATAGTTTGTGATATTAATGCAATTCCTGATGGTTGGGAAGGTGTTGATGCTGGACCAAAATCACAAGAAATTTTTGATGGAATTGTAAATAAAGCAAAAACTATTTTATGGAACGGACCTTTAGGTGTTTTTGAAATGGAGTCTTTTGCAAAAGGAACCATTGCTCTAGGACATTCTATTGATAACGCAACAAAAAACGGAGCGTTTTCTTTAGTTGGTGGTGGAGATTCTGTTGCAGCTGTTAAACAATTTGGTTTTGCTGATAAAGTAAGTTATGTTTCTACTGGAGGTGGAGCCATGTTAGAAATGTTAGAAGGAAAAACATTACCTGGAATTGAAGCGATTTTAAAATAGAAAGCCTTTTTTAATCTTTCTATTTCTATAACTCAATATAAACTCGGGTATAAATATGTATGTGAATTAGCATATTTGTTCTATATAATTTATAATGATAAGCGTATAATTTTTAAAAATTGTACGCTTTTGTTTTATTTTAGAATTAAGATTAATTTCGTTCTACTAATTATTATAATTATACCTACAACATCAAAAAAATGAAATACACAACATTACCAAATACAGATACTAAAGTTTCTAAAATATGTTTAGGAACCATGACTTGGGGAAATCAAAACACGGAAGCAGAAGGCCATGAGCAAATGGATTATGCTTTAGAAAATGGTGTGAATTTTTTTGATGCTGCAGAGTTATATCCTGTACCTGCAACACCAGAAACCTATGGAGGAACAGAAAGAATTATTGGAACTTGGTTTAAAAAAACGGGAAATAGGGAAAAAGTAGTTTTAGCAAGCAAAATTGCTGGTGGTGGAGATTATACTGCTCACATTAGAAATGGTGGCTTAAGCAAAGCCAATATTTTTGATGCTATTGATAAAAGCTTGCAACGTTTGCAAACAGATTATATAGATTTGTATCAATTACACTGGCCAAATAGAGGTGTCAACTGTTTTGGTGTTCGAGATTTTCCTTTAAAAGCTGCTAATGATGAAGTTGAAAATTATTTAGAGATTTTAGAAGGTTTGCAAGAGTTAATTAAACAAGGAAAAATAAAACACATTGGTTTATCGAACGAAAGTCCTTGGGGAACTATGAAGTATTTACAAGCTTCAGAGCAATACAATTTACCAAGACCTGCAACTATTCAGAATTCGTATTCTATGATTCACAGAGGTTTTGAAGTAGGAATGAGTGAAGTTTCTATGAGAGAAAATGTTGGGTTACTGGCATATTCTCCATTAGCTCAAGGTGTTTTATCTGGAAAATATTTAAATGGAAATTTACCTGAAGGTGCAAGAGGAACTTTATACCCGAGGTTTATTGCTCGTTATCAAAATGAAGGTTCAGAAAGAGCTGTAATTAAATATCAAGAAATTGCCAAAAAACATAATTTAACAATATCTGAATTGTCACTAGCGTTTATAAATCAGTTGCCATTTGTAACTGCAAATATTATTGGAGCTACTAAAATGAGTCAATTAAAGGAAAATATCAACTCTATTCATATTGATTTATCAGAAGAAATTTTAAAAGAAATTGAGGAAGTACATAAAGAAATTCCAAATCCAGCACCTTAATTAGTTGGCTGTATTTCAGTATTCAATTGGCAGTATCAGTTAGCAGTAAAAAAAATCCAAAGTAATTATTTTATTTTGGATTTTTTGTATGGAAATATTTTGTGAATCTTAATGCATTTTTAGTGAAAAAACTGATTCTCTTTCCTTTTTATTTTTGATGATTATTTACTGAGTCTTAAATTTAAAAACAGCACCATCTTTAAAACCATAAACCTCTTTACTTTCTTTGCAAGTACCAAAACCATCTTCGTCGAAATTTAAAGTATGTCCATATTCACTAACCCAACCAATTTGTTGTGCAGGATTCCCAACGATTAAAGCATAAGGCAATACTGGTTTTGTAACTACTGAACCAGCCCCAATAAAAGCAAATTCGCCAATATTATTACCACAAATAATGGTTGCATTGGCACCAATAGAAGCGCCTTTTTTTACAATCGTTTTTAGATATTTATTTTTTCTTACAATAGCACTTCTTGGATTTCTAACATTGGTAAAAACCATAGAAGGCCCTAAAAAAACATCATCTTCGCAAGTAACGCCTGCATAAATAGATACGTTGTTTTGCACTTTTACGTTGTTTCCTAAAACTACACTTGGAGAAACTACTACATTTTGTCCCAAATTGCAATTTTCACCAATTTTACATTTTGACATAACATGGCTAAAATGCCAAATTTTTGTTCCTTTTCCTATTTGGCAATTATCATCTATAACTGCTGTTTCGTGTGCAAAATAATCCATAAAATTTTTAATAATCGTTATTGTTCTTTTCCTTTTTTAAGCAAATTTCTTTAGCTGATGAGGTTCCAATCCTATCAACTCCTAAAGAAATCATTTTTAAAGCTGTACCATAATCTCTAACACCACCTGCAGCTTTTATTTGAAGTGGTTTCGCATTTTCTGAAATTAGCTTTATAGTTTCAAAAGTTGCTCCATTTGGTTTATTATCATCCGTTTTAAAAAATCCTGTAGACGATTTTACAAATACTTTTTGAGTAACTTGCTCATCAAAATTATTTAAAATGACCTCTTTTATCAATTGTGAAATTACAATAATTTCTTTAGTTGATAACGCAGCAACTTCTATTATAAATTTTACAACTTTATTATGTTCTACACAAAGCCTTGTACATTCTAATATTTCCTCTTTTATTAAACTTATATTACCAGCTTTAAATGCAGTATAATTAATCACAAAATCGAGTTCGTCTGCATGTAATTCAATTGCTTTTTTAGCTTCTTGTAATTTACTTTTTGTTGATGAAAGTCCTTCAGGAAAATCAATTACAGTGCCTACTAAGACTGATGAAGTAACTTTAGACAGCATTTCTTTAGCAAGTGAAATATAGTTGGCACGAATCATAATTAATTTATAATTATATACAATTGATTCATTTACCAAATCAATTACTTTCTGCTCATTTTCTGCTTCAGAAATATTGGCTTGAGTGGCTGTTTTTAAATAGGTTGCGTCTAAAAAATGATTCATTTTCATAAGATCAAAAATACAAAATAAATAAAAAACCCAACTTTTTATGTTGGGTTTCTATTTAAATTTGAGGGAAAATTTATATTTTTTGAGAAAAATTAATCTACTCTAAACGTAATTGGTAAACTATATCTAACTTTTACTGATTTATTACGTTGTTTTCCTGGCGTAAATTTTGGTAATTTTTCTATTAATTCTTGCGTTTCTTTTTCAAGTTTAGAATGTGGTGCTCTAATTTTAATATCTACAACATCACCTTTATCATCAATAATAAATTGTGTACTAATTCTATATTTACCAGCTCGTAAACCAACTTCGTTTGCAATGTTCACATCAAAATTACGTTGCACAAACTTTAACATTTTTTCATCAAAGCACTTTTTATTTTCTGCTTTCGATAACCCTTCACAGCCTTTAAAAACGGGTGCATTTTCAATCATTATAAAAGGCACTGTATCTGGAGTAGTATTTTCCTCTGGATCATCAACAGTTACAATCGTTGTTAAATCTAAATCTACTTCTACAGATTTTTCTTCAGGAGTTAAAAGTATTGTTTCCTCTATATTTTTTTCATCAACTTTAATTTCTTCATCTAAAAATAAAACTGTTTTTGGTGGTGTTTCAACTTTTGGTTGGTGAGTAACTTCTTTTATAAAAACAACTTCTGTAGTTGGATCTACATACATATTTGATGTGAATACTTCAGATTCTTTGGCTAGAGATATTTCTTCTGTTTCATGTTCTAACGTTACATAAACGATAAACAAAACCAATACTAACCCTAGTTGTGTAAAAATGTTTGAGAATTTCTCTAACTGCTTTTTAGGATTTTTTTTGATGTTTTTCATGGTGACTAAGTTTTAAATGTTAAGACTTTGTTAAAACAAAGAACGTGCCAAAAACTAATTAAAACTCTCAAGTTTAATTATTTACTTAATTTCACATGATAAAGAAGTTGAAAATAATCTTAAAATTGATTTATTTTTCAAAGAATTATAAGCGTTAGAAGTTACTTAAATCTTTTATTAATTGTAAGTTTCATAACTATTAACTATCATAATTCGAATAAATGCAAGTTTCAGTTAAATTTTAAACAAAGGCTTTTATAGAAGAATAACACTATCTTTCTGTTATTTACTTTTTTCTGATAATGTAGAATATCATAAAGAGCAACTAGAAAAAGAAGCTCTTATTAAAGAACAATTTATAAATGAAATAGTTCTTTAGGTTTTGTCGGTAAAAAATTAATCTAAAGAGTTTTTAAATGTTTTTCTGCAACTTTCTCTAATTCATCATACCAATTTTGCCCAAATTTACGCACCAAAGCTTGTTTTACAAACTTATAAACAGGCACTTGTAGTTCTTTTCCTAAAGTACAAGCATCATCACAAATTTCCCATTTATGATAATTTACTGCAGAAAATTCGCTGTAATCTTTTACTCTAATTGGGTATAAATGGCAAGAAACTGGTTTTTTCCAATCTATTGCTCCAGAATTATAAGCTTCTTCAATACCACAAAGTGCGGTTTTTTTCTCATCGAAAATTACATAAGCGCAATCTTTTCCATGAAGCAAAGGTGTTTCTAATTCTCCCCATTCACTAGTAACCCAGGTTCCTTCTTTTTCAATGACAGCAATGCCTTCTTTTCTTAAAAAAGGTTTTACTTTCGGATAAATTTCTTCTAAAATTTTGGCTTCTTCTTTATCTAATGGAGCACCTGCTTCACCATCTACACAACAAGCACCTTTGCAAGCAGATAAATTGCAAACAAAATCTTTTTCTATAATGTCTTCAGAGACTATTGTTTTTCCTAATTGAAACATTCCGCAAAAATAACATTATTTTTTTCTGTTTTTTCCGATTTCGTTAAATTAGTTGACTAATTTTGTACAAAATTTAAAAACAAAATGGAATTCAATTTTAAAGAAATAATTACGGCTTTTATGGTTTTATTTGCGGTAATCGATATTATAGGAAACATCCCAATTATTATAGATTTACGTAAAAAGGTAGGCCATATTCAGTCTGAAAAAGCTTCTTTAATTGCTGGTTTTATTATGATTCTTTTCTTATTTGTTGGCCAAAGTTTACTTAGCTTAATAGGAATAGATGTAAATTCTTTTGCTGTTGCAGGTGCTTTTGTACTGTTTTTTATTGCTTTAGAAATGGTTTTAGGAATTACATTGTATAAAGATGATCATAACAATGCACCAATGACAGCTGCAGTTTTTCCTTTAGCTTTTCCTTTAATTGCGGGTCCAGGAAGTTTAACAACACTATTATCTTTAAGGGCAGAATTTGATTTACAAAATATTATTGTTGCTGTAGTTTTAAATGTTATTTTTTTATACATCGTTTTAAAAACATCTTCTAAAATTGAGCGATTGTTAGGAGCTGGAGGAATTCAAATAATTCGTAAAGTTTTTGGTGTAATCTTATTAGCTATTTCTGTAAAGTTATTTGCACAAAATATTAAAATGTTATTTGTTTAATATGATATTCGACTGTTTAATTATTGGTGGTGGCGTTTCTGGAATGCAATGTGCTTTAGTTTTAGGTTCTGCGAAAAACAAACCTTTTGCTATTGATAAAAACATTGGAATTATCATGCATCAAAGAGCCTCTCATTTAGAAAATGCTTTGTTTAATAATGTTTTAGGTTTACCACCAAAAACATTAGGGAAAGACATTTTAGCGGAAGGAAAAGAGCAATTATCAACTTTATACGCTGAAATTCATCAAATAGAAAAAGAAAAAGTAATTTCTGTTGATGAAGTTGAAGGTGTTTTTAAAGTGATAACAAACAAGAATGTGTACCAATCTAAAATTGTTGTACTTGCTTTAAATTATTCGAAACCATTTACTATAAGAGGCTTAGAAACGTATATAATTCCTCATAAAAAGTCAAATATAGAAAAAGATAGAATTCAGCTTAGAAACGAAAATCATCTGATTAAAAAAGGATTATATTGTTGTGGAACCATTGCTGGTCATAGAAGTCAGTTTGCAATTGCTGCTGGAAGTGGAGCTTCTGTAGCAACAGATATTTTAACGCTTTGGAATCATGGAAATCACACAAAGGTTCATGATAAGATTTAAATAAACTGTATTTAAGTTTCTTGTAAGTATTGCCAATCTAATTTTATAGTAAATAATTGAACTTTATAGTTAAGTTTCTTGAATTAAGGAAATTACCTATTGGGTAAACTTGCCTTCTTAAATATCTTTGTAGTATAATATATAATTTCCCCCACTTTATATGTTCTAAAATCTAAGCTATTTCCCCCGAAGTTTAGATTTTTTTTTGTCCATATTTTTTAAAAAACTTTTTGGATAATATTTATTTTATCCTAAAAAATTAAGTTTGCATTCATTTCGAAGTAAAAATGTAAATTTGAAAGTTTAGAAGAATATCAAAAAGAAAACTTGAAGCTATTACAACTTCAATCAGTCTAATTATTCTCGCAAAAATTTTTTGTTTTTATGTAGAATCTATTTTCTTAAAATATTTAAAAATCTAGAAAAAGAAGAGAAGTTACCTAAAATTTGATTTGTTATCTAAGTAAAGTACTTAATCTCTTAAATATTAAGCTCGCTAAACGTATATTTTTTAAAGCCTAAAAAATCTTCACAAAGTTTAAATGTTTTAGACGCATTTTTTTTAAAGAATAAAAAAAAAGGAATGTAACTCTTAAAAAATATTTTTATTTTTAATGGTTTCAATTAATGCATCAAAATCATTGGCTTTGTCAAAAAAGGCATACGCACCATATCTTAAACACACATTTTTTAAATCTGTATTTGTAGAAAAGACCAAAACTTTCTTTTTTTCTTTTCTTTCTTTAAGTAATTTTAACAACTCTAAGCCATTACCATCTGGCAAACTTAAATCTAATACTATTAAATTAAAATCGTTAATACTCAATAAAGAAATAGCTTCATGTAAGGAAGTTGTTAATTGAAGACTTTTAACATTGCTAATAGTATTTATTGCATCAACAATGCTTTTACCAATTAGTGGGTGGTCTTCTACTATTAATACGTTATTTGCAGATTTTTCCAATATAAGTTTTAATTGCTTGGTTATGTTAAAGGTACTATATTAATATATATCTATCTATAGGTAAGATGCTTACTTTACTAAAAATCTAAAGTTGTTAATCCTTTTTGAATTGCGTACTTTGTTAGTTCAGGAATGGTGTATAAATCTATTTTTTTCATAATATTATTTCTATGAACATCTACTGTTTTAGAACTTAAAAATAAAACCTCCCCTATTTCTTTAGAAGATTTTCCTTCAGTAACTAATTGTAAAACTTCTTTTTCTCTTGAACTTAACTCAACATCTTCTATACTTTCTCCTTTTTTTAAAGCGCTAAGATATTCTTGATCGATGTCTTTAGATAAGTATTTTTTATTTTCCATTACTGTAGTAATTGCAGTAATCAATTCATCAGAATCTCCATCTTTAAGCAAATAACCATATGCACCTGCTTTAAACATTCCTTGAATAAATTGTTTGCTAGAATGCATAGAAAGACCAATTATTTTAGTCTGTGGACATTCTTTAATAATTTGTCTTGTAGCTTCTACACCATTTAAACCTGGCATAGCTACATCAATAACCACAACATCTGGAGATATTTTTGAACATATTTTTATACCTTCTCTACCATCTGAAGCCTCTCCAATAACATGCATATTAGATTTTTGTTCAATAATATTTCTTAAACCATCTCTTAATAGTTTGTGGTCGTCTACTAATATTATTTTAATTCCGTTTAAATTATTCATTCCTTTGTGGGTATAAAAATAGTAACTTTTGTTCCTTTATTTATTTTGGATGTTATTTTAAATTCTCCTTGTATATTTGCTATACGTTCTTTAACAGTAAACAAGCCAAAACCTGATCCTTTTTCATTATGATGATAAAAATTATTTAATTTTTCGGTATTAAATCCAACTCCATTATCTCTTATCGTAAAATCTACTCCAAGTTTCTTTTTGTTAACATCTATAGTTATTAAAGTAGCTTCCGCGTATTTTATAATGTTGTTAATTAGTTCTTGTATACTTCTATATAGTAAAATAGATTCTACGTCACTAAGTTTTATTCCATTTGTATAATCGTTAATTTGATGCTTAATTTTATGTTTCTTTTCAATATTTTCTAATAACCCATAAAGTGCTTCAATGATACCCAGTTGATATAATATTGGTGGCGAAAGTTCTGATGTAATTTTACGGCTATTTGCCAAAGCCTCAGATACGTGCTCATATATAAAATTTAAGTCATCATCAATAGCTTTTAACTTTGTGTTTTTTTTCAATTCTTTAATTTTCATATTAGAAATAACTAAAGATTGACTTAAGTGATCATGAATATTTGAAGCAATTTCCTTTTTTTGTTTCTCTTCTATCAAAGTAATTTCTGTAGTTAACTTTTGAAGAGATGTTTGGTATTCTTGTATTTCTTGTTTTGCTAATACTTCATTTGTAACATCTCTAGAAGATGAAATAAAATATTTCCTTTCATTATTTTTATTAACTGGAGAGGTAATAGATTCTAACCAAATATAATGACCTTTTTTATGAACAGCTTTAAAACAAAAAGGATTATTTACATTACTTCTAAATATTTTTTTCTCGAAAGCATTTCTTATAAACTCTATACTATCTTTATGAATAATAGTAAACATTTCTTTACCTATAAGTTCGTTCTGATCATAACCCAGTAACGTTTTAATAGAAGGACTTATATATTTAAAAGTATTATCTAGCTCATGCAAACAAATTAAATTACTTGAGTTATCTGCCAATAAACGATACATCTCTTCTGCATTTTCAATTTGAAGTCTTATCTTTTTTTCTTCTGTAATATCTTGGGCTGTACCATAAGCACCTATTATTTTATTATTTTTATCTTTAATGGCTTTACCTCTAGATATTATATGTTTTAAAGAACCTTTAGTAGTATAAATATCTAATTCTAAGTTATAAGGCATATCATTTTCAATACAGTTTGCAACTGCTTTAGTCACTTTAGCAAAACTTTCTTCAGTATAAAGTTGTTTATGCTCAGCATAATTTGGTGCTCCTAATTCTGGTGAACGTTCAAATATGCTTAACAATTCTTTAGACCAAGTTACTTTGTCTGTTGCAACAATATATTCCCAACTTCCTAACTTAGATATTTCTTGTGCTTCGTTTAAAGCATTGTTTAAATAACTTAGCTTGTCATTTTGTTCATCTAACTTAATTTGCTTGTTTTTTTGTTCTGTAATGTCTTGGAAAACTCCTATTAAACTAGTTATTTCTCCTTCCTTATTTATTATTGGATATCCAATAGAATGAACCCATAACTTTTGATTTTGCTTGTTTTTAAACCTTAATACAAGGTCAAATTTTTTCTTCTCTGCAATACTTTCTTCAATAGCTTTTGCTAATTTTTCTTCAGAACCTTCAATATAAAAGCTTATACATTCTTCAAGAGGAGGTACTTCACCAACTGGAAGTCCATGAATTGCAAAAACCTCTTTAGCCCAACGTATTTCTTGCGATGGAAGTTTCATTTCCCAGCCACCAACCTTAGATAATCTTCCTGATTCATTTAAAAGAAACTCGCTCCTTTCTATTTCTTTTAGTGCATTTCTTATTTCAGTTTCACTATTTTTTAAATTATTCTCTACTATTTTTTGTTTAGTAACATCATTCATTACTATTACAGCACCTAGTTTATTACCTTCTGCATCAAAAAAAGAAGTTCCATTACAAATAACAATTCTTGGATTTTGATTTTTTGCTTTAATAACTATTTCGAAATTAATAACTTTTTTTCCATTAAAAGCCTGTAAAAGTGGTATTTCATCTAATGTTAGCAACGTTTCTGCATCAAGTTTATAAAGCCCATAGTTTTCTGCCCATTTATCTTGTGGTATATTCATAACATTAATACCATGCCACTCTTGTGCTGATTTATTAAATAACACTAATTTACCTTCGGAATCACAAGCTACTATTCCTGAGGGTTGGTTTTCTGTCATTGCAAGCACAAACTCGCTTTGTTTTTTTAATTCATATTGAGTTTCTCTTATTTGTGTAACATCCTCAATAATACTCAATGCATATTCTATATTATTAATTTGAATAATTTCTGCTGAGATTTTCCAAATTCTTGTTTCGCCTGATTTTACAACAAATTCAGTTTCTAGATTTTTTATATGACCTTTTTGTTTTAATTTATCAAAATATTTTTTTCGATTATCTAGAGACTTCCAAATATGTCTTGGAGAGTTAGCATCACCAATTAAATCACTTGAACTATAACCAGTTATCTTGAGAGATGCATCATTTACATCTACAATTTTATAATCATCTAATCTAGTAAGAATTATTAAATTGGGACTAAATTTAAAAATACTAAAAAATTTCTCTTCGTTTTCTCTTAATTTAATTTCAGTATTTTTTTTATCAGTAATATCTTGTGTTACACCTCTTCTTCCAATAATTTCATTTTTATCATTATAAATAGGCTGTGCTACACTTCTTACCCAAATATCTTTATTTTTAATTTGATTAAAAACCTTCATTTCAATATCATAGGAGATACCTTTTGTATTAAGGTTTAGTATAGCATTATTTAATACTTCAAGAGATTCTTTATCTAAATGTTTTATAAATTCTTTACTTGAAGGTACTGGTTTTTTAGGATCAAATCCATGAATATTAAAAAGATAATCTGACCATTTAAAAATATCTGTGGCAATATCATATTCAAAATATCCTATTTTGGCTACTTTACTAGCTTCATCCATAGAATACTTACTGTTTTCTAATAAATTTAAAGATTCTTGAATTTTTTGTTCTGTTTTTTTTGATGCTGTTATATTTTGTAAAAGACCTCTTCTGCCAATAATTTTATTTTGTTGATTATAAACTGGCTGAGCTAAAACACGAATCCAAACATTTTCATTTTTGAGGTTTTTAAAGTTTATTTCAATATCATAAGGAATCCCTTTTAACGTAATTTCTTCGGTAGATTTTGTAAATAATTCAAACGATTCTTTGCTTAGGTGTTTTTTAATTATACTTTGATCTGGAATACCATCTCCTGGGTCAGATCCTAAGGCATAGTGAACATAATCGGACCATATGGATGTGTTCTTTTCTGTATTAACATCCCAGTAGCCTATTTTTGCTAATTTACCAGCTTCATCCATAGAGTATTTTCTTTTCTCTAACAACTCTAAAGATTCTTGAATTTTTTGTTTAGACAACTCTAATTCTATTTGTGCTTTTTTTGATTCTGTAATATCTTGTACAATACCTCTTCTACCAACAATCTCATTTTCTTTATTTTTTATTGGTTGCGCTACACTACGTATCCAAACTTCTTGTTTTTTGTGATTTATAAATTTTAATTCAATATCATAAGAATTACCTTTAGTAGTTAAGTCTAAAGTTACATGTTTTAACTTCTCTTGTGATTTACTATCAAATCTTTTAAATAATTCATTCTCATCTGGAGCTCCGTCTTTTGAATTTAATCCGAAAACAGAATAGGTATGTTCAGACCATTTAAGACTAGAATTTATAGAGTCGCGTTCCCAATAGCCTATTTTAGCTACTTTACTTGCTTCTCTTATAGAATACTCACTTTTTTCTAATTGTTGTAAAGATTTCTGAATCTTTTCTTTAGAGAGTTCTAAAGCAAGTTGTACCTTTTTAAAATCTGTAATATCTTGTACAACACCCTTTCTTCCAACAATTTCATTTTGTTGGTTGTATATGGGTTGTGCTACACTACGTGTCCAAACCTCTACATTTTTAAAATTGATTAATTTCAATTCAAGATCATATGGAGTTCCCTCTTTATAAAGCTCTTCAGTAGCTTTTTCTAGCTTTTTTAAAGATTTTTCATCACATATTTTTATAATTTCTTTTTGTAATAGTACTTTATCTTCTAATTCTAAACCACACAACTTATAAACATAATCAGACCAAGTATACTCATCTGTAGCAATATCATATTCCCAATAGCCAATTTTTGCCATTTCACTAGCCTGTAACAAAGAATAGTCTCTCTTTTCTATCTGGGTTAGTGCCGTTTCAATTTTTTCTTTTGCTTGTTTTGATTCAGTTATATCTTGTAATAAACCTCTTCTACCAATAATTTTATTTTGTGCATCATATACAGGTTGTACTACATTTCTTACCCATACTTCTTTATTTTTTTGATTGATTAATTTAACTTCAATATCAAATGCAATACCTTCTGTATGTAGTTTTGAATTTGCTTTTTCTATCTTTTCTTGAGATTCTTTATCAAAAAATGAGAAAATTTTTTCTCTAGGAGGAATTCCATCTTTTGGGTTTAATCCGAAAATTTCATAATGATAGTCTGACCAAATAACGTTAACATTATCTATACTATACTCCCAATAACCAATTTTTGCAACACTACTAACTTCATGTAAGGCAGCTTCTTTAATTTTTAATAATTCTAAAGAATTTTTAATCTCTTGTTGAGATAGTTGTAATTCAAGTTGTGCTTTTTTAGAATCTGTTATGTTGTGTATAACACCTTTTCTTCCAACAATTTCATTTTGTTGGTTACGTATTAGTTGCACTACATTTCGAACCCAAACCTCTTCATTTCTCTTATTTATTAATTTTAATTCAATATCATAAGGAATCCCGTTTTCAGTAAGATCTTTAGTTGCTTTTTCTAGTTTTATTCTAGAGTCTTCATCATAAAGTTTTATGATTTCACTCCTTGGAGGAATCTTTTCATTAAAATCAACCCCATACATCTCATAAATATATTCAGACCATATAAAAACATCTGTTGCTATATCATACTCCCAATGCCCAATCTTAGCCACTCTACTTGACTCTTCTAAAGAATGATCTTTTTTTTCTAACAACTCTAAAGAATGCTGAAGCTTTTGTTTAGAGAACTCTAATTCTTTTATTCTTTCTTCTTTTTCTTTATTAGCAAGTACTAGTTCAATTTCACGCTTTTCTTCAGCCTTTTTAATATCATATGTTATAGATTCAAATTTTTGCTTATAAGTTAAGGGATGAAATATATCTCTTAGGTTAAATAAATTTTTAAACGATTTACTTAAATCAAAATATCTTATATAGAAATAAAAAGGAATACTGTAAAATATTGCAAATATCCCTTTAGAAATTAGCCCAGATATTAAAATTGAATTTAAATTATCTGAATTCCAGAAAACAAATAGAGAAAAACAAATCGCATCAAAACTTACTACAAATAACATTGTTAAGCAGATTTGCAAGAATAAGTAACGTGTTTTCTTTGATATAAATTCAAAAACTATTATTATTATTAACGAGTCTATAAATAATAACAAGGTTCCAACAAATAACACCCAAGCACTAGTATCAAAAAGTTTAGTGGATACGTTTAATGGATTATGTGTAACATCTTTAAGGCTCCAACCAAAAACTTGCAGGTAAACAGAAATTAATATGTTTACAATAAATAAAGCATAAATTATTTTTTTTGTTTCACTTGCATCTTCTTTTATATATATAATTAGCATTGCAAATAGAGTTGCCGTAAATAATACAGAAGAACCTGGTGAAACAATTAAATTGTCTGTAATTGATATATATACAGTACTTGATAAAAATACTTGCATAAACTGAATTAAACCCAAGCAAGCAAATAAAACTCCAATACCTAATTGTTTTCGAAGCCGAAATAATAAGAGTATTACAAAGGCAATTAATGTAGCTTGCAGAAACAAGATACCTATCTGATTATAATTCATAACTTAACATTAATTAATAAGGTAAACCTTATAATAATTTATATTGTCAATTTTTTGAGCAAAAGATAAGCATAATCTTACTTTTTTTTAACTTTTATAATAAATATTTTAATAAAGTAAACGAATATGCTTTTATATTTTTGGTATTTATTTCTTTTTTAACAAAAAAAATCCAGCTTAAAAAAAAGCTGGATTTTTATATATAAAAATAAAATTATTATTCTACAGTAACTGATTTTGCTAAATTTCTAGGTTGATCTACATTTTTACCTAACATTACTGCAATATGATAAGATAGTAATTGTAAAGGAATTGTAGTTAACAAAGGCGTTAAAGCTTCTTCTGTATCAGGAACTTCAATTACATGATCTGCAATTTCTCTTACTTGTGTATCACCCTCAGTAACCACAGCAATAATTTTACCAGCTCTAGATTTTATTTCTTGAATATTACTTACTACTTTCTCATAATGACCTCTATTTGTTGCAATAACAAAAATTGGCATATTCTCATCAATTAAAGCAATAGGTCCGTGTTTCATTTCTGCAGCTGGATATCCTTCTGCATGAATATAAGAAATTTCTTTTAACTTCAAAGCTCCTTCTAAAGCTACAGGAAAGTTAAAACCTCTACCTAAATATAAACAGTTAGTTGCATCCTTATAAACAGCTGCAATACTTTTTACATGCTCATCAATTTTAAGCAATTTTTCAACTTGCCTAGGAATTAATTGCATCTTTTTAAGATAATCTTTAAAAGTATGGTCTGCTAACGATCCGTTTGCTTTTCCTAATTTAAGTGCTATTAAAGTTAACACAGTAATTTGTGTTGTAAATGCTTTTGTTGATGCTACTCCAATTTCTGGACCTGCATGTGTATAAGCACCAGAATGTGTTTCTCTTGCAATAGAAGATCCTACAACATTACAAACACCGTATACAAAAGCTCCTTTAGATTTTGCTAATTTAATAGCAGCAAGCGTATCTGCAGTTTCACCAGATTGTGAAATTGCTATAACAACATCTTTATTGGTTATAATTGGATTTCTGTATCTAAATTCAGAAGCATATTCTACTTCTACAGGAATTCTAGCCATATCTTCAAAAAGATATTCTCCAACCAAACCTGCGTGCCAAGAAGTACCACAAGCTATAATGATAATTCGGTTTGCGTTTAAAAATTTGTCAAGATTATCATCTATACTAGACATCTTAATCATATTTTCTTCCACTAACATTCTACCTCTAAAAGTATCTGTAATTGCTTTAGGTTGCTCATGAATTTCTTTCAACATAAAATGATCGAAACCACCTTTTTCAATCTGATCTAGACTCATTTGAAGTTTTTGGATAGTTGGCTCTACTTTAGAGTCATCATTTATCTTAAAAACTTTAATTCCTTTATCTAATTTAATAACTGCCATTTCTTCATCTTCTAAATAGATGGCATTTTTTGTATATTCTAAAAAAGGTGAAGCATCAGATGCTACAAAAAACTCTTTGTTACCTTGCCCAACTCCAATTGCAATAGGACTTCCTAAACGTGCAACAACAATTTCATTAGGTCTATTTTTATCGAAAACAGTAATTGCATAAGCTCCAACAACATTTGTTAATGCTAATTGAACAGCTTTCCCAAGTTTACACCCTTCCGTTTTTTTAACTTCTTCAATTAAGTTAACTAAAACCTCAGTATCTGTATCACTTTTAAAAATGTAACCTCTTGAAATTAATTCCTTTTTAATAGTATCGTAATTTTCAATAATACCATTATGAACAATTACTAATTCTCCAGATTGAGAATAATGTGGATGAGAATTTACATCATTTGGAACTCCATGAGTTGCCCAACGTGTATGACCCATACCGATTTTACCCACTTTTCTTTCTTCTTCTGCGTCCGTGATTTTTTCTAAATCTGAAACTTTTCCTTTGGTTTTAGAAAGATGCATTTTTTCACCATCATAAATCATGACACCTGAACTATCATAACCTCTATACTCTAATCTTTTTAAACCATTAATAACTATTGGATAGGCATCTCTATAACCTATATAAGCTGAAATTCCACACATTGCATTTTTTTTTAGTTAGTTTTTTTATTTTTTTTCTGAGTATGATATTTTTAATATTGGTCTTTTATTATCGTTTGTAAGTAAATTATTAAAAATTGTTACAGCTTTAGGGTTCCAGCTATAATTTACAAAGGAATCATCAGTAGTAGAACTTGGTAAATCTGAAGGATTAAAAGCTTTTAATTTTAATGTAGAATCATACGTAATTTCTCCGCTTAAAATATCAGATAAATAATCAGTAAGGCTAAAAGTATATTGATCTCTATCTGCATTTAAAAAACCAAGGATACCTCCAAAATCACCTTCACTGTATGCATCTTTTATTTGACTAAATGTAGGGTTTGGTGAAACTCCATTACTTTTATAAAGGTATAATCTTTCTGGAATATTCTCTGTATCTGCAGAAGGATCTACATAAAAAGTTAAAGTAGCTTCATTAATCAACCAATCTTGCGCTTTTATTTTTAATTCATCTATTTTATTCTGATCAAATAAAGTAATATTACCTTCACTGCCTGCAGTTCCTTGTATCTTTATATTATCATTATCTGTATACCCTTTCTCCTCCATCTTGTAAGTATTAATTCTAAAACCTGATAATGGAAAAGAATTATTTTTTGTTACTGTTCTTAAAGTATCAGTTGTTCCTTTATTTAACACAGTATTTGTATAATATACTTCTATAGATGGTCTTAAATTTGAGTTCGCATTATTAAAATTAAATGATGTTAATGATCCTTCATTACCTGAAGCCTCTAAAATTACTCCTCTAAAATAATCATTAAAAGCTGCTTGTGAAGAAAATTCAGTTTCTTCGTATTTATCTAAAAATAACGTTTTAATTGTAGCTTTGTCTAAAGGAATTCTAGCAAAAGGTACAGGAATTGTACTTGTTGCAGAAGCGAAATACCTCACAGTATCTGTTTTAAAAGTCGTATTATTATACAGCTTTCTTTTTACTAAAACCTTTGTACTATCTTCACTTGGTATTAAAGGATAATTAAGTTGACTATTTAATGGATCTCCAATTTTCTCAAAATCAGCATCAGAAAAAAACTTATTTGTCTTTGTTGGATCTTCTAAATTTAATTGACTAATATATGTATTAGTTCTATAAATATTTAGATTAAAAGGTTTGGTTTTATCTCCAATTACAGAATCTATCTCAAATTTTGTTGCATCAGCATTTAAACTAACTTGGTAAGGTAGTTTTAAAAAGACTGTATCAATAACACTAAAAACATCTGTTGTATCTGTAATATCTGCATCATCTATAACTTTTAAACCTAAAGTTATACCAAGTTGAGAAACTATAGAAGCTTCTAACTTTTCATAATCTGGGCTGGTATAAACTCCTAATAAATATTGTCCCAGTTGTCTTGATATATTATCTGATTGAATCCTTACTAAAGGACTATTTTCTGCAGTAACATAAACTGAATCAACATTAGTATCAAATTTTATGTTACTAATAACGTTAGAGCCAATATCGGTAAAATCTTTTTCGCAAGATACAATTGCAATTGATAAGCATACAAATACACTTATATAAACACTTTTTCTAATAAAATTTCTCAATGTAAAATAATTAATTGGCTGCAATTAAATCAGCATAAAAATTCAAATAAGCTTCTTTTAAATTCTCTTCTTGATATTCTAAAACTGGCATTTCTTGTTTTTCAATAAAAGAAATTAAATCCTCATCAATAGATTCACTTCCATGAATAATTGCATCAGAATTTTCGATAGCACTTTTTAAAATATTAACATGGTTTGGGGTTTCAATCGTATCTGTTTTTGCAGACTTGTTTAAGTCAAACTTTACTTTATCTGCTAAACCTTCATTTAACTCACCTTGAAAACCATTACTATATAAAGAAGTTACAATTTTACTTTCTGTAAATAAAGGTTCTTCTTTATAAAATTCTTTTAAATAAAGGGGCAATAAAGAAGCCATCCAACCATGTATATGAATAACATCTGGAGCCCAATTTAATTTCTTAACAGTTTCTACAACACCTTTTGCAAAGAAAATAGCTCTCTCATCATTGTCTTCAAAAAGCTCATCATCTTCGTCTGTAAAAACGGCTTTTCTTTTAAAATATTCTTCATTATCGATAAAGTAAACCTGCATTCTTTCTTTAGGAATAGAGGCTACTTTTATAATTAAAGGCATATCTATATCATTAACAACTAGATTCATTCCAGAAAGCCTAATGACCTCATGTAACTGATGTCTTCTTTCATTAATTACGCCATATCTTGGCATAAAAATACGGGTTTGAACCCCTTTAGAATGGGCATTTTTAGCAGAGGTAAAAGCTGTTTTCGACAACTCTGTTTCTGGTAAATAAGGCACAACTTCAGACGATACAAATAAAATTCTTTTGTCTTTCATTAAATCAAACTCTTTTATAAGATGCGCAAAAGTACAAATTATTATGCTAATATGATGTTAAATTGGTAAGTTTGCACTCTTTATACAGTATCTTACTATGATAATTTTTACAGAAAAACACGCTTTAAAAGTTTATTTATCAACCTTAAAAGCTCAAGATAAAACAATTGGTTTTATCCCAACAATGGGAGCTTTGCATCAAGGACATTTGTCTTTAATTAAACAAGCTCAGCAAAAAAACGACGTTGTAATTGTTAGCATTTTTGTAAATCCTACACAGTTTGACAATAAAGAAGATCTTGTAAAATATCCTATAACTTTAGAAAGTGACACCAAATTATTAAAAAGCATTTCCTGTGATGTGCTTTTTCATCCTTCAGTCGAAGAAATTTATCAAGAAAATGTCGTTTCAGAAAATTTCGATTTTGATGGTTTAGAGCATCAAATGGAAGGCAAATTTAGAGATGGGCATTTTAATGGAGTTGGTACCATCGTAAAAACATTGTTTGAAATTGTAGAACCAGACAAAGCTTATTTTGGACAAAAAGATTTTCAGCAATTCCAAATCATCAAAAAAATGGTTGAGAAACATCAACTAAATTTAAAAATTAAAGGATGTAAAATTTTTAGAGAAAAAGATGGTTTGGCAATGAGCTCTAGAAACACAAGATTAACCAAAGAACAAAGAGAAATTGCACCCTTTATTTATAAAACACTTAAAAAAGCAAAGAAAAAGTTTACTACAGAAAATGTTGAAAAAGTGAATGAATGGGTAGAAAATCAATTTAAAAAAGAACCTTTATTGGAGTTAGAGTATTTTACAATTGCTAATGAAAAAACATTAGAAACTATTAACAAAAAAGAATCTGGTAAAAAATACAGGGCTTTTATCGCTGTTTTTGCTGGTGAAATTAGATTGATAGATAACATTCAATTAAAAAATTAGTAATTAAAAAATGTTTATTTTTGCAAAATGTTAGTACAAGTTGTAAAATCAAAAATCCATCGTGTAAAAGTTACAGGTGCAGATTTAAATTATATAGGAAGCATTACCATAGATGAAGATTTAATGGATGCTGCTGGTATTATTGAAGGTGAACGTGTTCAAATTGTGAACAATAATAATGGAAATCGTTTAGAAACATATGCAATTCCTGGACCTAGAAAAAGTGGAGAAATCACTTTAAATGGTGCAGCTTCTAGATTGGTTGCTGTTGGCGATGTTTTAATTTTAATTGTATATGCTTTTATGGAATTAGAAGAAGCAAAGAAATTTAAACCACAATTAGTTTTTCCAAACGAAAAAGATAACACACTTACATAATTTTGGATATTAAAAAAGTTTTAAAAATAATAATACCTCTCATTTTGGGAGGTTTTTTGGTTTGGTATTCACTAACAATTGTTTCTCCAGAAGAATTAGTTCAATATTTTAAAAGCGCTAACTATTGGTGGATTGCTCTAGGGTTATTCTTCGGAATTTTAAGCCATTTATCGAGAGCTTATAGATGGAAATTCCTATTAGAACCTTTAGGCTATAAACCAAAATTCATTAATTCTACATTAGCAGTTTTAGTAGCGTATTTAATGAATATCTTTTTACCAAGAGCTGGCGAAGTTACAAGAGCAGCAGTCATGACGAACTACGAAAATATTCCGTTTGAAAAAGGTTTTGGAACCATTGTAGCAGAAAGACTTGCAGACTTAATAATGATGTTACTCGTTGTTGGTATTACTCTTTTTATCCAGTTCGATTTTATTTGGGAACTCTTAACAAAAGATTTCAATCCAGTAAAAACCTTTGGTAGTTTACTAATCGTAATAATCGTTTTCACTGCTTTTATCTTATACATCAAAAAAGGAAAATCAAACTTTGCAATCAAAGTAAAAGGCTTTTTTCTTGGTTTAAAAGAAGGCGTTTTTAGCATTCTAAACATGAAAAACAAATGGGCTTTTATATTCCATACTGTTTTTATTTGGGCAATGTATATAGCTATGTTTTGGGCAACAATTCCTGCTGTTAATGGTTTAGAAGTTCCTGTTGGTGGTATTTTAATTGGCTTTATTGCAGGTGGTTTTTCAATTGCTGCAACCAATGGTGGTGTAGGTTTATATCCTGTTGCTGTTGCAAGTGCACTCGCACTTTTTGGTATAGATAAAGTAACAGGAAACGCTTTTGGTTGGATTATGTGGACAGCACAAACTGCCATGATTATCGTTTTTGGAGGGTTGGCATTTTTGTTATTACCAGTCGTAAATAAAAATAAATAACTTCGAGTAATTTTTTTAAAAAAATTGTATCGAGAAGTTGGGCGTTTCCTAAAAAGGTCGCGCTTTCCACTATATCTTTTTGCTGAAAAAGCAAAAAGGATGTCGTTTCAATCGCTAACGCAAATACTTGCTAGCTTTTGGGAAACCTTTGAATTTATTTCTTGTTTAAAATTACTATCTTTGGTAAAAGCAACCTCATGAACACAGAAGAAAAAAGAAAAACATTATCTAAATGGATTTTAGAAACAGATGAAAATGTTTTAAACGAAGTGGAAGCTATTTATAATTTAAAATCTAAAGAAAAACAAAGCTCTAATGATATTGTCGCTTATACAATATCTGGCAAAGCCTTGAATAAAGAAAAGTACATAAAAAAAATTAAAGAAGCAGAAGCTTCTTTTGATGAAGGCAACTTTATTACATCAGAAGAATTAAAAAAGAAAATGCTTTCTTGGTAGATGAAATTAAAAATTATTTGGACTATAAAAGCTGAAAATGATTTAAATTCTATTTTTGAAAAAGTTAAAGAAATGACTTTATCAGAAAATTTAGCACAAAATGCTGTGAATGAAATTTTTGAAACTTCAACAAACATTCACTTTACTGAACAATTTCAAGTCGATGAATTTTTAGGTAAACCTTATAGAAGAATTATTGTAAGAAATTATAAAGTAATCTACATTTCAAAAAACGATAAAGAAATCCTAATACTTCATATTTTTAACACATCTCAAAGTCCATCAAAACTTTTAAGAGAATAATAATTTAAATGGCAAAAACTAAAACAACCTTTTTCTGTCAAAATTGCGGAACTCAACATGCAAAATGGGTAGGACAATGTGGTGCTTGTAAAGAATGGAACACCATTGTTGAAGAAGTAATTCAAAAAGAAGAAAAACGCGTTTGGAAACAATCTACAACAGCGAAACAAACTATTAATAAACCCTTAAAAATTGCTGATATTCAGTTAAACCCTGAAGAAAGAGTAATTACAAACAACAACGAATTAGACACAGTTTTAGGTGGTGGTTTGGTAAAAGGTTCTGTAACACTTTTAGGTGGTGAACCAGGTATTGGAAAATCGACTTTATTACTACAAGTTGCCTTAAATATCAGCCAAAAAGTATTGTATGTTTCTGGCGAAGAAAGTCAATCTCAAATAAAAATGAGAGCAGAAAGATTAGAAGGCATCAACTCTAAATGTTTAATTCTTACTGAAACAAATACGCAACAAATCTTTAAAAATATTGAAGAAACTGAACCAGAAGTTTTAGTAATAGATTCCATACAAACATTACACACAAGCTCCATTGAAGCTTCTCCTGGAAGTATTTCTCAAATAAGAGAAACTGCTGCAGAATTGATAAAATTTGCCAAAGAAACTGCAACTCCAGTTTTGTTAATTGGGCACATCAACAAAGAAGGAAACATTGCTGGACCAAAAATTTTAGAGCATATGGTAGATGTCGTTTTGCAATTTGAAGGCGATAGAAATCATACCTACAGAATATTAAGAAGTCAAAAAAATAGATTTGGTTCAACATCAGAATTAGGAATTTACGAAATGCTTTCAAATGGTTTGAGAGAAATTTCAAATCCGTCTGAAATATTAATTTCTAAAAAAGATGCAGATTTAAGTGGAACAGCAATTGCATCAACTTTAGAGGGAATTCGTCCTTTAATGATTGAAATTCAGGCGTTGGTTTCAACAGCAGTTTATGGAACTCCACAACGTTCTACAACTGGTTATAATCTAAAAAGATTAAACATGATTTTAGCTGTTCTCGAAAAAAGAGCAGGTTTTAAACTAGGTGCAAAAGATGTTTTTTTAAATATTACAGGTGGTATAAATGTAGATGATCCTGCTATAGATTTGGCTGTTGTTGCTGCAATTTTATCTTCCAATCAAGATATTGCGATCAACCCAAATGTTTGTTTTGCTGCAGAGGTTGGTTTGGCTGGAGAAATAAGACCTGTTTCTAAAATAGATCAACGAATTTTAGAAGCAGAAAAATTGGGTTATAAAACTTTTGTGGCATCAAAATACAATAAAATCTCATCAAAAAATCACGGAATTAAATTGGTTTTAGTTGGTAAAATTGAAGAGGCTTTTGCTACTTTGTTTGCTTAAGTAAAGTAAAATTAACACACAAAATCACTTTAAAAACAGTAATACTTTTTTAATATCTTTGGTGCTTTCTTAATCTAAAATTTAAAATGGACGATTTTATTCTATATTTTAAAATGGGGCTTACACATGTGCTCGATTTTTCTGCTTACGATCATATTTTATTTTTGATAGTTTTAGCGGTTATCTTTACTAATTTTCAATGGCGAAAAGTAATTTGGTTGGTTACCTTATTTACACTTGGCCACTCTATAACACTAGCTTTATCTGCTTACAAAATTTTGGAAGTTAGAATGGATTTAATAGAGTTTTTAATTCCTTTAACCATTTTTATAACAGGATTAATCAACATTATAAACGCAAAAAAAGAAGCCAATAAAACAGGAAATATCAACTTAATATTAGCGCTGTTTTTTGGTTTGATTCACGGTTTAGGTTTCTCTAATTATTTTAAAATGATGATTGGTAAAGAAGAAGACAAACTATTTCCTTTAATAGAATTTGCATTAGGTATTGAAGTAGCTCAAATAATAATCGTTTTAAGTATTTTAATTATTGGCTATCTTTTAAAATCTTTCTTTAAAGTACAAAGAAGAGATTGGATTTTGGTCAGCTCAT
The DNA here is from genome assembly GCF_001761365.1 of Polaribacter vadi. Classification (NCBI taxonomy): domain Bacteria; kingdom Pseudomonadati; phylum Bacteroidota; class Flavobacteriia; order Flavobacteriales; family Flavobacteriaceae; genus Polaribacter; species Polaribacter vadi. The sequence goes on along the minus strand of NZ_CP017477.1, from coordinate 2,687,154 downwards.
CAATCGTAATCGGATTTTCTACACAAATGATGCTTGACCGCGTTTTTTGGTAATCAAAATTTTGTCTATTAATTAACGTTACATTTCTACAAATCTTTTTAATTTCGTTGCATGACAGAAAAAAAGCAATTAAAATACGATAAAGCCTACTTAAAAATGGCTTTAGAATGGGGTAAACTATCTCATTGCAAACGCAAACAGGTAGGTGCTTTAATTGTAAAAGATAGAATGATAATTTCTGATGGTTTTAATGGCACACCAACTGGTTTCGATAATTGTTGTGAAGATGAAAATGGCGAAACAAAATGGGAAGTTTTGCATGCAGAAGCCAATGCAATTTTAAAAGTAGCTTCCTCTACACAGTCTGCAAAAAATGCGACTTTATACATCACTTTATCACCTTGTATACAATGTAGTAAACTTATTCATCAAGCAGGAATTAAGAGAGTTGTGTATGCAAAAAACTACAGAGATTCTTCAGGATTAGATTTTTTAGAAAAAGCAGGAGTTGAACTTCAATATTTGCCTTATGAATAAAAACAACTTACCTATTTACTTTTCAATTGCGGTTGTTCTGGGAATTTTAATTGGCGTTTTTTTTGGCGGAAATTCAAGTAATTTATTGGCTTTTACGGAAACTCAAAAGCAAGAACAAAAAATAAAAAAGCTCATCAACTTTATTGAACAAGATTATGTAGATGATGTAAATACAGAAGAATTATTAGATGGCGCAATTACACAAATGTTGGGAAAATTAGATCCACATTCTGTGTATATTCCAAGAGAAAATCTGCAAGCTGTTACAGAAAATATGCAAGGTAATTTTGTAGGTATTGGCGTTCAGTTTAGAATGATAAAAGACTCAATTACTGTTGTGCAACCCATTAAAGGTGGCCCAAGTATTAAAGTAGGAATTAAAGCTGGAGATAGAATTTTAATGGCTGATAATGACACTTTATACAACAAAAATATGTTTAACAAATTTGGAGTAAACATGTTTACAAACAAAGTTCCTGCTTATTTAAAAGGAGAACCAGGCACTAAGGTTACACTACAAATTTATCGAAAAAGCACAGATTCCCTTTTTAAAGTTGATGTTACTCGTGGCAAAGTAAATATTAAAAGTGTCGATTTAGCGTATATGATTAATGATTCTGTTGGTTATATAAAATTAGATCGTTTTGCAAGAAACACATACAGAGAATTTAAAACTGCTCTTGGAGATTTGATTGATCATGGAATGACAGATTTGGTCTTGGATCTGCGTGGAAATGGAGGTGGATTTATAGATATTGCCAACAGAATTATCGACGAATTTTTAGAGAATAAAAAGCTAATGGTTTTCACAAAAAACAACAAAAATTTTGTGGAAGAATATTTTGCAACCTCAATTGGTTCTTTCGAAAAAGGTGGTTTGTATGTTTTAATTGATGAAAATTCGGCATCAGCATCAGAAATTGTAGCTGGTGCATTACAAGATAATGACAAAGGAACCATTATTGGAAGACGTTCTTTTGGTAAAGGCTTAGTGCAAGTAGAAATGGATTTGGGTGATGGTTCTGCAGTTCGTTTAACAACTGCAAGATATTACACTCCAACAGGACGTTCCATTCAAAAACCTTATGATAAAAATGGCGATAAAGACTACAGAAAAGATTATCAAGAAAGAATTGCAAATGGAGAATTATTAAATAGAGACAGCATAAAAGTAGTAGATTCTTTACAATACAAAACGCCAAAAGGCAAAATAGTTTATGGTGGTGGAGGTATTATTCCTGATGTTTTTGTAGCTGTAGATACCACTTCTTACATGTCTAGTTTTTATTTTAATTCAATTAATAATTTTGCCTTTGATTATGTTGATAATAATAGAAAAAAATTAGCAAAATGGAACATTGCAGATTTTGTAAATAATTTTGATACTGATGAAACTGTTTTAGATTCTTATTTATCGATTATAAAAGATAGAGAAAACCCATCTTTCAAGACCAAAGAAAGTTTAAAAAAATACTTAAAAGCCTCAATTGCAAATGTGCTTTTTGGTGATGTTGGTTTCTACAGAATTATGCATCAAGATGATAAAATGTTGCAGAAAGTTTTGGAGTTGGAAAGTAAGGTAGAATAGCTTTTCTTTGTTGCAATGATTTCCATAACAACATCCAACAACAAAAAAGTATATTTTGCTTCAGATCAGCATTTAGGTGCTCCAACTCCTGAAACTAGTTTTCCTCGTGAAAAAAAGTTTGTTTCTTGGTTAGATGAAATAAAAGAAGATGCAGAAGCCATTTTTTTACTAGGCGATTTATTCGATTTTTGGTTCGAATATAAAACTGTTGTTCCCAAAGGATTTGTTAGAGTTTTAGGCAAATTAGCCGAAATCAAAGATTCAGGAATCCCAATTTATTTTTTTGTTGGGAATCACGATTTATGGATGAATGATTATTTTGAAAAAGAATTAAACATTCCTGTTTATCATAAGCCACAAGAATTTATCATCAACAATAAAAAGTTTTTAATTGGTCATGGAGATGGTTTAGGCCCTGAAGATAAAGGCTACAAACGCATGAAAAAAGTGTTTACTTTTCCTTTCTTTAAATGGCTTTTTAGATGGCTTCATCCAGATTTAGGCGTAAAACTAGGGCAATATATGTCCGTTAAAAACAAAATGATTTCTGGTGATGAAGATGCCAAGTTTTTAGGCGAAGAAAACGAATGGTTGGTACAATATTGCAAAAAAAAGTTAACCGAAAATCATTATGATTATTTTGTTTTTGGCCACAGACATTTGCCTTTAGAAATTAATTTATCAGCAAAAAGCAAGTATGTAAATCTAGGAGATTGGATTCAGTATTTTACCTATGGTGAATTTGATGAAACATTTAAACTTCTTAAACATTAAGCATAAAAAAAGCGACAATTAAATTGTCGCTTTTTAAACATATAATTTTTATTATTTTAAATTAAAACTTACTCTAGCAAATAAGAATCTACCTCCAATACCAAATTGTTGAGATCTTCTAGACCAGTCAAAACGACCACCACTTCTATTTGCTTCAATAGCTCTATCTGGATATACATCTAATAAATTATTAGCACCAACAGTTAACGTTAAATCTTGTGTAGCTTTGAAACCAAGAGATAAATCCGTAACAATTTTAGAACTAAAAGTTTGCTGATTTGCAATGGTATTCGTTGCTTCTGATACCTCACCAAAATAGACGTTTCTTAAGAACACATTAAAACGACCCGCTGTTAAACTATTTGTCAAGTTTATTTTAGTTCTTGGTACAGCTTCTTCTAAAAATATTCTACTGTCTTCAGGAAAATAAGTTCCTTCTAAACCTGCATTTTTCAAAATTTGAGAAGAATTTATACCACCTACTTGTTCTGTTTTAGAAAATGTAGCAGCTAAATCAGTATTTAACCTCATATTATTTCCAAAAGTTGCTTTGTGCGTTATTACTAAATCAATTCCTTTGGATTGTGTATCGATTGCATTTGCAAAGAAAGAGGCAGCTGTTGCATTAGCTTGTACTAACAACCCTTGTAATTCTGTATTTGCTGCATCAATTGGATCTCCATTTCCATCTACTTGTGGTGCAAACTGACCTGTATACACTACTCTATCATCAATATTTACAATATAACCATCTACCGTAAATGTAATATTAGCATCTGGTAATTTAGTTGTAAAACCTGCACTAAAACTATTAGAAGTTTCTTCTTTTAATTGAGGAATTCCTAATAATTTAGCAGCTTTACTATCATTAGAAAAAGTACCAACTTCTACAGGAATACCATCTTGAAAAATAGTTGAAGTTGAGTTATAATTTAATTGATGTAAAGATGGCGCTCTAAAACCTGTGTTAAAAGAAGCTCTCAATCTTAAATTATCGGAAACTTTATAAATTGAAGCTAATTTAAAGTTTAAAGTAGAACCAAAATCTGAATAGTTTTCAAAACGTGTAGCAAAAGTAGTTGAAAATGTTTCAGAAAACTTTGCATCTAAATCTACATATGCAGCAACACTACTTCTATCTCTGTCCAATTCGTTTTTTGGACCAAATCCAGGAAATACTTGAGAACCACCAGGTCTTCCACTGCCAAAAAAGTCATTTAAAGGACTTGTACCTGCAACACCATTAAAAGGACTTCCATCTGCTTGATACTGTGTATAGGATGATTCTTCTCCAGCAACAATTTGGTAATTCTCAATTCTATGTTCTGCTCCAAAAGCAACACCAAAACCATCAAATGTATCCTTATAAAATTTAGATATATCTAAATTAGTAGTGTTTTGTGTAAATGAAAATCCACCAGCATCAAAAGTTGTTGGAGATGCAACTCCTTGAGATGCATTATAGGTATTTCCAATGATAAAATCGAACGCATTTTTCCCATACGTGTTTGAAAAATCCACATTCCAATCACCAATTTTACCTTTAATACCAACAGCTAAAGATTGATCTGAAATTGTTGAATTAATTTCTGGTAAAAAACCATCAATATAAGCTGGCGTAAACGTTCTACTTTGATTTGGTAATCTATAAAAACCAGCAGAATTACCTGCTCTAGAACCTACACCTGCAAAAGAGTAAATTTCTGTTCCATTATCATCTAAAGGAAGTTTAAAGTTTGCAAAAAATCGCCCACTTCTTACTTTAGATTGTCCAACTCTCATATTAAAATCGGTTCTGTTTAAACCTCTTGCAGCTAACTCAGAAGTAGTATTGTCAATAGGAGAAACCCCTGTAATATCACCTGAACTGTTAAAAGTAAGTTGTGTTAAAACACCTGCAACAGAGTTTAATCCATCATTAATTCCAATTAAATCAGTTTTAGTGGCATTAGAATTTATTCCTAAACCTGCTTGATTTCCATATTTTATAACATCAGTTAAGTCAGCATCAAACAAATCATTTAAACTAGCACCATCTGCATTTGCAAGACGTTCTATAGTATTAAAAGTATTAAAAATAGAACCTTCCCATTCTTTCATTCTGTTGTAATCTTCACGCACATCAAAATCTCCAGAAAATGTAATAAAACCTCCATTGTCTCCTAAAGGTAAACCATAGCTTGCACTAATATTGGTAGTTTCTCCATCTGAACCACCAGTTTGTTCGTTAGAATTTTTACTAAAATGAGCTCCAGTAGTTACAGCAATCGCTAATTCATTTACAGTTTCATTTAAAACAATATTTATAACACCTGCAATTGCATCAGAACCATATTGTGCTGCTGCACCATCTCTTAAAACCTCGATTCTTTTAATAGCTGCTGCTGGTATTGCATTTAAATCTGTACCTACAGAACCACGTCCAAAAGTTCCATTTACATTTATTAAAGAAGAAGTATGTCTTCTTTTTCCGTTGATTAACACCAATACTTGATCTGGCCCTAAACCTCTTAAAGAAGCAGGATCTACGTGATCTGTTCCATCTGAAATAGTTTGTGTGTTTGATGTAAAAGAAGGCGCCACAAAATTTAAAATCTGATTTAAATTAACCTGTGGTGCCATTGCTGTTAATTCTTTAATATCTACAATATCAATAGGTACAGGAGAATCTATAGCAGTTCTATTAGGATTTCTAGATCCAATAACTATTATTTCTTCTAAAGATTCACTTCCTTCTTCAATAATAATATTTAAAAAAGAGGTGTTTTTTACATTCACTACTTTGGTTTTAAAACCAATTGATGAAATCACTAAATTTACTGGTAATTCTTTTACAGTAAGACTAAACTCACCATTTTCATTAGTGGTGGTTCCATTTGTAGTGCCTTGAACTACAACATTCATAAAAGGTAATACTTCACCAGAAGCATCTGTTAATTTTCCTTTTATATTTTGCGCAACCAAACTTATTGGAAGCAACATTAACAAAGAAAAGATTAAAAATTTGGTAAGTTTTTTTTGTGTCATAGTAAATTGGATTTTCAGTTATACACAAATATTAGCATTTTAATTTTAAAACACAAATAAAATTAATATTAATATAAAATTTTATTAATATTTTTAATGATTATATAATATATTAACAAAATTAACATAATTTTTTTATTTTTATTCTAAAACTATCTTTAACCTTCTTTTAACAAGAATAATTTTGTTAAAATTGTAGCTTTGTTTGTCGTTAAAATTAACACCTAATACACAATATTATAATGGATGTAGATGTAAGAGCTATTAATGAAAAAATAGAAAGAGAAAGTGCCTTTATAGACATTCTTACTCTAGAAATGAATAAAGTTATTGTTGGGCAAAAACAAATGATAGAAAGTTTGTTAATTGGCTTGCTTGGTAATGGACACATTTTACTAGAAGGTGTGCCTGGTTTAGCAAAAACACTTGCTATTAATACATTGGCTAAAGCTGTAGATGCTTCTTTTAGTAGAGTACAGTTTACGCCAGATTTATTACCTGCAGACGTTGTTGGAACCATGATTTATAACATGAAAGAAAACGACTTTGCTATTAAAAAGGGACCAATTTTTGCAAATTTTGTTTTAGCAGATGAGATTAACAGAGCTCCTGCAAAAGTACAGTCTGCTTTGTTAGAAGCGATGCAAGAACGCCAAATTACTATTGGTGATACTACTTTTAAATTAGATGAACCATTTTTAGTAATGGCAACTCAAAACCCTGTAGAACAAGAAGGAACGTATCCTTTACCAGAAGCACAGGTAGATAGATTTATGCTGAAAGTTGTTATTGATTATCCAAAATTACAAGACGAGCAAATTATTATGCGTCAGAATTTAACAGGCGGTTTTGCTACTGTAAATCCTGTAATTTCTGTTGAGCAAATTATTAGAGCAAGAAAAGCTGCTAACGAAGTTTATATGGATGAAAAAATTGAGAAATATATTCTTGATATCATCTTTGCAACTCGTTATCCAGAGAAATATAATTTACCAGAATTAAAAGATTTAATTAGTTTTGGAGCTTCTCCAAGAGGAAGTATCAACCTTGCAAGAGCAGCAAAATGTTACGCTTTTATTAAAAGAAGAGGCTATGTAATACCAGAAGATGTTAGAGCTGTTGTTTTTGATGTTTTACGTCACAGAATTGGTGTTACCTATGAAGCTGAAGCTGAAAATGTAACGTCTGTTGAGATTATCAACTTAATTATTAATGAAGTAGAAGTACCATAAAGTTAAGTTGGCAGTAAAAACAGTGGCAGTAGGCAGTAGCTTACTTAAACTTGTTATTAAACTGCTTACATGATACTGATGATTGCAAACTGATGAGTGAAGACTGCTTACTGAAAAAATGGATACAAAAGAAATACTAAAAAAAGTTCGTAAAATAGAAATTAAGACAAAACGCTTGTCTAATGATATTTTTGGAGGTGAATACCACTCCTCTTTTAAAGGACGAGGTATGACTTTTTCTGAAGTTCGCCAATATCAATTTGGAGATGATGTAAGAGCAATTGATTGGAATGTTACTGCACGTTATAACGAACCTTATATTAAAGTTTTTGAAGAAGAACGCGAATTAACAATGCTATTAATGGTAGATGTTTCTGGTTCAGAATCTTTTGGAACTATCAATCAATTTAAAAAAGATACAGTTACAGAAATTGCTGCAACTTTAGCTTTTTCTGCAACTCAAAATAACGATAAAGTTGGTTTGATTCTTTTTTCTGATGATATTGAACTTTTTATTCCTCCAAAAAAAGGAAAAAGTCATGTGTTACGAATTATTAGAGAGTTAATTGAGTTTAAACCAAAAAGTAAAAAAACAAATATTAGTGTCGCTTTAAAATTTTTATCAAGTGTGATGAAAAAAAGAGCCATCGTTTTTATGCTGTCGGATTTTATGGATGATGATTATGAAAAAACAGCAAAAATAGCCAGTAAAAAACACGATTTAACAGGAATAAGAGTCTATGATAAACATGATGAGGAAATTCCTAATTTAGGAATGGTGCCAATGTTAGATGCAGAAACTGGCGCAATTCAGTATGTAAATACATCATCAAAATCAACAAGAAACAGTTACAAAGCAAACGCATTAAGACTTACTGATTATTACCTAAATACATTTAAAAGAAGTGGTGCAGGTACTATTAATACAAGAGTTGACGAGAGTTACGTTAAAAAATTATTAGGTTATTTTAAATACAAAGGGAAATAGAAAAAAGCCCATCTTAATCTTCCCAAAGGGAAGAAACACTCAAAAGGTAGATGTTTCGAATATAACAGAGAAAAAAGAGAATTTAAAAAGTTGAAAAAAAGTAATATATATAAAGGTTTTCAGTCAAGTGAAAAATACACACAAGCCAAGTGCTCTCTCTCTTTTGGAAAGAGAGAGAGAGAGATAGGTTTTTTTCTTTTTCTTTTTTGTGGTTTTGTCACTTTTGCTCAAAATTCGGTAGTAAAGTCGCAAGTTGAAACTTCTAGAATTAGAATTGGGGAACAGTTTACATATAGAATTTCTGTAAATGAAACCGATAATGTAATTCTGCCAAAACTTGAGTTAAAAGGCTTAGAAGTTATAGATTCTGCTAAAATAGATACTTTAAATAATATGCTTATTCAGAAGTATATTTTAACGGGTTTTGATAGCGGTGCGTTTTATATTCCTCAACAACAAGTATTCGTAAAAAACCAGGCATATTTAACAGATTCTTTGTTAATAAACGTTGCTACAGTTGCAATAGACACTACAAAAATTAAAAAATTCCCAATAAAATCTATCAAAAAAGAACCATATACGTTTGATGATTTTAAAATGTACATCTATTTATTAATAGCAGCTTTATTAATTATTGGTTTCTGGATTTATTGGTTTGTAATCAGAAAAAGAAAACTTGAAGAAGATGAACCTACTTACATTGCATTACCTCCTTATGAGGAAGCAATGCATAAATTAGGCGAATTAGACGATAAATTATTATGGCAAAATAATAAAGTTAAAGAGTACTATATTGAGTTGACAGAAATAATTCGTGGTTATATAGAGCGTGAATTAAAAGTACCTGCTTTAGAAAAAACTACGGATGAAATTATTGAAACTTTGAATGATTTCCATGATGCAAACACGATTAATACAAATAAAGAAACCCTTAGAAAATTAAAAGCTTTATTACAAGAAGCAGATTTAGTAAAATTTGCAAAATCGAAACCATTAGCTCCAGAAATAGAGGAAGATAGAAAAGACGCTGAAGAAGTAGTTCATAATTTGAAACCAAAACCAATTAGCAAAGATGAAGAACTGGAGTAATTTTGAATTTCTAAATCCTGAGTTTTTATGGCTGCTGATATTAATTCCTTTATTAGCTGTTTGGTATTTCTTTGTCCGTAAAAAAGATGCTGCTGTTTTAACAGTACCAAGCATTAAAGGTTTTAAAACAAAGTCGTCTATTATATCAAAATTAAAACCAATTTTAGGGCTTTTAAGATTATTGGCTTTGGCAGCTATTATTATTGCTTTAGCAAGACCAAGAAATGTATCTGTTAGTAAAAAAACAAAATCTAACAAAGGTATAGATATTGTTATGGCCATTGATGTTTCTGCAAGTATGTTGGCTAGGGATTTAAAACCAAATAGATTAGAAGCTTTAAAGAAAGTTGCAGTAGATTTTGTTGATAGAAGACCAAATGACAGAATAGGTATTGTGGTTTATGCAGGAGAAAGTTTTACACAAACGCCTATTACAAGCGATAAAGGAATCGTAAAACGTACCATTTCTAGTTTGCAATGGGGCCAATTAGATGGTGGAACTGCCATTGGAATGGGTTTAGGTTCTGGTGTAAACAGGTTAAAAGAAAGCAAAGCAAAAAGTAAAGTAATTATTTTATTAACTGATGGTGTAAATAATTCAGGAAATATAGACCCAAGAACTGCTACAGAATTGGCAAAAGAATTAGGTATAAAGGTTTATACAATAGGAATTGGCACAAATGGAATGGCAGATTTCCCTTGGAGTAAAGATCCAAGAACTGGACTTTTAAATTTTAGAAAACAACAAGTAGAAATAGATGAAGCCTTGTTAAAAGACATTGCAAAAGAAACCAATGGAAAGTATTTTAGAGCAACAGATAATGAAACTTTAAAAGAAATTTATGATGAGATAGATAAACTTGAAAAAACAAAAATAGAAGAATTTAAATATTATAATTATCAAGAAATGTATAGAGATTTAGTCTTTTTAGCACTTGGTTTTTTACTATTAGAATTCTTGTTGAGAAATACGTTATTTAAAAGTTTTATATAAAATCATGTGTAATTGTTGAATTGTTTAACTGTGTAATTGAAAAAGTATGTACGTATTTTCATTCGAAAAATTAAAAGTTTGGCAGGAAGCAATTGACTTTTCTGTAGAAATATATAATTTAACAAAAAGTTTTCCTTCGGATGAAAAGTTTGGAGTTACAAGTCAGTTAAAAAGAGCGTCAAATTCAATTTCTGCAAATATTGCAGAAGGCACATCAAGAATTACAAATAAAGATAAAGCACATTTTTCAACAATTGCATTTAGCTCTACAATGGAAGTTTTAAATCATATAATTCTATGTAATAAGCTTCAATTTATAAATGATGAAATTTATTTAGAATTAAGAAAAAGAATTTATAAAATATCAAATATGTTAAATGCTTTAAGAAAATCACAATTAAACAGTTAAACAACAATTACCCAGTTAAAGAACAATTAAACAGTTAAACAATTACACAATTATACCTTTTCACAATGTATCGTTTAGAAGAACCAATTTATTTTTATTTATTAGCAATCATTCCTGTAATGATTGTTGTTTTTCTATTGGTTTTATGGTGGAAAAAAAGAACACAACGTAAATTTTCTAATCCAGAATTATTAGAAAAATTAGCTCCAAATTCATCAACCTTTAAATCGAGTTTAAAGCTGTTGATGTTACTCTTAGGAATTGCTTTTTTAGTAATTTCTTTGGTAAATCCAAAAATGGGTTCAAAATTACAAACCGTAAAAAGAGAAGGTGTAGATATTGTGTTTGCTTTAGATGTTTCTAAAAGTATGCTAGCAGAAGATATTGCTCCTAACAGACTAGAAAAAGCGAAACAAATCATTTCAAAAATTATAGATCAATTAGGTTCAGATAGAATTGGAATTATAATTTACGCTGGTAATGCATATCCACTTTTACCAATCACTACAGATCATGCAGCTGCCAATATGTTTTTGCAAAATGCAAATCCAGATATGGTTTCTAGCCAAGGAACAGCTATAAATGAAGCTTTAGAACTTGCAAAAACGTATTACAATAATGATGATCAAACCAACAGGTTTTTAATTATTATTTCTGATGGTGAAGATCATCAAGAAGAAACAAAACAAGTGGCACAGAATTTGAATAATGAGGGTGTAAAGATATTTACTATTGGAGTTGGTACAGAAAGAGGTGGCCCAATCCCAATGTATTTAAATAACGATATGATTGGTTACAAAAAAGATAACCAAGGAGAAACTGTAATTACCAAAAGAATGCCTGAAGTTTTACAGGAAATTGCAGACGTTGCAAAAGGTAATTATATAGATGGTAATGTTACTGAAAACCCTGTAAAAATAATGGCAGACATTATTGCAAATGCAGAAAAAAATGAATTTGAAACCAAACAATTTTCAGATTATAAAGATCAGTTTCAATGGTTTTTAGGAATAGGTATTATATTTTTACTTTTTGATATTTTCTTGTTTGATAAAAAAACAAAATGGGTGAGAAAAGTAGATTTATTTAACGAAGAAAAAACGAAAAAATAATAAACATGAAAACATACTTAAATATACTTATTGTGTTCTTAATGATCTTTTCATCAAATAAAATTATTGCACAAAAAGATTCAACTGCTTTACAACGTAAAGCTAGAAAAATGGTTAGAGAAGGTAATAAATTGTACAGCCAAAATCAATTTACAGATGCTTCTGTAGCCTATAAAAAAGCGTTAGGAAATAATGCTAATTATGACAAAGCAAGTTATAATTTAGGAAACGCAATGTATCAAAATAAAAATTTTAAAGAAGCTGTTCCTCAATACGAATTATCAGCAAAAACAGCAGAAGATAAGTTTTCAAAAGCAGAAGCTTACCATAATCTTGGCAACACAATGATGGAAACTAAAAACTATCAAGGTGCTGTAAATGCTTATAAAAATTCTTTAAGAAACAATCCTAATGATGATGAAACTCGTTATAATTTAGCAGTTGCTCAAAAAATGCTTGATAAAGAAAATCAAGATAATAAAGACGACAAAGATAACAAGGACAATAAAGACAAGGATAAAAAAGACAAAGACGATAAAGATAAGGACAAAGACAAAAAAGAGGGAGATGATGAAAAGGATAAGAAAGATGATGGAAAAGACGATAAAGATAAAGACGGAAAAGACGAAAAGGATAAAAATAAAGATCAGAAAGACGATCCTAAAAAGGATGATAAAGATCAAAAGCCTAAACAGCAACAAGGAAAAATGTCTCCTGAACAAATTAAGCAGTTGTTAGAAAGCTTAAATAACGAGGAAAAAAAGACACAAAAGAAAATGAATGCTCAAAAAGCAAAAGGTAAAAAAGTAAAACAGGAAAAAGATTGGTAAGAATCTATCTTCAAACTTTCCCTAAAAGAAGTAAGCACCACTTTTTCTCAATAAAAAATAGATCAAATATTTCTTTCCTTTAGGAGAGTCAGAAAGGATTATTATGGATTTAAAAGATTATTTCACAAAGTCAGCATTAAAGGTTACTTTCTTTCCAAATATGGAATTTAGAAAGGGCTATTTGTTTCTTATATTTAGCTTCCTTACATTTTCTGTTTTTGCACAACAAGCAGAATTAGAAGTAAATGTTAGTAAAAATAAATTGGGTTTAAACCAGCGTTTACGAATAGAATTTTCTATAAATAAACAAGGTGCAGACGATTTTACACCTCCAAAATTTAGTGACTTTAAAGTTATTCAAGGCCCAAGCCAATCTGTTAGCCAATCTTGGATTAATGGAAAAGTAAGTTTTTCTCAATCTTACACTTATATTTTACAACCTACAAGAAAAGGCGAATTGATTATTGATGCTGCAAGTATTAAAATTAATGGAACTACATTAAACTCTAAGATGATAAAAATTATTGTTTTAGATGCTATTGATGTTCCTGAAAACCCTAATGATCCAAATTATATTGCAGAACAAAACATTCATTTAGTAGCAGAAATTTCTAAATCTAAACCTTATGTTGGCGAAGGTATTTATGTAGAATATAGATTGTACGTAAGTGAAAATATAAGCGTTTATGACACTTCTGTAACTGAAGCTCCACAATATAATGGTTTTTGGAATCAAGAAATTAAAATAAATGGTTTTCCTGTTAAAATGGGAAAATACAATGGAGAAAATTATAGATATATCGTGCTTCAAAAAGCATTGTTGATTCCAACAAAAACGGGTAGACTTACGTTAGATCCAATGAAAATGGATATTACAATTGGAGTACCAACAGGAAGAGCAGATTTTTTTGGAAACGTAATTACCAAAAATATAAGAAAAGAATTTTCTTCGCCAAAAAAAGTAATTAGTCCAGAAAGCCTTCCTTTTGAAGGAAAACCAGAAAATTTTACTGGAGCTGTTGGTCAATTTAACTTTGATGTTTCTTTAAGTAAAGATATTTTAAAAGCAAACGAATCTTCTCAAATAAAAGTAGTGGTTTCTGGAAAAGGAAACTTAAAATTATTTGAATTGCCTACTGTAGAAACACCTGCTGAATTAGAAAAATATCAACCAGAAAGAAAAGAAAATGTAAGAATTACAACTGATGGTTTGAGTGGTTCTGTAACAGATTCTTATACAGTTGTTCCTCAATATAAAGGTAAATATAAAATACCAAATGTATCTTTCTCTTATTTTAATCCTGATACAAAAAAATACAATACTATAAATACTGAAGATTTATATGTAGATGTTACTGAGGGTAAAGAATTATTAACAAATAATGCTAATTCTGCTGAAAAGAAAAATGTTGTAACAACAGGTAATAATTTTAGGTATATACAAACTCAAAGCACTTTTACAACCTCTGAAAATAACGATTTTTACAAATCGTACCTATTCTATATTTTATTATTACTTCCTTTAGCTATTATACCTATAGGAATTATCATTGCCAAAAACAATGAGAAACGTAATAGTGATCTTGTGGGGCTTAAGTTGAGAAAAGCTGAAAGATTAGCTAAAAAATATTTATCTGAAGCACAAAAGCAATTGGGTAAAAAAGAAGCTTTTTACGAATCTTTAGAGCGTGCTTTACATAATTATTTAAAAGCAAAATTAAATATAGAAATTGTTGATATCAGTAAAGAAAATATTGCTAAAATTCTAGAGAAAAGAAATGTTAATGAAACCTCTATCAAGCAATTTATAGATGTATTAAAAGCTTCCGATTTTGCACGATATACGCCTGTAACAGATACTGAAATGAAGCAAGAATTTGAGAGAGCAAAACAAGTAATCGTTGAATTAGATAAACAGTTATAAAATGAAAAAGGTCCTTTTTTTATTGTTGATAATTGCCAACTCTGTAGTTGCTCAAAATGCTGAGAGTTTATTTTCTACTGCTAATGATTTATATAAAAATAACAAGTACGAAGAAGCTATAGAACTTTACAAAAAAATAGAAACCCAAGGAATGATTTCTTCTGAATTGTATTATAATCTTGGAAATTCTTACTACAAACTAAACAAAGTTGGCCCTTCTATTTATTATTATGAAAAAGCTTTAAAAATAAATCCTTTAAATGAAGATGTGCAAAACAATTTAGTTTTTGCTAAACGTTTGGCTTTAGATAATATTGAAGAATTACCAAAAACTGTTTTTCAAAAGTTTAAAATTAATTATTTACAAAAGCTTTCTTATAACCAATGGGCAATGATTCTTGTTGGCTTTTCCTTTTTGGGAAGTTTCTTTTTTCTTTTATTTTATTTTGCGCATACACCTTCAAAAAAACGTTTCTATTTTGTGAGTTTTTCACTTAGTTTTATCTTTTTATTTATTACTCTTTTTATTACTTTAAATCAATATTCCTTTTATAAAAATAACAAAGAAGCTATTGTTTTTGCAGAAAAAACAGAAGTAAGAAACGCACCAACTTTCAACTCAGAAGAAGTTTTTACCTTACATGAAGGCACAAAAGTTATTGTTTTAGATGCAATTGATAACTGGAAAAAGATTAAATTAGCAGATGGAAAAATAGGTTGGATTATTGCTAATGAGATAAAATTGATTGAATAAATTTTAATTTTATTTAACACACTATTAGAAAAGCTTTCTTATTTTTACAAAAAAAATCCAAATTTAATTTGAGAGCTAAATTAGCACTTTTTTTCACTTTAATATTTTCAATTTTATTGATTGCTCCTACAGTAATTAGTGTGGTTGATGATAGCATAAATCTTTCTTTTCTTCTTAACATGAATGAAGAAGAAGAAGGAAACAACTCTATTAAAGAAATTAAAGTAAAAATAGCTTCAGAAAATGAAAACTCTTTTTTGGTTTTAAATAAAATTCAGAAGAAGAAAAATATTAGTTTTCAATCTAAAAACTATATTTCTGAATATCCTAAAATTACTACTCCACCACCTAAATACTTAATATAACATATCGTTTATTAAGTCAAAAATCAATTATTTTTTAAATTTAAAATACTCTAAATAAATTATTTAGAGTGAAAATCTTTTATATATGTTTAAATATATCAAAAACGATTTACCTGCAAGTGTTGTAGTGTTTTTCGTAGCATTACCTTTATGTTTAGGTATTGCATTAGCAAGTGGAGCGCCTTTATTTTCTGGAGTAATTGCTGGAATTATTGGAGGAGTTGTTGTAGGTGCTCTTAGTGGCTCTAAAATAGGAGTTAGTGGCCCTGCAGCAGGTTTAGCTGCAATAGTATTAACAGCTATTGGTACTTTAGGAGGGTATGAAAACTTTCTGGTAGCAGTAGTTTTAGGGGGAGTTATTCAATTAGTTTTTGGTTTTTTAAAAGCAGGAATTATTGGATATTATTTTCCTTCATCTGTAATTAAGGGAATGTTAACGGGTATTGGTATTATTATAATATTAAAACAAATACCACACTTTTTTGGATATGATTCTGACCCAGAAGGAGATTTTGCTTTCTTTCAAGTAGATGGACAAAATACTTTTTCAGAAATTTTTAAAGCCATTAATAATATTAGCTTAGGTGCTACAATTGTAGGCTTTATAGGTTTGGCTATTTTAATATTTTGGAGTAGTATTTTATCTAAAAAAGGTAAATTTTTTCAAATAATACAAGGTCCGTTAGTAGCTGTGGTTGTAGGTATTGTATATTATTTTGCAACAAGCGAAAATTCTAAATACGGTATTAGTCCACAACATTTAGTAAGTGTGCCTGTTCCAGATAGTTTCGATTCTTTCTTAGATCAATTTAGTTTCCCAAATTTTAGCGCAATCTCAAATCCTCAAATATGGGTTACTGCATTTACAATTGCATTAGTAGCAAGTTTAGAGACATTATTATGTGTAGAAGCTACAGATAAATTAGATCCTCATAAAAATGTAACACCTACCAATAGAGAATTATTAGCACAAGGTACAGGAAATATAATTTCTGGTTTAATTGGTGGTTTGCCAATTACACAGGTAATTGTAAGAAGTTCTGCAAACATACAGTCTGGAGGTAGAACAAAGTTATCTGCAATTATTCATGGTTTTTTATTATTGATCTCTGTGATTTTAATTCCTACTTTATTAAATAAAATTCCGTTATCTGTATTAGCAGCTATATTATTAGTTGTTGGTTACAAATTAGCAAAACCTGCTGTTTTTAAAGAAATGTTACAATTAGGTTGGAAACAATGGATACCATTTACAGTAACAGTTGTAGGGATTGTTTTTACAGATTTATTAGTAGGGATTGGCTTAGGTTTAGCTGTTGGTATCGTAGTTATTTTAATTAAAAGTTTTCAAAATTCTCATTTTCTTCATATTGAAGATAAAAGTAATGGCAAACACAAGATTAAAATGACCTTTGCAGAAGAAGTAACTTTCTTTAATAAAGGTGCTATTTTAAAAGAATTAGATAGTTTGCCAAGAGATACATACTTAGAATTAGATGTAAGAAAAACTAGATATTTAGACAACGATATTATAGAAATTTTAGAAGATTTTGCTTTTAAAGCAAAAGAAAGAAACATTGATATTCAATTAGTTTCAGAAAGAGGAATTGTTGAAAACCCTCCAAGTTATATCGAGTTTTTTAATTTAAGACCTAAAAAATCTGCCTAGAATAATTATTATGAAAAAAATAAAAATATTAATTCTGTCAGATATTAACACATCCACAGAAAAAATTGTTAAGAACGGTTTAAACTTAACAAAAATTTTAGATGGTGAAATTGATTTTTTCTGTGTAAAAAAACCAACAGATATTGTAAAAAAAGAAAGTCAGCTTTCTGTAATGAGAACTATTAATGAAAAATTTTTAGAAGCTGATACTCAAATAAAAAAATTAATAACAGAAATCAATAACGATCATAGTATTGCGATTCATCATCAAGTTTCATTTGGAAATTTAAAAGATGAAATTAGTAATCGAATAAAAGAAACACAACCAGATCTTATAATTCTAGGCAATAAAAATTCTAAAATATTATCATTTTTAGGTGATAATATTTTAGAATTAGTTTTAAAAGAACATCAAGGTACAGTGATGATTGCTTCTGATAAAATTACTTTAGAAGCAAGCTCAGAGTTATCTCTAGGTTTGCTAAATGAATCTAGATTAATAAGTGCAAATAATTATAGAGACACGATAGTATCTTTTGCTAAAAAGCCTTTAATATCTTTTCAAGTAAAGAGTGATACAGTTACTGATCAAAATAAAGACTCAAAACCAGAAAACATGGTTGAGTTCGTTTTTGAAAATGGAGATAACACGTTAACAAACATGGGTAAATATATGTCTAAAAATAATGTCCAATTGTTGTTTGTAAATAGAGAAAGAGACAAAACAAAAGAAGCGAAATATAAATTTGGAAATTTAGCAAAAGAGCTAAATTGCTCAATTATGCTAACCCATTAAATTTTAAAAAACCCTTTTCAAATAATTAATAAATTATCAAAATAGAATCGTTAACTTGGTTTCTCAAAATTTCAAAACAAAAAAAATAGAATGAAAAAATTATTTTCAAACATTAAAGGTGATGCTTTTGGTGGTATTACTGCTGGTATTGTTGCTTTACCTTTGGCTTTGGCATTTGGAGTTTCCTCTGGTTTAGGACCAAGTGCAGGTTTATATGGTGCTATTTTTATAAGTTTTTTTGCTGCTCTTTTTGGTGGAACAAACACACAGATTTCTGGACCAACTGCACCAATGACTGCAGTAAGTATGATAATTATTGCTGGTATTATTGCAGCGAATGATGGAGACGTTTCTAAAGCTTTACCTGCTATTTTAACTGTTTTTTTATTGGCTGGTTTATTTCAAATAGGTTTAGGTTTAATAGGCTTAGGTAAATACATTAGATACATTCCTTATCCTGTAGTTTCTGGTTTTATGACGGCTATTGGTGTTATTATTTTACTGACTCAAATATTACCATCTTTAGGGTATTATCCAAAAGAAGATATTGTATTTGTTGAAACATTTAAACCACAAGCAGAGGAAGTAATTTTAGAAAACATTTTAAAAGAAGAAGCAGGAGAAGGAATATTAGTTTTAGAAAACTTTGAAGAAACCATTAAAAGAGCAGAAAATATTGCACCTGAAGATATTTTAAAAGAATCTCAAACATTAGCTGCTAAAGAAACTTCTGGAGCTTTAGGAGCTATAAAAGCTATTCCAAGAGCTTTGCAAAACATTAATTTATTAGAACTATTACTGGCTCTAGGAACTATTTTTATTATTTATGGCTTTAAACGGATTACAACTAAAATTCCAAGTACACTCGTTGCTTTAGTTGTTGTTTCTGGTATTGCTGTAGGTTTTGGATTAGACTATAGAACCATTCAAGAAATACCAAGTGGAATACCAACAATTAAGTGGGAAATTTTTTCGGGTTTTTCTCTAAATAGCATTAGCCCTTACATTTTTACAGCCTTAACTTTATCACTTTTAGGAGCAATAGATTCACTTTTAACAAGTGTTGTTGCAGATAATATGACCAAAACAAAACACAAACCAAATAAAGAATTGGTTGGGCAAGGAATAGGAAATAGTATTGCTGCTTTGTTTGGTGGTCTTCCTGGTGCAGGAGCAACTATTAGAACTGTTGTAAACATTAATGCTGGTGGTAAAACCAAAATTTCTGGTATGATTGCAGGTATTATGTTACTCGTAATAATGCTAGGCTTAGGACCCATAGCATCTAAAATTCCAGCTGCAGTTTTAGCAGGAATTTTAATAACGGTTGGTATTGGAGTTATGGATTATAAAGGGTTAAAAGCGATACCAAGTTTACCAAAAGATATGAAGTTAGGACCTATAAAATTAAGTTCAGAGGTTTTAATTATGATCGTAGTTTTAATTCTATCTACCTTTTGGAATTTAGTTTATGCTGTAGGAATTGGTTTGGTAATTGCCTCCTTAATGTTTATGAAAAAAATTGGAGATTTAACTGCAGAAAGATCAGATGTTAAATCTTTAAAAGAAGAATCTTGGCCAGATGAAGGACAATTCCCTATCAATTTAAAAGAAGAAGTTTTTATCAAACATATTAAAGGTCCTTTGTTTTTTGGTTCTACTAGCGATTTTCAAGCGCTTTCACTACAAATACCAAACACTGCTAAAACAGTAATTATGCGTTTAGGTAGAATGCAATATATGGATCAGTCTGGCTTATATGCTATGGAAGATATGTTGCAAGATTTAAAAACTAAAAACGTTGAAGTTTTATTTGTAAATTTATTAAAGCAACCAAGATATATGATGGAACGAATTGATATTATTCCAGATTTTATACCAAAAGAACACATCTTCAAAAGCTTTGAAGAATGCATTATTTGGGTAAAAAGAAATATAAAAGACACAGTTTAAAATTAAAAAATATAATTATGCCACACAGAAACAAAGCAATAACAAAAGAAGCACAAGATCAATTAACACCTATGAAAGTGTTACAAGATTTTATAGAAGGTAATGCTCGTTTTATAAGAGATGAAGTTCACACTATAGATCATAAAGCATTAATTTCTCAAACTACAGATGGTCAGCACCCAAAAGCAATTGTTTTATCTTGTATAGATTCTAGAGTTCCTGTAGAGTTAATTTTTGATCAAACAATTGGAGATGTTTTTGTAGCCAGAGTTGCTGGTAATTTTGAAAATACAGACATTTTAGGAAGTATGGAGTATTCTTGTAAAGTAGCAGGGAGTAAGCTAGTTTTAGTTTTAGGACATGAAAGTTGTGGAGCTGTAAAAGCTGCTTGCGATCATGTAGAACTTGGTAATATTACATCTATGTTAAATAATATTCAGCCTGCAGTTAGTTTATCTGAAACTCAAATAAAAGGAAAACACAACTCTTCTAATAATGAATTTTTAAACAAAACTATTGAAAACAATGTTAGTTTAACAATTAAAAGGATTAGAGAGAAAAGCCCTATTTTAAAAGAAATGGAAGAAAATGGTGAAATTAAAATAATTGGTGGTGTTTACCATATTAGCAGTGGAAAAGTAGAATTACTATAATATAAATTTAAAAACTAAAGGCTTGCAATTGCAAGCCTTTTTTTATTGATCTATCTTTTTTTAAATATGATTAAAGCTATTAATCAAACTTTAAAGTAGGGTTTTCTTTATCCATAATAGCAGGAAATAACGTTGGTATTATCGATTTTACTGGACTATAAAGTATAGATTCTTCCAAAGTTTCTTTTTCTACAAAAGGAATCGTTTTGTTGAATTTATCAAACAAAAGAAAAATAACACTTAGGATTAAAGACCATTTTAAAGCTCCAAATATCCCACCTAAAATCTTATTTAATAAGCCTAAAGAACTAATATCTGCCAATTTAGTTAACAATTTTCCTAAAAAAAGAATCGTAAGAATTACTACCAAAAAAGTGATTGCAAAAGAGGCTATTTTATAAGTATTGCTAGACCACTCTAAAACAGAATCTTGAAATTCGGCTTCTACATAATGAGAATAATGAATGGCACAAAATACACCTGCAATTATTGCTACTAATGATGCAACAGAAGAAAAAAGTCCAGTTATAAAACCTCTTACAGCAGCAAAAATTAGAATTACAATAATTATGATGTCAACAATATTCATTTTTTAATAATTTCTGTAAATCTACATCCTTTTTTTACAAATTAAAAATGGGCATTGTATCTTTACACCTTAAATGTTTTTTATGACAAAAGTGAGCGATTTAAAAGAAAAATGGAATTTTTTAGTTGAAAAATTAACCAATGATTTTTCTGAAGGTGATGAATTAAATGTAGATGGAATTCTATATTTAGTGGGTGTGCAAGAATTAGGGCAAGGTTATAGAGAGTTTAAAAAAGACGAAAAAATGAACTTAATGCACATAGCAATCTGCAAATTGTTAGAGCCTTATGGGTATTATGAGTTCGATTATTTTGATGATGATGGTTGGCCACATTATAAAACACTTACAGAATTACCAAATCTAAAACCTGGTGAACAAACTGTGCTAATGAAAGAAGCCATTGTTTCTTATTTTGAAGGTTTGGATTATTTTAAAGACTAAATTATCTTTTAAAATATTTGGCACGAATTCAAGAATTTTGCTAATGTTTAGCACACAAAAATCTGTGTCTTTTAAAAAAAATTAACATCTTTTATTATAAATTATAATACTTTAAATAGCCTGTGGATAAATCCACAGGTCATAATATTTGGTATGTTGTTGGCTTTAGCCAAATTTTAATTTTTAACATCAAATAAAATAATTTGTGAATTAGTGGCTAAAATGCAATCAAGTAACACTCATTTTCTTGATCATTTTAGAAAATATTTTTGGGAAGAAGCGTTTCACATACACCCCTAATTTCTCTTTTGCACCAGAAATGTAAACCTCCTCTTTTCTTTGTTCAATAGCCTTTAGCATTAATTTCGCAAAACGTTCTGGCTGAATTCCGTTTGCTGTAGCAGTATCCATTTTTTGTTGTGGAGTTCCATTCCCTGTTAAGGCATTTTTAGAAATATTGGTATTTATAAAGCCAGGACAAACCAAGGTTACTGCAATATTTTCTTGATGTATTTCTGCTCGTAAACTATCGAAAAAACCATGCAAAGCATGTTTGCTTGCTGCATAACTAGAACGTAAAGGAGTCCCAATTTTCCCAACAATACTTGTTGTTACTACAAAATGTCCGTTTTTATTTTTGATAAAATGAGGTAAAATAGCTTTCGTTAAAGCCACAGTTCCTAAATAATTAATATCCATAATTCTTTTATCAACCAAAATAGTAGTGTCTTTTACCAAAGAACGCTGGCTAATTCCACCATTATTTACCAAAATATCTACAGTACCAAAAGCAGCAATAGCTTCGTCTGCCTTAGATTGTAAATTTGTATAATCTTCTAAATCTAATGTGATAATTTTTACCTTATCAGGATTTTTACAAGCTGCTTTCACCAACGCTAAATCGTCCTTTTTTCTAGAAGATAAAATCAATTTTGCATTTTGGTTTGATAATTCTAAAGCCAACGCTTTTCCAATTCCAGAAGAAGCACCTGTTATCCAAACAATTTTATCAGAAAAAAACATAACATATAATTTAACGTTACAATATAATTCATTTTAAATGAGAAATGTTATTTTTGGTACACTTGTTGACAAATATCTTCATAGAAAAACTGATTAAAATGATAAAAAAAATACTACCAATCTTATTATTGATTTCTTCCATTTCGTATGCTCAACATACAATAAAAGGTGCAATGAGTCCAAAATTAGAAACAGATTGGCTAATTCTTTATAAAATTGAAGGTACAAAGCAAGTCTTTGTAAATAACACCACTTTAAAAACAGATTCTCTTTTAATTGGAGGTAAAAAAGAAGCAGTTAGCTCTTTTGCATTAAAATTACCTGCATCTGCAAAACCAGGAACTTATAGAGCAACCTATGCTTTAGAAGGTGCAACTTTTATTGACTTTTTTTACAACAATGAAGATGTTTCTTTTATTTTTAACCCTGAATATCCACAAGAATCTGTTGCTTATACAGAATCGTCTGAAAATACTCTTTACAACAATTATAATAGAGATATTTCTATGATGCAACAAAGGTTAGACTCTATTCAAATAGCGGTTTTACAAAACCCAAGTTTAGATTTTAAAGAGAAATATAAAAAAGCTTATAGAGATGTAAATGCTGTTCAAAACAAATATGTTGAATCTGCAAAAGGTAAATATGTTGCTCCATTTATAATCGCTAGTGCAAGAAAAAATACTCCAGAAATTTTAAATTCTGCCAATGATTATTTGGCGAATATTAAAAATACTTTTTTCGATTATTTAGATTTTTCGAACAAAACTTTAATGAATTCATCTTTTTTAATAAACAGAGTTTTAGATTATGTGTTTTATATAAATTATGCCGAAGATTTAGAGCAACAACAAGTTCTTTTTAAATCTTCTATTGATACTGTGCTTTCTAAAATTAATAATCAAAGTTATAAGAGAGATATTATTCAGTTTTTAATAGAGCAATTTGAGACTTCTAAAAATTTAGAAATTATAGATTATCTGTTTGAAAAACATTACAATAAATTACCCATAAATTTGCAAGACTCTAAATTCAAAAACGAAAAACAAGCGTTGTTTGCTGCTGAAATTGGCAGAATTGCACCCGATTTTTCTTGGACTGAAAATGGTAGAAACTTAAAGCTATCTACTTTAAATGATGCAGAAAATTATGTTTTAGTCTTTTGGAGTACAGGTTGTTCTCATTGTTTAAGAGAAATTCCTGAATTATATTCGTACATGAAAACCAAGCCAAATACGAAGGTTATTGCGTTTGCTTTAGAGAACGATTCTTATGCTTGGAGCACTTATAAAAACACAAATTTACAAGGTTGGCACAATGTTTTAGGTTTAAATAAATGGGTAAACGAAACAGCTAGAACTTATCAAATAAACTCTACTCCTACATATTTCGTGTTAGATAAAAATAAAAAAATTATAGAAAAACCTAATGAAATTAATGATGTTAAGGAGTTTTTAGAAAAGAAATAAGAATCTTTAAAATTGATATTTTGATTGATAAAAAGATGCTGAAATAAATTCAGCATGACAAGTTAATTCTATTAAAAATACAAAAAAGCATCTTCAAAATGCTCCATTGTAAACTTGTTGTTTTGATGTAAAATAGCAATAATATCAAAACGAACCTCAACATCTAAATCTCTTTGTACCACATAATAATCGATTGCAGAAACTAATAATTTTATTTTTTTAGGGGTGATAAAATCTTGTGGATCTCCAAAATAATCTGAGCTTCTTGTTTTTACTTCAACACCAACTAAAGTGTTTCCTTTTTGTGCAATAATATCTACTTCAGCTTTTAAATATCTGTAGTTTTTTTCAAGGATTTTATAATCGTTTTTGAGTAGATATTCGACTGCAAATTTTTCTCCTTTTTCACCAAGTTCGTTATGTTCTGCCATTTTTTTTAGTCTTCAGTTTTTCAGTAGGCAGTTTGCAGTCATCATTTTGATGAAAATTGCCAAGATTGTTAAATTACAAATTATTGGTTACTTTTATAGAGATATGAAAGCACAAACTTTAATTATATATTTAGAATTCCTAAAAACAGAATGTTTAAGGCATCAAAATGATAAAATAATTACTGATGATGAAATAAATCAATTTAAGATTGAAATAAAAGGATTTATTGATAAAATGAAAAAAACATTACTTTCTCAAGACATCAAAAAGGAAATTTTAAATATCGATTTCAATTTAAATGAAGAAAATCATAATCACTCTAAATTCAAGGTATTTAAACTTATTGGAGGATTTCAAGGTAAAGAATTTAGAGAACAAGAAAATAGAAAACAACGATTTTCAAAACTTTACAATGATATAGACTCAACTTTATTTAAAATAAAAACAATTATTTAGTCTTCAAAAATCACTGAATACTGTTCACTGCCAACTGCCAACTTAATCACTCTCCCAAAAATCATTGCTCTATTTTCTGCTTCATGACCAGCAGGAAAATCAAATAAAACAGGAATATCTTTTGGAATTACATCTAGAATAAGTTGCTCAATAGAACTTCCCCAATTTGTCGTATTTTTTTTGATCAGTGACATATCACCAACAATAACAGCGTTTACCTTGGTAAAATATCCTGCACGTTTTAAACTCTGCAACATTCTATCAATCGAATACTTATACTCGCCAATTTCTTCAATAAATAAAATTTTATTTTCTGTTTTTAACTGACTTTTAGAACCTAACATGGAAGTTAAAATTGCCAAGTTTCCTCCTATTAATTCTCCTTTTATTTCTTTGGATGATGCTTGTGCTGAGCTTGACGAAGTAACTCTATTGTAAGGTGATGATGGTATTTCGTATTTTAAATTTTCACCAAAAAGTGCTTTTTTAAAAGTTGCTATTGTTTCAATAATTTCTTCTGGTTTTTCCTCTAAACTTGTTGGCATCATTGCATGCAAGGTTTCAAAACCTAAATTATGAATATGATTGTGAAACGCAGTAATATCAGAATACCCAATTACCCATTTTGGATTCTTGTTAAATTCAGTAAAATCTAACATATCTAAAATTCTTACAGAACCATAACCACCTCTTGCAGCCCAAATTGCTTTTACCTTTTTATTATCTAAAGCGTCTTGAAAATCTTGACAACGTTCATCATCAGTTCCTGCAAAATGATTATTTTGACTGTAAATATTTTTCCCTATTACAACTTTTAAACCCCAACTTTCTGCTAATTTTTGCGCTTGCTGAATTGTTGCTTGTCTACCTTGTAAAATTCCTGCAGGTGCAACAATAGCAATAGTATCTCCAACTTTTAAATATGGTGGACTTATTAATTTTTCTTGAGCGTTTACTGATGTAATAATCAGTAATAAAGCAATCGTAAAAAGTGATTTAATATTCAAAATGTGTATTGTTTCTTGTTTCTATTAATTTAAATAATTTATTGACGTAAATGTATCAATTTTCAATGGTTATTAAAACGCTGTTTTTTGTACTTTTGCACTTCAATAATAAGTACCTAAAATAAAGAAATATAGGATGAATACTCCAAAAAGATATACAATTACAGCAGCTTTACCTTATACAAATGGTCCAATTCATATTGGTCATTTAGCAGGTGTGTATGTGCCAGCAGATATTTATGCACGTTATTTACGCTTAAAAGGCAAAGATGTTGCCTTTATTTCTGGCTCAGATGAACATGGTGTAGCCATACCAATGAGAGCCAAAAAAGAAGGTATTTCTCCTCAAAATATTATTGATAAATATCATACAATTATTAAAAAATCTTTTGCCGATTTTGGTATTTCTTTTGATAATTATTCAAGAACTTCTGCAGAAATTCATCATAAAACAGCTTCAGATTTTTTTACAAAATTGTATAATGATGGTGAGTTTATTGAAGAAACTTCAGCACAATTGTATGATGCTGAAGCAGATCAATTTTTAGCTGATAGATTTATTGTGGGAACCTGCCCAAAATGTGGCTTTGAAGAAAGTTATGGAGATCAATGTGAAAATTGTGGAACGTCTCATAATGCAACAGATTTAATTAACCCAAAATCTGCAATTACAGGAAATGTACCAACCGTTAAAGAAACAAAACACTGGTTTTTACCTTTAGATAAACATGAAGCTTTTTTAAAAAATTGGGTTGGAAATAAAAAGGACTGGAAACCTAATGTTTTAGGTCAAGTTAATTCTTGGATTAACGATGGTTTAAGACCCAGAGCTGTAACTAGAGATTTAGATTGGGGAATTCCTGTTCCTTTAAAAGATGCTGAAGGAAAAGTTTTATATGTTTGGTTTGATGCGCCTATTGGCTACATTTCATCTACCAAAGAATGGGCAGCAAGAGAAGGTGAAAATTGGGAAGATTATTGGAAAAAAGACGATACTAAACTCGTTCATTTTATTGGAAAAGACAACATTGTTTTTCATTGTATTATTTTTCCATCGATGTTAAAAGCTCATGGAGACTATATTTTACCTGATAATGTACCTGCAAACGAATTTTTAAATTTAGAAGGTAATAAATTATCAACTTCTAAAAATTGGGCAGTTTGGTTACATGAATATTTGGAAGAATTTCCAAATCAGCAAGATGTTTTACGTTATACGTTAACTGCAAACGCTCCAGAAAGTAAAGACAACGATTTTACTTGGAAAGATTTTCAAGCGAAAAACAACAACGAATTGGTTGCCATTTTTGGTAATTTTATCAATAGAGTTGTAGTTTTAACAAACAAATATTATACAGGAATTGTACCTGAACCAAACGATTTTTCAGAAATTGATGAAGACGTTTTAGCGGCTGTTAAGGAGTTTCCAAATATTATTGGAAAATCGATAGAAAGATATAGATTTAGAGAAGCAAGCCAAGAATTAATGAATTTAGCAAGACTTGGTAACAAATATTTAGCTGATGAAGAACCTTGGAAAATGATTAAAGTTGATGCAGAGCGTGTACAAACAATTATGTTTGTTGCTTTGCAAATATCAGCAGCTTTAGCAGTTTTAGCAGAACCATTTTTACCTTTTACAGCGTCAAAATTAAAAGGAATTTTAAATCTTGATGCAAACTTATCTTGGGAAAACATCACCGAAAAAAACGTTTTAATTGATGCAAATCATCAAATAGAAAAAGGTGAATTATTGTTCTCTAAAATTGAAGATAAAACAATTGATGCTCAAATTGAAAAATTAGAAGCAACTAAAATTGCCAACGAGCAAGAGAAAAAAGTAGTTGCTCCTCAAAAAGAAACCATCGATTTTGAAGATTTTACAAAACTAGATATTAGAATCGGAACAATTTTAGAAGCTGAAAAAGTTGCCAAAACTAAAAAGCTTTTAAAACTTAAGGTTGATGTTGGTATTGATGTGAGAACTATTGTTTCTGGAATTGCAGAAAGTTTTTCTCCTGAAGATATTATTGGGCAACAAGTGTCTGTTTTAGTGAATTTAGCACCAAGAAAAATACGTGGTGTAGAAAGCCAAGGAATGATTTTGATGACAGATACTCCTGATGGAAAACTAGCATTTATGGAACCAGGAAAGAAAGTTAAAAACGGACAAGAAGTTAGCTAAAAATATAAAATGATAAAGAATATAGTAAGTGCAGTACTTATAAGTTTTAATGTTTCTGTTTTCTGCCAAGAAACATTAGTAAGTTTTCAGAACGATTTAAAAACCTCATCATCAGACATAAAAGATGTAATTCCTGTTGTAAATACAGAAACTGATGAAATAGCTTTTTTTGTTGCTGATGCAAAAAACGTGTATGGATACAAAATTGATGCTAATTTTAAGGTTTCAGAGAAAATATCATCCGAAGAAAAAAGAAGAAAATTTAAGGTTATTATTGGTTCTAGCGCTTCTAAAGACGATTCTTATCGTGTGTTTTTAACCAATAAAAATCAAACAGATTTTGCTTCTGTAAGATTTTCTTTTAAAGATGGTTCCACTTCATTGAAAGAGTTTTCTATCGATAAAAATGAAACATTTATACAAACTGTAGTTTCTAAAAATAAGTTTTACTTAATTGCTGGTTCTAGGTTACATAATAGTTTATCTATTTATACTTTTAACGAAAATGGAGATCCACAAAAAAATAATATAAATGTTACTGACCTAAGGTTTATAGATACTAAAGGTAAAAATAAAAACCTTACTTCTCTTTTAGTAGAAGGTGACGATTTGAATAAATTTGAAGAAAATACACCAAATTCTATCGAATTAACTTCTGAATTTAGAAAAATGTTTGTGAGAGATCATACAATTTTGATCACATTAGATCATCATAAAATGTTTACGCAAGTTCTTCAAATAGATTTGAACACGTTATTAGCAACCTCTTTTCAGTTTAGAAAACCCAAATTAGGTGAAAAAGCAAAAAGAACAAATTCTTATTTAAATGGTGATTATCTTTTTACGTTAGCAACCACTAAAAATGAGTTTACAGTTGAAATTTTAGATTTTGAAACAGGTAATTTAGTAAAAGAGTATTCTGCTACTAAAAACGATTCTATCACTTTTAAAAACACCCCTATTATGCAAGAAGGTGGTTTGCTCGATTCTTATAGAGAATTAGGAAAAACAAAACGATTTTTAGGAAGAATTGCAAATGGGAATACAGGTTTATCTGTTAGAAAAGTAAAAAATAGATACCATTTAACAATTGGTGGTTATATAGTTCAAAATACTGGTGGAGGCATGATGATGCCTTTTGGAGGAATTCCAATTGGTTCTATTGGAGCTGTAACTGTGTTTTTTAATCCTACTCAAATAGCTTTTAATTCTTTTACGAACAACAAAACTACTAGAATTGAATCTTTGTTAGATACCGATTTTAATCATATTCAAGGAGAAATTGAGGAAAATGCTTTTGATAAAATGAAGGAATTTAAATCTAAGAATAAAGGAGGTACCGTTTTTAAGTATAAAGATTTTTTTATAAAAGCAAGGTATAATTCTTCTTCAAAAGATTTTAATTTTAAGAAGTTTACGGATTAAGTTTTTCAATGCTAAAAATTGCGCATCACCCAATTTATTACGATTCAGAATACTTCTTCGATTTACAAAATATTACCTTAAATCAAAAAAAAACTAGAAAAACAGGTATTCCATTATCTGAAGTTTTAATTGAACGTGAAATGATAAATGCTGATGACAGCATAAAAGCTATTCTTAATTGAAAACATTCTTATGTGAAACCTGAAAAGGTTCTTAAAAAAAGGATGAGATGTGAAAAAAACTCCCTTAGAAAAACATCTTCAACCTATAAAACCTTCTATTTAAAGAATTTAATATTCCGTTTATCTAATTTATTACAAATATACTATGCATGCATAGTATATTTGTATGCGCTTAAAAATCCCTCAACAGAAATAGTTTCCCCCAGTTTATCCTGGATTGCTGTTGTAGTTACAACAGCAATTCTTTTTTTTACTTTAATTCTTTTAAACACAAAGCCCTTTTTCTTATTTTGTAGAAATTAAATATTAAGAGTCTACAATGCTAAAAATTGCGCATCACCCAATATATCATCATCCTTTAAAAGAAGGACATCGTTTCCCGATGATAAAATATGATTTACTTCCAGAACAATTAATCTACGAAGGAACTTGCAATAAAGAGCACTTTTTTGAGCCAGAAATTCCTAATAACAAACATTTTTTTACGGTTCACGATTCAGAATACTTCTTCGATTTGTTAAATATTACCTTAAATCAAAAAGCAGCTAGAAGAATAGGTTTTCCATTATCTGAAGTTTTAATAGAACGTGAAATGATTATTGCTGATGGCACCATGAAAGCCAGTGAATTTGCTTTAAAAAATGGAATTTCGATGAATATTGCTGGTGGAACACATCATGCATTTTCGAACAGAGGTGAAGCTTTTTGTATGTTAAATGACCAAGCAATTGGTGCAAAATATTTGCAAAATAAAGGTTTAGCAACTAAAATTCTCATTGTAGATTTAGATGTTCATCAAGGAAATGGAACTGCAGAAATATTCCAACATGATAAAACAGTTTTTACATTTTCGATGCATGGAAAAGGCAATTATCCTTTTATAAAAGAAAAATCTGATTTAGATATTGCGTTAGAGAACGAAACAAAAGATGATGCATATTTATCAATCTTAAAAACAGTTTTACCAAAACTCATCAACCAAGAAAAACCAGATTTCATTTATTATTTATGTGGGGTTGATGTTTTAGAAACTGATAAATTAGGAAAACTTTCTTTAACTATTGAAGGTTGCAAAGAACGAGATCGATTCGTTTTACAAACTTGTTTTAATTTAAAAATTCCTGTAATGTGTTCTATGGGTGGTGGCTATTCTAAAGATGTAAATATTGTTGTAGATGCTCATGCAAATACTTTTAGATTGGCTCAAGAAATTTATTTTTGATGATTTTTGATATCAATAACATTTTACTATTAAAAAACAAGATCAGTATAGAACATACCAACTTCTAGTATAGATAATTTAAAGAGTAAGTAGACCTACTTATCGAAAAAAGCTAAAAACAACTTGTATAATATACTATTTTTGAACTCTCTAACAGAAACACAAAAAATTGTTCCCCAAAATTTATCAGCGTTAAATTTGTCAAGATAAAATTATTTTGGCAAATTTTTTATTTTAACCTAAAACCGAGCTCTTTTTTAACTCATTTAAAAATGGTTGGCTATATAAACGCTTATTTAAAGCTACGTTAATTGCATTCGCAACTGCACCACCTGCAGGAGGTAAACCTGGTTCTCCTAAACCTGTTGGCGATAAATTATTTTCTATAAAATAAACCTCAACTTTTGGTGTTTCTTGCATTCTAATAAGTCTATACGTATCGAAATTTTTGTGAGCTGGCTTACCATCTTTAAAAGAAAAATCTGCATACATTGCATGTCCAATTCCATCTAAAACACCACCTTCAACTTGATTTCTAGCACCTGTTGGATTTACCAAAATTCCACAATCTACAGCAACTGTTACTTTTTTAACGACAGGAAAACCGTCTTTTAAAACAATATCTGCAATTTCTGCAACATGAGTGTTATGAGAGTAATAAGCTGAAAATCCTTGAAAAACTCCTTCTTGTGTGTTGCCCCAATTTCCTTTTTCTCTCACCAATTTAATAGTGTCTTCCATTCTTTGACCAGAATATTCTATTTTATCATCGGTTGAACTTTTTACGTTTTGTAATAAATCTAAACGTAATTGAATCGCGTCAATATTTAATTCAGTGGCTAATTCATCAAAAAATGATTGCTCTGCAAAAGCTAAAAAGTTGGTGTAAGGAGCTCTCCAAGCACCAGTTGTAATATTACTGTTATAATTTGCAGTGTCTACTTTAAAATTTGGAATACAACCTGCAGGAAAAAAGTTAGCAATTGCGCCATACATATTTCCATTAATGCCAGCTTCTTTTAAATAATATCCTGTAACTTTTCCATCTTTTAAAGATGCTTTTATTCTATATTTTATTGCTGGTCTGTAAGTTCCTGCAGTCATGTCATCTTCTCTAGTAAAAACAACTTTTATTGGTTTTTTCGCTAAGCTTGAAATTTCTGCAGCTTCTAAAGCAAAATCTCCATACAAACGTCTTCCAAAACCTCCACCCATTCTTGTCATTTCGCAATGAATTGTTTCTGGTTCTCTTTCTAACAATTGAGCAACTCTACTTACAGTCCATTGTGGCGTTTGAATTGGCCCAACTAAATGAACTTTATCTGCTGTAACATCCGCATAAAAATTCATTGGTTCTAAACAATTATGAGGCAAAAAAGGTGAATGATAAGTTCTTTCAATCACTTTGTCTGCAGTTGCAAAAGCTTGTTTTATATTTCCATCTTCACGTCTAGTCTCAAACTTTTTACCATCTAAAATATCCGTTAAAATTTTATCGTGATTTTCTGTACTTTCTGGATGATCATCTTTATAATTTGCAGTTAAGGCTTTTTTACCTTTCATTGCTGCCCAAGTTGATGTTGCTAAAACAGCAATTTTATCACCAAATTTTATCACCTCTGAAACTCCATTTACAGCTTTTGCTTTGGTAGCATCAAAATCTACTAATTTTTGACCAAAAGCTGGTGGTCTTAAAACAACTGCTATAGCCATTCCTTCAGCTTTATAATCTAAACCAAATAAAGGTTTTCCTGTGATGATTTCATCAATATCTACATTTATAGCATCTTTACCAATAATTGTAAAATCTTCAATTTCCTTTAGTTTTACATTTTCAGGAACTTCCAATAAAGCAGCTTCTTTTACAACTTCTCCATAACCTAATTGGTCTCCATTTGCATTGGTTATAATTCCTTTTGATGTTTTTAATGTTGATGCATCTACATTCCATTTTGCAGCTGCAGCATTTACTAACATTTGTTTTGCAGTTGCTCCTGTTTGCCTTAATGCATCCCAACTACTTCTTATAGATTGACTTCCTCCTGCAACTTGCCTTGTGAAATTTTTAGTATCTAAAGCACCTTGAGCTACTGTTACTTTGCTCCAATCTGCATCTAATTCTTCTGCAATAATCATTGGCATTGCAGTTTTTACTCCTTGCCCAATTTCTGGATTTGGAGAAAAAATTGTTACATAACCTTCATCAGAAATTTTTATAAATGCATTAAAATCGTTGAAGTTTAGACTTGCAACATCTACTGGCATTGCTACTTCTTTTTTACATGCTGTTAAGAAGTTAAAACCAATCAACATTCCTCCACCTGCTAAAACCGACGTTTTTAAAAAGTTTCTTCTACTAAAATTTGTATTAAGTTGAGATTTCATTTTTGTGTAATTTAAGTTCCTATTTTACAGGAAAAACAATTTGAGGTTTTCTCTAGATAAAATTAAGAGAAACAATTTTTATGTTAAGACATTTTTTCTGCAGCCACTTTTACAGCTTTTTCAATTCTATTATAAGAAGCACATCTGCAAATATTGCCATGCATTGCTTGTCTTATTTCTTCTTCAGATGGGTTTTTATTTTCAGCTAAAAAGGCAGAAGCTGTCATAATTTGCCCTGCTTGACAATACCCACATTGTGGTACATCAATTTCTTTCCAAGCTTCTTGAACAGGATGTTTTCCATCTTCAGACAACCCTTCAATCGTTGTTATTTTTACATCGTCTAAAATAGAAACTTGCATTTGGCAACTTCTTGTTGCAATGCCATCTATATGTACTGTACAAGCGCCACATTGTGCAATACCACAACCAAATTTTGTACCCACTAAATTTAGTTCGTCTCTTAAAACCCACAACAAAGGTGTGTCTTCATCAGCAGAAACAGCACGATCTTTTCCATTAATATTTAGTGTATAATTTGGCATCTTATGTATTTTAGAATTGATGTTGTAAGTTACAAAAAAATGATATTATTTTTTAAAATGTTATTATAAATTGATTTTTTACTTTTTCTCCAAAAAAAAGCCTATTCCAAAAGGAATAGGCTAGGTTATATCAACTTTTAAAAATATTACTTTCCTCCCATTAACAACAATTCGTTCACTAAAATTTCAGTAACATATCTTTTTTCGCCTTCTTTAGTATCATAAGATCTGTTGGTTAATTTGCCTTCTACAGCAATTTCCTGCCCTTTTTTTACATACTCTTCTACCACTTTAACCAAACCTCCTTTAATTACAATATTGTGCCAATATGCACGCTCTATTTTGTTTCCTTGATTGTCTTTATAACTATCATCTGTAGCCATCGAAAATTTTGCCATTTTGTTACCATCATTAAAGGTAATAATTTCTGGCTCTTGACCTAATCTACCAATTAACTGTACTTTGTTTCTTAACGTATTCATAAGATAAGTTTTTGTGCACTTTTATTTTAAATGCAAGTTTATAATTTGTTTTTGTTGATGATTTTCAACACTGCAAATTTGCGACACTACTCCACTTTTATTCGGTTACAAAACAATTACTTTCGGTTGTAATTATTTGTAGTCGTTTGTAATTGGATAAATAATTGTATATTTGAGTATGGAAAATAGAAAATGTTTAGAATGCGAAGAAACTGTAAAAGGTAGAGTAGATAAGAAGTTTTGTTCAGATTATTGTAGAAATTCTTATAACAATCGTGTAAATAAAGACAGTAAAAATCTCATCAGAAATATTAATAACCGACTTCGAAAAAATTATAAAATTTTATCTGAATTAAATATTTCTGGTAAAACTAAAGTAAGCAGAACCAAATTATATGATAAAGGTTTCGACTTTCAGTTTTTTACATCTATCTATACTACAAAAACTGGAAACACTTATTTTTATGTTTATAATGAAGGATATTTAGCCCTAGAAAATGAAATGTTCTTACTAATTAGAAAAGAAAAATAATACTTTAAAATCCAAGCAACCTTCGTTATTCCAATTCTTATTTCCAAGTATTTCCTTTCACTTTAATAGCAGCTTTTAAGACATCTTTTTGGCTTAATTGTCCAATTAATTTTCCATTTTCAATTACAGGAAATCTTCTTCTATGTGATGAAATAAATTTAAAAGCAGCATCAAAAATATTCATATCTTTATCAATTGTATCTACATCTGTAACCATGTATTTGCCAACAGTATTGTTCATATCAGCAGGCATATTGTAATATTTTCTTTCAGAAATATGTTTAATACAATCCGTTTCAGAAATAATACCAATCAATTCATTTTTGTCATTTACAACAGGCCCACCAGAAATTTTATGCTTTATCAACAAGTTTATAACATGATCTAAAGAATCATCTGGTTTAAAAGTGATCAATTTCTTAGTCATATAATCTGAGACTAAAATTTGTTCCACCGTTTTTTCTTGTGATGAATCTCGTTTTCCTTGAAAGCTCTTTATACCCATAATAGTTGATTTTAAATTGACTTAAATTTACAGAATTTTATCATTCGTTTTACATTTATAAAAAGTTTTTTTTATTTAGTACATTTATAAAAACTTAAAACCCAAATGAAAAGAGTATCTTTTATCTTATCTGTCCTGATTATTTTGGGCGTTATTTCTTGGAGTTTTTCTGATTTAAAACCTGCTTTACCGAAAGAAAAATCAACTTTAAAAACAGATTTCTCTTTAGATAATGCATTATTTCATTTAAAAAATATTAGCGAAAAAGCACATTTTGTAGGTTCTGAAAACCATAAAAAAGTACAAGATTACATTGTTGCAGAATTGCAAAAAATGGGATTAGAAACTGAAATTCAGACACAAACTGCCATCAATAAAAAATGGATTGCTGGAACTACAGCCGAAAATATTTTAGCAAGAATTAAAGGTTCTGAAAATAGTAAAGCTTTATTGCTGCTTACACATTATGATTCAAACCCACATTCTTCTGTGGGTGCAAGTGATGCTGGCTCTGGAGTTGTAACAATTTTAGAAGGAATAAGAGCGTATTTAGCGAAAAACGAAACTCCAAAAAATGATATCATTATTCTTATTTCTGATGCTGAAGAATTAGGTTTACTTGGTGCACAAGCTTTTGTGGATGAACATTCTTGGACAAAAGACATTGGTTTGGTTTTAAATTTTGAAGCTAGAGGAAGTGGAGGCCCAAGTTATATGTTGATGGAAACCAATGGAAAAAACAGTAAATTATTATCAGAATTTTTAGCTGCAAAACCCAATTTTCCTGTGGCAAATTCTTTAATGTATAGCATTTATAAACGCTTGCCAAATGACACAGATTTAACCGTTTTTAGACAAGATGCCAACATTAACGGTTTTAATTTTGCTTTTATTGATGATCATTTCGATTATCATACAGCACAAGATTCTTACGAACGTTTAGATAGAGAAACCTTGTTACATCAGGCAGATTATTTAACGACTTCGCTTAATTATTTTGCAAATTCTGATTTAACAAATTTAAACTCTGATGTTGATTATGTCTACGTTAATTTTCCATTTATAAAAATGTTAACGTACCCATTTTCTTATGTTACACCAATGCTAATTACTGCTGGAATTATTTTTCTAATGTTACTTTTTTTTGGTATTTCACTAAATAAAATTACTATAAAAGGTGTTTTAAAAGGATTTATTCCGTTTTTAGTTTCAATCATTTTATGTGGTGCAATTTCTTTTTATGGTTGGAAATTATTAGAAATAATTCATCCACAATATCAAGACATGTTGCATGGTTTTACTTATAATGGTCATGTATATATTATCGCCTTTGTTTTCTTAAATCTTTGGATTCTTTTAAAAACCTACAGCTATTTTAGAAAACAAGAAAAAATTATAGATTTAATAGTTGCACCAATTTTCGTTTGGTTACTCATCAACTTTTTAATTTTGGAAGATTTTAAAGGTGCTGGTTTTTTAATAATTCCTGTTTTTACAGCGTTATTAATCTTTGCAATTGGCGTTTTTATGAATTTAGAACATCGTTCTAAACGAATTTTATCAACCCTATTATTTATACCAACTATTTATATTTTTGCTCCTTTAATACAAATGTTCCCTGTTGGTTTAGGACTTAAAAACCTAGTAATTAGTGGTGTTTTAATCGCTTTAATTTTTGGATTGATGATTCCTGTATTTTATCAGAAAAAAACAACATGGTTATTAAAGTTAACGGGTGTTTTTGCTATTATTTTCCTCGGTTATGCAAGCTACACAAGTGGTTTCTCTGTTGATAACAAAAAACCAAATAGTATTGTTTACATTCAAAATTCAGATGATAAAACAGCTTATTTTGGCACCTATAATACCACTTTAGATACATACACAAAACAAATTTTTGATGATACCTCTATAAAGGGAAGTATTGCAAATGCAGAAACAAAAAGTAAATACAATACACGTTTTACGTATCATAAAAAAACTGATTTTAAAAACATTCCATCTTCAGATATTAGTGTTGATTTAGATACTATTATTGGCGAAAATCGTTTTTTAGAGCTTGTTGTAACTCCCAATAGAAAAGTAAATAAATTAGAGTTTATTACTAAAAATAAAATAACGCTTAAACAATTTAAAGTAAATGATGCTTTGGTTTTAAAAGGCAAAAATTACAGCACCAAAACAGGAACTTTCTTGGTCTATACTTTAGGAAATGCTGATGAAGATGTTACACTATCCTTTATGGTAAACAAAGACGAAAAATTAGATTTTATCTTAAATGAAGTTTCTTATGATTTATTAACAAATCCAAATTTTTCGATAAACGCAAGATCAGAAGAAATGATGCCAATGCCTTTTGTAACGAATGATGCTATTATTATCAGCAAGAAATTGGAGTTATAATAAATTTATTAAACACTTATAAACTAAAAAAGCATTCTGAAAAATCAGAATGCTTTTTTATATATTGAAAAAAATTATTTATCCAATTTCAGAAACACGTAATGTATTTACCATTCCTTTTGCTTCTGCTGGCATAGATGCAAGGTTAATTACAATATCGCCAGTTTTTACAAAACCTTTGTCTTTTGCTATTTGATTGATATCTTCTACAGTATCATCTGTCGTTAGATTTTTATCATAATAAAAAGCTCTTACACCCCAAAGAAGGTTTAGTTTCCCTAAGATTCTTTTATCAGTAGAGAATGCTAAAACGTGTGTTCTTGGTCTCCAAGCAGAAATTTGAAATGCTGTATAACCACTGTTTGTTAATGTACAAATTGCTGATGCATCTGTATGATTTGACATCATTGCTGCATGATGACAAATTGATTTTGTGATAAATCTATTCGTTCTAATATGAGGTGCTTCTTGTGGCACTTTTATCATTCTAGAATTTTCTACACTTCTAATAATTTCAGACATTTTCTGAATCACTCTAATTGGGTGTTTCCCAACAGAAGTTTCTCCAGAAAGCATTACTGCATCTGCACCATCCATAATAGAATTGGCAACATCATTAACCTCTGCTCTTGTTGGTACAGAGTTTTCAATCATAGTTTCCATCATTTGTGTTGCAATAATTACAGGAATTCTTGCTCTTTTTGCTCTTCTAACTAATTTTTTCTGAATTAAAGGCACATCTTGCATAGGTATTTCTACACCTAAATCTCCACGAGCTACCATTAAGGCATCACAATAAGGAATTAATGCATCTAAATTTTTAACAGCCTCTGGCTTTTCTATTTTTGCAATAATTGGCACTCTGTATTCTGAATGTTCTGCAATTAAATCACGTAACATTCTTAAATCTTCTGGAGTTCTTACAAAAGATAAAGCCATCCAATCTACATTTAAACCTAATGCAAAAATGGCATCTTCTTTATCTTTCTTTGTTAAAGCTGGTAAAGAAATTGCTGTGTTTGGTAAGTTTACACCTTTTTTAGATTTTAAAGCACCACCAACAATTACATTTACAATTACTTCGTCTTTTTTGTTGGTAGAAGCAACTTCAAACATTAATTTACCATCATCAACCAAAATATGTTCTCCTACTTTTACATCTTTAGGAAAACGTTTGTAGGTCATAAAAGCTTTTTCTTTTGTACCAATACACTTTTCAGTTGTAAATTTAAAGGTATCTCCGTCATTTAAAACAACTCCATCTTCCATAACTCCAACACGAAGTTTTGGCCCTTGTAAATCTGCTAAAATGGCAATATTAAAACCATTTTCTTCATTAATTTCTCTAATGATTTTTACTTTGTTTTTAACATCTTCATAATCTGCATGAGAAAAATTGATTCTAAAAACATTCACTCCGTTTTTAGCTAACTCTGTTAAAATTTCTTTTGTATCAGTTGCTGGTCCTAAGGTTGCAACTATTTTTGTTTTATTATTATGTGGCATATTTTTAAATTATTAAAAAGTCTTTAGACTTTAATGTATTTTTATCAATTGAATAAGAGGTAATTACTTGATCTATCGTTTTAATTTTATCGATTGTTTTTACAACAAAACTATAGGATACGTTTCCAGAAATTTTAATAAAGAAATCAACTTTTTTCTTTTCTGGTATTAAATATGTTTTTGTTTCTGTTGTTAATAATAGCTCATTAGATTCTGTTTGATTTTCTCTTTTCGAACTATTTGCTATTAAAAACCATTCAAATTCATATTCTAAATTTGAGTAATTGTATAATGAGAAAGCTGTTTTTTTTGACAACTCCTCGATATGTAAATCTTTTTTAGATTTAGAAAAACTAGTTCCTAAAATTTTATTCAGTAAATAGGCTAGTTTATAATCTTCTAATGTAGTATGAATTCCTATTAAAGAGTATTCGTCTTCACATAAACTATCTAAACCTAATGAATGAATTTGCATAAACAGAAATTAGCTTTTTATCCTTTTAAGGGAGTGCTAATTTACTAATAGTTTATGAGATTTTTGAGGATATTCACGAAAACGTTATCGTAGTTAGTCAGCTGAAATTTGACTTTGAAACGCATAATAAACTCTTTTGGAAGCTTGTTCTTCTGCCTTTTTTTTTGATGTTGCTCTGCCTTTTGCAACTTGCTCACCATCTATACTTACCTTAACACTAAAATGTTTTATAGGTTCATTCCCAGAATCTTCATAGGTATCAAACTTATATTTTTTCTTTTGCTTTTGGCACCATTCTATAATTAAACCTTTGTAGCTTGTTATCTTTCCTTCTAGTTTTTCAATATCAACATAAGGATCAATTACATTTTCAAAAATAAATTTTTGAGAAAAATTATATCCTTTATCTAAATAAATAGCTCCTACTAATGCTTCGAAAATATTACCATGAATATTATCGCCAACATTGGCTTCATCTACATTACTATTTATAAAACGAATTAAATCTAAATCTTTCCCTAATTCATTTAAATGCTCTCTGCTTACAATTTTAGAGCGCATTTGTGTTAAATATCCTTCTGAACCTGTAGGAACCTTTTTGTATAAATAAGCAGCAATAACAGAACCTAAAATAGAATCTCCTAAAAACTCTAAGCGTTCATAATTTATAGGATTCCCATCTTCATCTAACATTTGCACAGATCTATGTGTAAATGCCTTTTTATATTTATTAATACTTCTTGGAGAAAAATTAAGTAATTTCTTTAATTCGTTATATAACTCTTTATCTTCTATAGATTTAGTGTTAACTATTTTACGAATAAAGTTCATATATTATTCCTCTAGTTTCTTAAAGGCTACACAAGCATTATGCCCACCAAAACCAAACGTGTTGCTCATAGCAACATTAATGTCTCTTTTTTGAGCTTTATTAAGTGTAAGATTTAAAGCTGGATTAATATTTTCATCTGCAACAGTATGGTTTATTGTTGGTGGAACTATGCCATGTTTCATTGCCAAAATAACAGCAATGGATTCTATAGCACCAGCTGCACCTAATAAATGCCCTGTCATAGATTTTGTAGAATTAATGTTGATGTTTTTAGCATGTTCACCAAAAACAGCTGAAATTGCTTTTAATTCTGCAACATCACCTAAAGGTGTAGAAGTACCATGTGTATTAATATGATCTACATCTTCTGGTTGAATTCCTGAATTTTCTAAACAGTTTTTCATTACTGCAATTACACCCAAACCTTCTGGATGTGGAGCTGTCATATGATACGCATCAGAAGACATTCCTCCTCCAATTACCTCTGCATAAATAGTTGCTCCTCTTGCTTTGGCATGTTCGTATTCTTCTAAAATAATAGCGCCTGCACCTTCACCTAAAACAAAACCATCACGTTCTGCATCAAAAGGTCTTGAGGCAGTTTCTGGACTTTCATTTCTTGTAGATAAAGCATGCATTGCATTAAACCCTCCAACACCAGCAAAAGCAATAGCAGCTTCAGAGCCACCAGTTACAATTACATCACAGTGTCCAAGTCTAATGTAGTTTAAAGCATCTATCATTGCATTTGCAGAAGACGCACATGCAGAAACAGTTGTATAATTTGGCCCCATAAATCCATTTTTAATGGAAATATTTCCTGGAGCAATATCTGCAATCATTTTTGGGATAAAGAAAGGATTAAATCTAGGAGTTCCATCACCAGCCTGAAAATTCATAGCTTCGTTTTGGAACGTTTCTAAACCACCAATTCCTGCTCCCCAAATTACGCCAACGCGAAATTTGTTAATTTTGTCTAAATCTAAACCAGCATCTAAAATTGCTTCATCTGAAGCAACCATAGCATACTGTGTAAATCTATCCATTTTACGTGCTTCTTTCCTGTCTATAAAGTCAGTTGCTGTAAAACCCTTTAATTCACATGCAAAACGAGTTTTGAACTTGGCAGCATCAAAATAAGTGATAGGCGCTGCTCCACTAACTCCGTTAATTAAAGCGTTCCAATATTGTTCAATATTATTACCAATTGGCGTTAATGCGCCAAGTCCAGTGACTACAACTCGTTTTAACTGCATATAAATATTACTTTTTTGCTTCTTCTATATAGCTAACTGCCTGACCAACTGTTCCGATATTTTCGGCTTGATCGTCTGGAATTTGAATATCGAATTCTTTTTCGAACTCCATAATAAGTTCAACAGTATCTAAAGAATCTGCTCCTAAATCGTTTGTGAAGCTAGCTTCTGTTGTTACTTCATTATCGTCTACTCCTAATTTATCTACGATAATAGCTTTTACTCTTGATGCAATGTCTGACATAATTTTGTTTGTTTTTAAAATTTTAATCGAGGCAAAAATACGAATCTTATTAATTCTAACTAACTTTTGCTTAAAAAATTGATGACGAAAGATAATTAAATTTGTTTAATCCCTTTTAATAATTACCCTTTTTCTTAATTATTATTCTTTTTTTTGTACTCTAGAGATGTAAGTTATGAAGCGTATTGTTATTTTTGCTTCTGGTTCTGGAACGAACGCAGAAAACATTATTAAATTTTTTAATCATACTAAAACTGCTAAAGTTACTCAAGTGCTTTGTAACAATGAACATGCCAAAGTTTTTGATCGATGTAAAAACTTGAATGTAAATTGTTTACACTTTAACAAAGAAGCTTTTTTTACTTCGGATAAAATACTAAAGCTCTTAAAAGAGCAAGCAGATTTTATTATTTTAGCTGGTTTTTTATGGAAAATTCCACAGAAAATTGTGGATGCCTTTCCTAATAACATCATTAATATTCATCCTGCATTATTACCAAAATATGGTGGAAAAGGAATGTATGGAATGAATGTACATAAAGCTGTAAAAGAAAATAAAGAAGCAGAAACTGGCATCACAATTCATTATGTAAATGCTAATTATGATGAAGGAGCTGTCATTTTTCAGGCAAAAACACCTTTAAATGATACAGATACTCCTGAAACTATTGCTCAAAAGATTCATATTTTAGAGCAACAATACTTTCCTAGAATTATAGAAAGCACAATTTTAGAAATTAATGAGTAAAAAAAAGAAGTTTTACGTAGTTTGGAATGGAAGAAAAACAGGTGTTTTTACTTCTTGGAAAGTTGTTAAAAAACAAGTAGATGGCTTTGAAAATGCGCAATATAAATCTTTTAGTAGTTTAGACGAAGCCGAAATTGCATCTAAAAAAAAATATGATGATTATAAAGGTAAAAACACGACCAAACCAACTTTATCATCTTTAGAAAAAGAGAAATATGGGAGACCTATTTTAGAGAGTATTTCTGTTGATGCTGCTTGCGCTGGTAATCCTGGTAAAATGGAATATAGAGGTGTTTTAACGAATAATAAGCAGCAAATCTTCATAAAAGGACCTTTTAAAAGAGGTACCAATAATATTGGTGAATTTTTAGCTTTGGTGCATGGAATTGCGCTCTTAAAAAGTAAAAATCAGCATAACTTACCTATTTATTCGGATTCTAAAATTGCCATGAGCTGGATCCGTCAAAAGAAATGTAAAACGAATCTTCATTTTGATGCTTCCAATAATGATCTTTTAGAACTCATTAAAAGAGCTGAAAACTGGCTAAAAGAAAATACCTTTAAAAACCCAATCTTAAAATGGGAAACCAAAGCTTGGGGAGAAATTCCTGCAGATTTTGGGAGGAAGTAACAAATGTTAATTTTGTTAAAATTATGTTAACATAATTTTATATATTTGTGAAAACCAATCATTTTTTAGCAAATATGTCGAAAAAACTACCTTTTTTGATTTTATTTTCATTGATATTAATCAGTTTTAGTTGTAAAAACGAAGATGAAAATATACATCAAGATTACCTTTTAAATAAAATCCCAAATTCTAAAACCAAAATAAACTTTAAAAATCATCTAACAGAAGATGCGCAACATAGTATTA
Source organism: Polaribacter vadi (assembly GCF_001761365.1). Classification (NCBI taxonomy): domain Bacteria; kingdom Pseudomonadati; phylum Bacteroidota; class Flavobacteriia; order Flavobacteriales; family Flavobacteriaceae; genus Polaribacter; species Polaribacter vadi. Next base: position 2,643,238 of record NZ_CP017477.1, on the reverse strand, counting down.
TAAATTACATCTATTTTTATAATGGTGGAGGTGTTTCTGCAGGCGATATAAATAATGATGGCTTACCAGATTTGTATTTTGTTTCTAATCAAAATGAAAACAAATTATACCTCAATAAAGGAAATTTAACGTTTGAGGATATTACAGAAAAAGCAAATGTAAAAGGAAGTTCTGATTGGAGCACTGGAACAACAATGGTAGATATTAATAACGATGGTTTATTAGATATTTACGTCTGTGTAGTTTCAGAATTATTAGATTTTAAAGGTCATAATGAATTATTTATCAATAATGGTGATGGAACTTTTACTGAAAAAGCCAAAGAATATGGCTTAGATTTTAAAGGATATTCTACACAAGCTTACTTTTTTGATTATGATAAAGATGGTGATTTAGACGTTTATATTGTAAACCACGCAGTTCATACAAGTTTATCTCATGGAAAAGCATCACAAAGAAATAAAAGAGTTGCTTTGACTGGTGATGTTTTAATGCAAAACAACAATGGAAAATTTAAAGACGTAAGTGAAAAAGCGAATATTTTTGGTGGCGTAAATGGATATGGTTTAAGTGCTTCTATTGCAGATTTTAATAATGATGGTTGGGATGATATTTATGTTTGTAACGATTTTCATGAAGATGATTATTATTATATTAACCAAAAAGATGGAACATTTTCTGAAACTCTAGATCAATCATTTTCTACCATTAGTCGTTTTTCTATGGGTAGTGATGCTGCTGATATTAATGGAGATGATTTGCAAGACATCATTACTTTAGATATGTTGCCAAATGAAGAAAAATGGTTAAAAGAAACTGAAGGTGATGATGCTATGTTAAATATGCAGACTAATCTTAAAGATTTAGGTTATAAAGACCAATATTCTAGAAATATGCTTCAGATAAATACATCTAAAAATTATTTTTATGAAACAGCCCTTTTTAATGGAGTTGCAGATACAGATTGGAGTTGGGCTCCACTTTTTGCTGATTTTAATAATGATGGACATCAAGATTTATTTATTTCTAATGGTATTTTAAGAAGACCAAATGGTTTAGATTTTAAAAAATATGTATCTAGTACCTTCAAAAAATATGGACAACAAAAAGGGTTAGATTGGTTGTATAAGTCAATTAATGAAATGCCTAGTGGAAAAGTTCCGAATCAAATATTTGAAGGTAATTCGAATCAATTTAAAGAAAAAACAGGTAGTTGGATTGAGAAAACACCATCACTTTCTAACGGTTCCTTATATGTAGATTTAGATTTAGATGGCGATTTAGATCTTGTTACCAATAATGTAAATGAATTCGCTAGCGTTTTTGAAAACACAACAAATGGCACAAAAAATTACACCACAATTCAATTAAAATATCAAGAAAAAAATAAGGAAGCTATTGGTGCTAAAGTGTTTTTATACGCCAATGGCACAAAACAATCTAAACAAGTTTTTAAGTCGAGAGGTTTTTTATCATCTACTGAAGCAAAAGTAAATTTTGGACTAGGTAGTATTTCTAAAATTGATTCTATTGTTATTGTTTGGCCAAATTTAATGCATCAAAAAATTGAGAATTTACAAGCAAACCAGCTTTTAAAAATCGATTATAATAGTGAACTAGCTGTTCTAAAAAATGAAAAAGTTGAGAAACCACTAACTTTTTTTAGTGAAGAAAAATTAATTTCTTATAAACACGAAGAAGATACCTATAACGACTTTTTTAACGAACGTTTAATTCCTTATAAAATATCCACTTTAGGACCTGCTTTTGCTATTGGTGATGTTGATAAAAATGGTTTTGATGATATTTTTATTGGTGGCGCTTCTGGACAAACTGCTACTTTATATTTAAATAACGGAAAATCATTTAAAAAATCAACACAAAATCAATTTGAAAAAGATGCAAAATTCGAAGATAATGATGCTGTTTTTTTTGATGCTGATAATGATGGTGATTTAGATTTGTATGTTGCAAGTGGTGTAAACAAAAGCAGAAATAAAAACTTTGAGATTGACAGATTGTACATCAATCGAAATGGCACATTTGTTAAGAATAATAAAAAAATGATGTTAAATCCTTTAAATACCTCTACAGTAATTGCTTATGATTATAACACTGATGGAAATGATGATTTGTTTATTGGTAATTTATCGAATCCTGATAGTTTTGGAGCAACAGTAAATTCAGCAATTTTAACCAATGATAATGGTAACTTTAACGTTGGTTTAAAATTTATTTTTAATGGTAGAATTACAGATGCAATTTGGAGCGATATAAATAACGATAATCAAAAAGATTTGCTAATTGTGTCAGAATGGGATTCTCCTAAAATTTATATTAACAAAAACGGAAATTTAACATTACAAGAAATGCCAAATAACTTGAATGGTCTTTGGCAAAGCATTGCTACTTTTGATGTTGATTTAGATGGTGACCAGGATATTGTTTTAGGAAATTGGGGAGAGAACAATCGTTTCTCAAAATATATTGAAAATCCTATTTATTTATATCATGGAGATTTTGATAAAAACGGAAAAAAAGAAAGTATCATCGCTTATAAAATTGGCGACAATTACTATCCTTTACAAACAAAAGATGAGCTTTCTTCTCAAATGAATTTTATTAGTAAGAAATTTTTAAATCACACAGATTTTGCATTACAATCTATAGAAACCATTTTTGGAGCAGATGTTTTAAAAGACGCTAAAAAAAGCAGTATAGATATTCTTTCTTCAGGGTATTTGGAAAACGAAAATGGTACTTTTAAGAACTTCGTTCCATTTATTGCAAAATTACAAGTGGCGCCAATTACCTCTTTTTCTGAAATAGAAATAAACAAACAAAAACAACTTTTAATAAGCGGAAATTCTTTAAAAGTAAATACCTATCATGGAGGTTATAAATCTTTAAAAGGCTTTTTAATGGCTTCTAAAGATGATGTGAAACCAGTTTCTGAAATGGGCTTAAAACCTTTTAATAATCAAGTAAAAGAAACAGCTGTTATAAAAATGAAAGATAAAAATGTTTTATTAATCATTGCTAATAACGATAGTTTAAAAACTTACACTTATAAAAATTAACAATGCAATTTCTCTCACGTTTTATCCTATTCATATTTTTATTTTCTTTTTTATCTTGTAACAAAGAGTCTATTAGAATTACTCCAAACGACTATCATTTAATGGTAGATAAATTAACGGAGGTAATGATTCACGATATTTTTTCTCCACCAGTTGCTAGTCGTATTTACGCCTATCCAAACATTGCTGCTTACCAAGTTTTAAATTCAGAAAATGGTGTTTATCAATCTTTAGAAAACCAACTAAATGAATTAAAAAATATTTCCACTATTTCTTTTGATAAAAAGGCAAACAAACAATTAGCTGCCTTAATTGCTTATTTAGATGTTGCCAAAGAAGTTGTTTTCTCCAAAGAAAAAATAACTGTTTTTAGAGATAGTTTATATAACAATTGGGAACAAAAAAATAATACAGAATTTACAGCTTCAAAAAAATATGCATTAGCTATTTCTAAATCTATTTTAGAATGGATGCATGCAGATATGTATAAAGAAACCCGAACTATGCCAGCTTTTAATGTGTATTCTGATGATGCTTCTAGATGGCAACCAACACCTCCTGCTTACATGCAAGGTATCGAACCTAACTGGAGTAAAATTCGACCATTTGTTTTAGATTCTGCTGCTCAGTTTAAACCAATTCCGCCTCCAAAATTTTCTATGGAAAAAGGAACTCCTTTTCATACAGAATTAATGGATCTTTATAATTTAACGAACGAAATTATAAAAAAAGGAAATGATTCTGAAGAAGTTGCTATTGCCCAGTTTTGGGATTGTAACCCTTTTGTAGTTGTTAATAAAGGACATTTTATGTTTGCCTCTAAGAAAATAACTCCAGGTGCTCATTGGATTGGTATTTGCAAAATAGCCACTCAAAAGAGTAATTCAGATTTTGAAAAAACCGTTTTTGTATACACTAAAACTTCCATTGCAATTACAGATGCTTTTATAAGTTGTTGGGATGAAAAATATAGAAGTAACCTTATAAGGCCAGAAACTTTAATTAATAAATATATTGATGAAGATTGGTATCCATTATTACAAACGCCTCCTTTTCCTGAATACACAAGTGGACATTCTGTTGTTTCTGGAGCTTCAGCAGAAGTTTTAACTGATATTTTTGGAGATAATTTTGCTTTTGATGATACAACTGAAATTCCCTACGGATTGCCAACAAGAAGTTTTACATCGTTTAGAGATGCTGCAAAAGAAGCTGCAATTAGCAGAATTTATGGAGGAATCCATTACAATGCTGCAGTTGAAAATGGTTTAACCCAAGGCATCAATATTGGTAATTTTATAATTAAAAAATTAGAATTTTAGTTTACAAATTGTACCCAATACTAAACATCACAATTCTTGGTAAAATAAAGGTTTTACAATCTGAAATTAAAAAATCTGAAAAGCTATTGCTTTGTTTAAATTGTGCATTAAACACATTTTGAGAGGTTATTTTATAGCTCCAAGCAGAATTTTCGCCTTTGTAAGAAAGTGTGGCATTTGCAATTTCATAGGTGTTTTTTTTACCTAATGTTTTATATTCATCTTAAAAATTTTTGATGCAAACCTTAGCGATTTTTTTAAAGATTTTAAGGGTTTTAAGGAAAAAGAAATACTATTATAAACTGCAAAACCCAAAACTAAAATTAGTTTTGGGTTTTGTAATAAGTTCTCGATACAATTTTTCAAAAAAGAAAAAATCACTCAAACTGACAGTATTATAATTAGATAGAAGCTTTCATTAACTCTCTGTTCATTCTTGCAATATTTTCTAAAGATATACCTTTTGGGCATTCTACTTCACAAGCACCAGTGTTTGTACAGTTTCCAAAACCTTCTAAATCCATTTGTGCAACCATATTTCTAACTCTGTCTGCAGCTTCTACTTGTCCTTGAGGTAATAAAGCATATTGAGATACTTTTGCTCCTACAAATAACATTGCTGATCCATTTTTACAACTAGCCACACAAGCTCCACAACCAATACAAGTTGCAGCATCCATTGCTGTATCTGCAGCAACTTTAGGAATAGGAATTGAGTTTGCATCTTGCGTATTTCCAGAAGTATTTACAGAAATATATCCTCCAGATTGCTGAATTCTATCAAAAGAAGTTCTATTAACCACTAAATCTTTAATTACTGGAAATGCAGCAGATCTAAATGGCTCTATAGTTATAGTATCTCCATCTTTAAACATTCTCATGTGTAATTGACACGTTGTTACGCCTCTGTCTGGTCCATGAGCTTCTCCATTAATATACATAGAGCACATACCACAAATTCCTTCTCTACAATCATGATCAAAAGCTACTGGTTCTTCACCAGCATTTACTAATTGCTCATTCAAAACATCCATCATTTCTAAAAAAGACATGTGTTCTGAAATTTCAGTAACTTTATAATCTACCATTTGACCCTTTGAACTTGAGTCTTTTTGTCTCCAAATTTTTAATGTTAAATTCATTTATTGACTTTTTTATTTATATGAACGTTGTTTCAATTCAATATCGTTAAACTCTAATTGTTCTTTATGCAAAACTGCATCTTTTGGCTCACCTTTGTATTCCCAAGCAGAAACGAATGCAAAATTTTCATCATCACGTTTAGCTTCTCCTTCTTGTGGACCATCAATTTCTGCAGACTCTTCTCTAAAATGCCCACCTGCAGATTCTTCTCTTACCAAAGCATCTTTTGCAAATAATTCTCCTAATTCTAAGAAATCTGCAACTCTACCTGCTTTTGCTAATTGCTCATTATATTCATGATCATCTCCAGGAACATTTACATTTTTCCAGAAATCTGTTCTTAGTTCAGAGATTTCATGAATCGCTTCTTTTAAACCTGCTGCGTTTCTAGACATTCCACATTTATCCCACATAATTTTTCCTAATTTTTTGTGGTAATAATCTACAGAATGTGTTCCTTTATTATTGATAAAGAATTTAATTCTATCTGCAACTTCTTTTTCTGCTGCTTCAAATTCTGGAGTATCTGTTGATATTTTTCCTGTTCTAATATCATCAGCTAAATAATCTCCAATGGTGTATGGTAATACAAAATAACCATCTGCTAAACCTTGCATTAAGGCAGATGCTCCTAATCTGTTTGCTCCATGATCAGAGAAATTAGCTTCTCCAATTGCATAACAACCAGGTATTGTCGTCATCAAATTATAATCAACCCAAACACCACCCATTGTATAATGTACAGCTGGATAAATCATCATTGGTGTTTCATACGGATTTTCATCTACAATTTTCTCATACATTTGAAATAGGTTTCCGTATTTTGCTTTCACAATCTCTTGACCTAATTCTTTAATTTTTGCATCGGTAGCATTTACAATTCCGTGTATTTTTGCTTGTTCTGTTCCATATCTTACAAAAGATGAAGCAAAATCTAAATATACAGCTTCACCAGTTGCATTTACTCCATAACCTGCATCACAACGCTCTTTTGCTGCTCTAGAAGCAACATCTCTTGGTACTAAGTTTCCAAAAGCTGGGTAACGTCTTTCTAAATAGTAATCTCTATCTTCTTCTTTTAATTGTGTAGGTTTTAAAGTTCCTGCTTTTATAGCTTCTACATCTTTTAAATGTTTAGGAACCCAAATTCTACCATCGTTTCTTAAAGATTCAGACATCAATGTTAATTTCGATTGATAATCTCCAGAACGTGGAATACATGTTGGGTGAATTTGCGTATAACAAGGGTTTGCAAAATACGCTCCTTTTTTATGGATTTTCCAAGCAGCAGTTACATTAGAACCCATTGCATTGGTTGATAAGAAATAAACATTTCCATAACCACCAGAAGCAATTACAACTGCATGTGCAGAATGCCTTTCTATTTCTCCTGTAACTAAATTACGTGCAATAATTCCTCTTGCTTTTCCATCAACAATAACAACATCTAACATTTCATGACGATTGAACATTTCAATCTTTCCACGAGCAATTTGTCTGTTCATTGCAGAATAAGCTCCTAATAATAATTGTTGACCAGTTTGTCCTTTAGCATAAAAAGTTCTAGAAACTAAAACCCCACCAAAAGAACGGTTATCTAACAAACCACCATAATCACGTGCAAAAGGAACTCCTTGTGCCACACATTGATCGATAATGTTTGCAGAAACCTCTGCTAATCTATATACGTTTGCTTCACGAGATCTATAATCTCCACCTTTTACAGTATCGTAAAATAATCTGTAGGTAGAATCTCCATCTCCTTGATAATTTTTTGCTGCATTAATTCCTCCTTGTGCTGCAATTGAATGCGCTCTTCTTGGCGAATCTTGATACGCAAATGATTTTACATTGTAACCTAATTCCGCTAATGTTGCAGAAGCAGAACCACCTGCTAAACCTGTACCTACAACAATAACATCTATATGACGCTTGTTAGCAGGATTTACTAAATTAATGTGATTTTTATATTCTGTCCATTTATCTTTTAACGGACCTTGTGGTACTTTTGAATCTAAAGCCATAATTATATAAGATTAATGGTTTAAGTGATGATATAAAGCAATAAAAATAAAACCAGCTGGAATTATAATTGAATATGCTTTACCAAATATTTGTAAATTTCTCTTTCTGATTGTTGATGCTCCCATAGATTGGAATGCAGATGCAAAACCATGTGCTAAATGCAAGCCTAAAAAGACAAATGCAAGCACATAAGCACCAACTCTTAAAGGACTTACAAATTTATGAACTAATTCTTCATGATATCTAAAACCATCTACACCAGCCATTGTTCCTGACCAATCTCCTTGTATAAATTTTGTATTGATTTCTGGAAACCAAAAATCTATAAAATGCAATACAATAAATGCTAAAATGGTAAGGCCACTCCAAATCATGTTTCTGCTCATCCAAGAAGAATTTGCACTTCCATTGTTTTTTGCATAAGATACTTTTCTTGCTCTTGAATTTCTTATTTCTAAAATAAAACCCATTACAAAGTGAAAAACAACTGCAAAAATTAATACAGGTTGTAATGCAAACTGAACTACAGGATTTGTTCCCATAAAATGAGAAACTTCATTAAAAAGTTCTGGGCTAAAAACCGATAAAATGTTTATTGATAAATGCTGTAAAAGGAAGAACATAAGGAAAAATGCTGAAAGTGCCATCGCCACTTTTCTTCCAATTGAAGATTTGAAAAATCCGCTCATTGTTTAAATTGTTATAATTTTGAGCACAAAAATACGGCTAAACAATTCCGAAAACAAAGAATTTACAACGTTTTCGACTGTATTTAGAACAATTTTAAATAAGTTGGTTAAACGTTTAAATAACAGTAAGACTTTGATTTAATTTATACTAATTTGAAGCAGCCAAACATTTATTATTTTTCCATTTTCCTTTTAAAGATTCTGGTGATATAACTTCTCCTTCACAAGTTAAAAAATCGCCCTTTTTATTTTTTTTAATCACCTTCATTTTACCTTTTTTAATAGCATTTACTACTTTATAAATAAGGCTTTTTTGAGATAATTCGCTTCTTTTTACTGTTAGTTTTAATCCTTCTTCATTGTTATGTAAATCCATTATTGATGAGATTTCATCTGGCACTACACCATCTTCCAATTGATTTTTTTTAAAGGTTTTATAATTTTCCTTTTCATGTGCTTTTCCTAAAGAACGTGCTGCAGATTTACCAATTTCTTGTCGTAAACGAGCCATCCAATAAGCATGTCTAAAAGCATCTACTTGACCTCCAGAAGCATCTCCATCTAGTAAATTTGTTTTTTTTATGGAATCTGAAACTCTGTTTGCTTCTTGAGAAATTCTGTACGATTCTTTTGCTTTAAAAGGATGAAAAAAAACCCAAACTCTTTTTGGTCCAGATAAATCAAAAAAACTTTTAAAGTTTGATTGCGCATTTGTTAGCATCGAAATCATAAAAAATAATAGGGTAAGCTTTTTTTTCATTCCTTTTTTTTAACCCAAAAAAGCTTTCGAAACTTTTTTGGGCTTAATTATTTACTTTTTAAATGATTATTTTTATAAAGGTTATCGTTAAAAATAACATCATATTTTACTTTATCTCAAATGCCGATTTTGCATCACCAATTTTTACAACATATTTTCCTTTCGGTAAATAATAAACATCGTTTGCAGCAGCTTTTAATTTAGCTTCCTTGTTTGCTTTTTCATAATTTTTTAAGCCTTTTTTAGAAAAAGAAACATCAAAATTGAATTCATTATAACCTTTATCAGCATTTATAGTAATAGCATTTAGCAACGTTTCTCCTTGGTAAATTTCTAAATCTACTTTTTTATCAGCATTTACATAAAAAGGAATAGTAATTTCTGGCTCATATACATCTCTCCACTGGCTCCAAGAACGTCCCCAACTTCTGTTTTGTCTGATATCTGAGACATCAAAAACATAACTTTGTTTTGCTAAAATTGCATCCGTCATTTTCTGTATTGATGAAACATCTGCTTTATACAAACTACGTCCATGTGTTGCTACAATTAAATGTTTTGCTGTTGGCTGAATTACCAAATCATGCACTGCAACATTAGGTAAGTTTTTATTGAAAATACTCCAAGAACTTCCTTTATCAAAGGAAACATACAAACCATTGTCTGTCCCAACATATAAAATGTTTTCGTTTTTTGGATCTTCTTTTATGACGTTTACTGGTGATGTTGGAATATCTTTTCCAATATTCTCCCACGTTTGTCCATAATTATCAGACTTATAAACATAGGTTGTAAAATCGTCAAATCTATAGCCATTTAAAGTTGCATACACTGTTTCTTTTTTATGTGCTGACGCAATAACTCTAGAAACCCATAAATCTTGTGGTAAATTATCTGAAACACGCGTCCAACTTCCTCCTCCATTTTTGGTTACGTTGATATAACCATCATCTGAACCTACATAAATTAATCCAAATTGAAACGGACTTTCAGATATTGAAGTTAGCGTTCCGTAAGCAACATTTCCTTTTTTTCCTCCAGTTGTTAAATCGTCTGAAATAGTTTCCCAATCATCTCCTTGGTTTAAAGATCTATGTAATTTATTACCTCCTAAATATAAAATATCTTGATTATGTTTTGATAAATGAATAGGAGTTTGCCAGTTAAATCTGTAAGGATTTTCGCCTAAAGTATGTTTTGGCTGTATGTATTTTTGGTTTCCTTTTGCTCTATCAATTCTATAATAATTTCCAAATTGAAAACCTGTGTACACAATATTTTGGTTTCTCTCATCAACTTGAACTTGCATTCCATCTCCACCCATAATTGACTCATAAGGGTTTTGACCTCTTTGCAGCCAACCTTTATCAATTCTTGCAGTATTGTCTGCCACCCAAACTCCATTATCCTGCAAACCACCATACACTTTATAGTTTTTTTGAGTATCTGCATATACAGAGTAAAACTGCCCAACTGCAGGTTCGTTTAATTTTGTCCAATTTTCTCCATCATCATAAGAAAGGTTTAAACCACCATCATTTCCGTTTAAAATATGTCCAGATTTTTTAGGATTTACCCATAAAGCTTGATGATCTGAATGCACATTTTCTGCATTAATTGAGGTAAATGTTTTTCCACCATCTTTCGATTTTATAATCGGAACTCCTAAAACGTAAATTCCGTTTTCATCTTGTAAATCAACTCTAATTTCGCCAAAATAATACCCATAAGAACTATATACACCTTCCAAATAATTATCGTGAGTTTTTTTCCAAGACTTCCCTCCATTTATAGTTTTAAAAACCTCTGCTCCTATTACTTCTGAATCAAACAACATTGAGTTTGCATCTTCTAAATAACTAGCTAAATCCATTGGTTTTACAGAACCAACACTCACCATTTGTTTTACATTTTGTGCTCTGTATTTTTCTTGGAAACCGTTATTTTTTAAATAATTATTTAACCTACCATCATCTAATTTTAAAAAATCATTCGTAGACATGGTTTTAAAATCTTCTTTCGTTAATTCGTCTGAAGCTTTTTTAGCAGCACCTTTTGGTCTTCTAAATTGACTATCATGCAAAGCATACACTGTATTTTCATTAAAAACGGCTAAACCAATTCTACCAACTCCATCTCCTGTAGGAAAACCACTTTTGTCTGCAATTTTTGTCCAAGAAGTTCCTGCATCTGTACTTTTATAAATCGCAGAATTTTTTCCATCACCATCAAAATTCCAAGCTTTACGTTCTCTTTCCCAAGAAGCTGCATACATTATATTAAAATTTTCTGGAACAAAATCAACATCAATAATTCCTGTGTTTTCATCTATATAAAGAGATTTTGTCCATGTTTTTCCTCCATCAATAGTTTTAAAAATACCTCTTTCTTCATTTGATGAATATAAATGACCAATAACAGCCACAATAACTTCGTTTGTATTATTTGGATTGATGATAATTCTACTAATATGATGAGAATCTGTTAACCCAACATTTTGCCATGTTTTACCTTTATCCGTAGATTTTAACATTCCAATTCCTGCATAACTTGAACGTGAAGAATTTTTTTCTCCTGTTCCCACCCAAATTGTTTCTGAGTTCCAATCTACAGCAATATCTCCAATATTTTGTGTTGGAGAATTGTCTAAAACAGGCGTAAAAGTTGTACCATTATTATTCGTGTACCACAAACCACCAGAAGCATAACCTACATAAAACTCTGTTGAGTTTTCTGGATTTACAGCAACATCTGCAACTCGACCACTCATTACTGTTGGCCCCATATTTGTAAAGTTGATGTTTTTTACAAGCGAGTTTTTGGTTAATTTTTCTTTATCAATTAAAGCACTCTCAACAGTTGAAGAACTTGTTGGTTTTGATTGACTTAAAATAATTGATGTAAAAAAAATGAAGAAATAAAAGGTAAATTTTTTCATAAAATATAAAGTTTGGTCTTTTTTAAAGCCACTAAAATATTAGTTTTTAAAGATATACTTTAGTTTTTATTGTTAATTTTTATTAAATTTGAAGTAATTAATCAATTAAAAATTATTACAATGGGAATTTTGTACACAATTATTATTGGAGCCATCTGTGGTTATATTGCAGATGTTTTAATGAGAGACAATGGCTTTGGCTTATTAGTAAATATTATTATTGGAATTGCAGGAAGTTTTGTAGGATCTTGGATTTATGGCGAATTAGGTTTAAATATTAATGTAAATCCTTACTGGTTAAGAGACATTATAATTGGTGCAACTGGTGCAGTTGTAATTCTTTTTTTAGTTGGTGTTTTAAGAGGAACTCGAGGCAGAAGAAGGTAACTTTTTAGCAATAAAAAATAAAAAAGATGCTTTGTAGCATCTTTTTTTATGCCTAAAAAGTACTCAAACAAAATATTAATAGAATATTAATAGACTACAAGCCACAAATGAACGTACATTTGTAGCCTATTTAGAAACAACAAATTATTTGTTTCTTTAAAATATAATTATGTCGTTCAAATCATTAGGATTATCTGATGCTTTAATAAAAGCAGTAGAAGAAAAAGGATACACAACTCCTTCTCCAATTCAACAAAAAGCAATTCCACATATTTTAGAAGGTAAAGATATTTTAGCTTCTGCACAAACAGGAACAGGAAAAACAGCAGGTTTTACCTTGCCAGTTTTACAATATTTAACAGCTACAAAACACCCAAAATACAGACCTTTACGTGTTTTAATTTTAACACCTACAAGAGAATTAGCAGCTCAAGTACACGAAAATGTTAGAGAATATAGCAAATATGTAGATATTAGATCTACAGTTGTTTTTGGTGGTGTAAAAGCAGCATCGCAAATAAAAACATTAAGACAAGGAGTAGATATTTTAGTAGCAACTCCTGGTAGATTATTAGATTTACATGATCAAAAAGCCGTTTCTTTTAAACGAGTTGATGTGTTAATTTTAGATGAAGCTGATAGAATGTTAGATATGGGTTTTGCAAGAGACTTAAACAAAATTATTAGTTTTATGCCTACAAAGCGTCAAAATTTGATGTTTTCTGCAACTTTTTCTAATGATATTAAGAAATTAGCAAGTGGTATTTTACATAATCCTGTGGAAGTAGAAACTGCTCCACAAAACTCGACTGCAAAAAAAGTATCTCACAAGGTTTATAATGTTGATAAAAATCAAAAAACGCCTTTAATTATTAAGTTGATAAAAGACAATAATTGGGAGCAAGTTTTAGTTTTTACAAGAACAAAACATGGTGCTAATAAATTAACTGAAAAGTTGATAAAATCTGGTATTTCTGCTGCTGCAATTCACGGAAATAAAAGTCAAGGTGCAAGAACAAAAGCGCTTAAAAACTTTAAAGATAATTCTATTAAAATTTTAGTAGCAACAGATATTGCTGCTCGTGGTTTAGATATTCCTTTATTGCCTCACGTTATTAATTTTGAACTGCCAAATGTACCTGAAGACTATGTGCATAGAATTGGTAGAACAGGAAGAGCTGGTGCAGAAGGAGAAGCAATTTCTTTGGTTTGTAGTGAAGAAACTGAATACCAAAAAGAAATAGAAAAAATCTTAAACGAAAAACTAAAAACTTCTGTTTTAGAAGGTTTTGAACCAACTGATACTGCACCACCAAAAAGAGCAGCAACACAAAGTAAAGGTTCTTTTGGAAAGAAGAAAAAAGGAGGAAGTTCAGATTCTGCTAATCAAAATAAACCAAAAAGAAAACCACATTTTAAAGGCAATAAACCTGCAGGTGCAACTTCTGGAAGAGGAAGAACTGGCGCTCCTAAAAAGAAAAGATATTAAGTTTCTTTTTTTCAACAAAAAATAAAATTAGCAAATTTTAGATAAATTTTTAAAAACTACATGATTCTCGGTTTTAGACTGAATCATGTAGTTTTTAAATATTACTGAGTAACTTCACCTAAAGAAAAAACAGATTTTCCATTAGCGCTCATTAAAATTTGAGCATCAAAATTTGGCATTAAAACTGTGTTTAATTCGTTTAAATTCCAAGTATTTGGATTTTTAAACCATTCTGCAATATTTGCTTTAATTGTTATTTCTGAATCATTTATAAAACTTAAAGTGCCTAAATCAACTTCAAAAGAGGTGTCTTCAAAAATTAAATTATTTGGATCTGACCTGTTTACAGCTCTAATTACATGATAATTAAAATTTGCATCTGCATTATTTGTGTCTTTATATTTGCCATCAAATTGCATATAGTGATAACCTCCACCCAACATTCCTGGAACATTAAAAGAAGCTGAATTTAAATCTTGATAAACGCCATCTTTGTTATCTTCATCAGTAAAACCAAATGTGAATTTTAATTGATAACTGCCAGGAAATATTTTTTCTGGTAAAGTTAAATTGAATCCTTTTTCTTCTTCTATATCAATTAAGTTATAATTACTAAAAGTAAAAATTTCATTTCCATTGATAAGTCTAATATTAGAAATTACATATCGTAAACGTGAAACGCTAACAGATTCGCCATTTTTAGTGGTGAATTTAAAGTTGTTAAAATCTGATGAACTGATATTACTTCCATCCCAATTATGAGTAAATTTCAGGGAAACATTTTTTGACGGATTTACACAACAGTCTTTTTCATCTTTACATGATGAAAATGCAATTATTACAAATAAAAGCATGATTATTTTTTTCATTTTTCTATTTTATTTTGATGATTAAACCATCTGAAAAACCTTTATTTTCAAGAATTTTATTGTCTGAACTACTAGTTTCTCCAACAGCAATTATACTTTGATCATTCAACTCTATAGCATCAAATAAAAACTCGTTTTGTGAGCCACCAACAAATTTTTGCCATACTTTGTTACCTGAGTTATCAACTTTTAAAATCCAAGCATCATTTTGACCTTGATTTGTGAAATCTACATCTGAACTTCTTGAATTTCCTGCAATAATAAAGCCATTATCTTGCGTTTTAGAAATGGAACGAGCCACATCAAAACTGCTTCCTCCATGGGTTTTTTCCCAAATTAAATTTCCATCCGTAGAAATTTTTATAATCCATAAATCTGCACCTCCATTATTTACACGAACGTCTTTATCTTGACTTCTTGTATCGCCAACAATCACAAAATTACCATCGTTTGTGTTTGTAATTCCTCTTGGCTCTTCTATTTCTGAACCTCCAAAACTTTTTTCCCAGATTAAATTTCCATCACTAGCAATCTTTAAAACCCAAAAATCATACGTGCCTTTATTGTTTGTAATATTAAAATCTTCACTGTCTGATGAAGCTGCAATTAGATAATTATTATCTGCAGTTTCTACAACTCCAAAAGGCGTATCTGTAAAGGAACCTCCAAAATATTTACTCCATTCTAAATCCCCTGAATTAGTTAGTTTAATTGCCCAAACATCTCCACCTGCATGTTTTTGAGCAACTTTGGAATTTCCTTGTCCATTAGAAGCTGTAACATCTAAAACACCTGTAATTAAATAGCCATTATCTGAAGTTTGTATAAATGTTGTGCCAGAATCTGAACCTGAATATCCAAATGTTTTTTGCCAAGAAATAACACCATTTGCAGTGATTTTTAAAAACCAAAAATCTTGATTTCCTTTATTGTCTGAAACATCTCCATCTGCACTTTTACTAAAACCTAAAAGTGCAAAACCACCATCTTGAGTTGCTACAACATCATAACCTCTATCATCATCTGAACCTCCAAAAGTTTTTTGCCAAAGCAAAGTGTCTTCGGATGAAAATTTCATCAACCAAAAATCGAAACTTTCGTTTGTTTTATCAGTAATATCAAAATCGTTGCTTTGTGTGTATCCTAAAATTGCATAACCTCCATCAGCAGTTTTTACAACAGATTGAAAAACATCGTTTTTAGAACCACCAAAAGTTTTTACAAATTTGGTTTCTTCTAAATTTGTTATAGGATTTTCTGTCCCTTCATCTTTTGAACAATGAATACATAAAAAGAGTATTGCTAAAAAGGATATTGCTAAAAAGGGTATTTTTTTTATCAATTTTAGTAATTATTATTCAGATTTTTTAATCAGAAATAAACCTCTTTCAATATCACTTACAGCAATAACATCACTTTCAAAATAAGGATATACGTTCCAAGCACCATGAAAAGAAGTGTTATTATTTTCTGGATACGTATCAAAAAATGCAATTTCGTTTAAGTTTTTGTTCCTAATATCAGAAATATCAATCATCCTTACACCTGCAGTATAATTTGCTTGATAATAGGTATTGTCTTTTACGTAACCATTATGATCTATGGCTTCAGTTGGCCCAAAATACTCGCTTGATAATACTGGATTATCCAAATCCAATAAATCGAAAATTAAGATTCTTGTTTTATCAACTTTACCATCAACTTCATCTAACTCATCACCAACAATAAAATAACGTTGGTTTTCTGTAAACCAACCTTGGTGCGTATATGCTTCATTTGCATAGGTTATTTTAGAAATTTCTATAGGATTTGTTTTATCAGTTACATCTACAATAACTACTTCATTTGTTCCAAATCTTTCTCCATTGCTAGACACCATAATTTCTTTAGATGCATAATCTGTATCTGGTCCTTTATAATTAATTACTTGTGCATCATGTGCATAACCAGCTTCTACAAAATTACCTTCTATTACTGGATTTGTAGGATTTTGAATATTGATAAAAAGTGGACCTCCACTTGCTTGTGAAGTTCCTACAGCATAAGCATATCCTGAATCTTCGTTTATTACAATATTATGTGCGTTTCCAAAATCTGATAACGTAGTTTCTGCAGTAAATATTTCTGGTGGATTTACCACATTTCTTAAACGTGTTAAATCGAAAACTTGCATTCCATGACTTGTAGCTTCACTCACTACAAAAGCGTGATTATTATAAACTTTTATGTCTCTCCAATCGCTATTTACGGTTGCTGTTGGTAAAAAACCAAGTACAATTGGCTCTGTTGGATTGCTAATATCTACAAAAGAAACTCCTGAATTTAAGCCCATTAAAACATACTCTTTATTTGTTGTACTATCTGTCCAACCCCAAGAATCGTTTCCTTCTACATTTGAAAAAGCAGTAGTTGTTGGATCTAAATCTTCTGTACTTATGTGTGCCAGTAAATCGTAACCATTACAAGGATAGATATCTGCAAAACCATTTTCGCATTTTGCTAAAGGCATAATTTCGGAATCAACGTTTAAAGTTGGAGTTTCTATGTTATCTTTAGAACAGCTAAATGCTAATATTAGTGACAAGAAAAGGATTTTTTTCATTCTTTGTGTTTTAATATGATGACTTACAATTTAATAACGAATTTATAAATTTTAAAGTATTTTTAATGAGAAACAATCTTATAAAATAATTTATATTTTTTTTTGATTAAAAATCTCTGGGAAACTAATCAACTCAATTTTTAGAATGTACTTATCTTTGCAATATGTTAGAAGATAAAAATACGCAAAAAACATCATTAGCTGAATTAGGAGAATTTGGCTTGATTAATCATATTACAAAATATTTTAAGGTAGCAAATTCATCAACCATAAAAGCTGTGGGAGATGATGCAGCAGTTTTAGATGCATCAGAACAACAAACTTTAGTAACTACAGATTTGTTGATTGAAGGTGTGCATTTCGATTTGAGTTATATGCCTTTAAAGCATTTAGGCTACAAAGCTGTGATGGTTAATTTGAGCGATGTGTATGCAATGAATGGAGTTGCAGAACAAATTACAGTTTCAATTGCAGTTTCTAATCGTTTTCCTTTAGAAGCTATTGAAGAATTGTATGCAGGAATTCAATTGGCTTGCGAAACGTATAATGTTGATTTAATTGGTGGAGACACAACCTCATCTACCAAAGGAATTTTAATTTCTGTGACTGCAATTGGTAAGGTTGATAAAGGTGAAGCTGTGTATAGAAATACAGCCAAAGAAACCGATTTAATTGTGGTTTCTGGAGATTTAGGTGCAGCTTATTTAGGCTTGCAAGTGCTAGAAAGAGAAAAACAAGTTTTTAAGGTTGATCCAAATAATCAGCCAGATTTAGATAATTATACGTATTTAATTGAGCGTCAATTAAAACCTGAGGCTCGTAAAGATGTTGCAGGTTTATTAAAAGAATTGGACGTAAAACCAACTTCTATGATTGATGTTTCTGATGGATTATCGTCTGAACTTTTTCATATTTGTACACAAAGTAAAGTGGGTTGTAAAATTTATGAAGAAAAATTGCCTTTCGATCCTCAAGTAATTTCTACTTGTGAGGAATTTGAATTAGATTCTACCATGGTTGCTTTAAGTGGTGGTGAAGATTACGAATTGTTATTTACAGTGCCAATCGCAGATTTTGATAAAATAAAAGGAAATCCACATTTTTCTATTATTGGGCATATTACAGCAGAAAACCAAGGTTTACAATTAGTAACAAGAGCAAACCAAGAAATTGAATTAAAAGCTCAGGGTTGGAATTCTTTACAGAAAGATTAATTTTTAGTTAATTAATATTTTCATTTTTGATGAAATCATTACGTTTAATTCTTTCTAATTTAATTTATTTTGCACCTTCTTGGGTATTTTCATCTATCAATATTTTAATTGGTACTTGGATTCTTTACATTCCGTTTATCAAACTTAAATTTGTTTTAAATGATGGTGAAGTTGGTTTTGCGTTGTTTTTTACAGCTTTAGGTTTGTTGATTACCATACCTTTTATACCAAAAATAAACAAAAGAATAGGTGTTGGTACATCAACCAAAATAGGAATATTTCTTTTGGCAATTGCATTTAATTTTCCATTATTAGCACCAAATTATATATTGCTTTGTGCATCATTAATGGTTGTTGGCGTTTTTTCTGCGTTTACAGATGTTTCTTTAAATGCACTAACATCAAATATCGAAAAAAGAGAACAACAAAATTTTATGTCTGCTGCACATGGTTTTTTTAGTTTAGGTGGTTTTGTAGGTGCAGGAATTGGGAGTTTGTTTATTAGTCAATTTTCTAATCCTCAATTACACATGGGTATCATTTCTGTTTTTGTAATGATTACCAACTTATTTTTATCAAAAAATTACGCATTTGTAGTTGGCGACAAAAAAGAAAAATCAACAAAGAATTTATCATTTTTTAAAAGCATAAAACCTCTTTTGGTCCTTGCAATAATTGCTTTTATAATTATGTTTAATGAAGGTGCTGTAGAACATTGGAGCAATTTATTTCTTTTTGATATTGTAAAAGTTTCTGAAAGTAAAGCTGGTTTAGGATTTATTATTTTTTCTTTAACGATGACAATAGGTCGTTTTTTAGGCGACGGATTTAGCCAACAATTAGGTTCTAGAAAAACGATTGTATTTTCTACGATCATTGCATTTGTAGGCTATTTATTTATAATAATGTCTAGCTTAACTTTTAGTGTTTTGGGCTTTGGTTTATTAGGTTTCGGACTTTCCGTAATTATTCCAGAAGTATATAGAATTGCAGGAAATAACAAAGATTTAGAAACTTCTTTTGCTATTTCAATTGTGTCAGGAATTGGTTTTGTTGGTTTTTTAGTGGGTCCAGTAATTTTAGGAGCTATTTCTAATTTTAGCAGTTTGGTTGTTAGTTATGTTTTTTTATCAATCTTGATAATTATTGCTTTTGGTTTGGGCTTGTTTGGGTTGAAAAAAAAGGTTGATAATGTTTAATTTATAGTTAATTTTATAATACTATAAAATTTAACAGTCTTTTATAAACGCTTTTAAAACCCCAATAAGTTCCTCTCTATTTTCAATATGACTCATATGTCCACCAGATAAAACTTTAAGTTCAGCATTTGTTTTTTCGGACTCTAAAATTGCTGTTTTAGCATCTAAAACAGGGTCTTTTTCGCCAACAATAATTAATTTTTTAAAATTATTTTCTGATAAAATATGATTTCTATTTGGGCGAATTCGCATACCTTCGCTTGCAGCAATATATCCTTGAACTGGTGTTTTTAATGCTTCTTGCAAAGCCAACTTGATTTCTTCTTTAAAAGTTGTTCTACTTTCTAAACTGAATAAGTTTGAAAAAGACATTTTTACCAAATTTTCAAAATTATTTTGAGCCATTTTATTAGCGCGAATTCTTCTAATTTTTAAAGCTTCTGAATCTGCATTAGAAGTTGAATTTAATAAGCATAAACCCTTTATTTTAGTAGGATTATTTTTGGCAAGAGCCAAAGAAATATAACCTCCTAAAGAATGGCCAACCAAAATATATTTTCTAATTTTTAAGTGTTTCAAAACAGTTTCAATAGCTTCTGCAAAAAGTTCCATAGAATGTACATAACCCAAACAATCGCTTTTTCCATGACCTAAAATATCAACAGTAATAATTCTATTATTATTAACAAGTGCTGGAATTATATTTTTCCACATGGTAGAATTTTCTAAAAATCCGTGGATTAACACAACAGCTGTACCTTTTCCTTCGT
This sequence comes from Polaribacter vadi, assembly GCF_001761365.1. Lineage (NCBI taxonomy): Bacteria > Pseudomonadati > Bacteroidota > Flavobacteriia > Flavobacteriales > Flavobacteriaceae > Polaribacter > Polaribacter vadi. Next base: position 2,622,751 of record NZ_CP017477.1, on the reverse strand, counting down.
CAGAAAAAGAAATGTTTGCATTTTTAAAAAGTATTGATTTTTGCATCATACAAAAATATGTATATTTCAACTTTAAAAGAACCTAGCAATTATGAAATTCTCAAAACTATTTACTTTTTTATTTTTATCTTTTTCCTTAGCGTTTTCAGCGCAAATCAAAGAAAAAAATTTAGACAAATTAATCAATGAAACATTAAAAACTTTTGATGTTCCTGGTATTTCTGTCGGTATTTTAAAAGATGGGGAAATGGTTTATACAAAAGGATTTGGAGTTCGTTCTCTTACAAATAAAAAAGAAATGAATGAAAATACCTTGGTTGGAGTTGCCTCTAACAGCAAAGGTTTTACATGTTTTGCATTGGCAATGATGGTGGATGAAGGCAAACTAAATTGGGATGATAAAGTAAGAAAACACATTCCAGAATTTCAATTATATGATGCTTGGGTTACAGACCAATTTACGGTAAGAGATTTAGTAACACACAGAAGTGGAATGGCTTTAGGTGCTGGAGATTTATTGTTTTTTCCAGAAGGCAATGATTTTACAGTAACAGATGTCATCAACAATGTAAAATATTTACAACCAGAAAGTTCTTTTAGAAGCGAATTTGCATACAACAACAATATGTTTATTATTGCTGGCGAAGTTTTAAAACGTGTGAGTGGTTTAACTTGGGAAGAATTTATTGAGCAAAAAATTATGCAACCTGTTGGCATGACAAACAGTAAAGCATCTTATAACAGAGTTACAAACAGAACAAATATTATTGATGCACACACAAGAACCGAAGGCAAAGTTGTACAAATTCCACATGATTGGAGCGAAACTGCAAACGCTGCTGGAGGAATTGTAAGCAATGTAAAAGACATGCTAACTTGGGCAAAATTTTTAATGAATGATGCTGTAACAGCCGAAGGAAAAAGATTGTTAAGCACAAATCAATTTCATGAACTTTGGCAACTGCAAACGCCCTTAAAAGTTGGTAAAAACGATTGGTACAATTCCAATTTTAGAGGTTATGGTTTAGGTTGGTTTTTAACGGATGTAAAAGGTGGTTACAAGCAGGTTTATCATACAGGAGGTTTGCTGGGTACAGTTACACAATTCACCATGATTCCAGATTTAGATTTAGGCATTATTGTTTTAACAAATCAAATGAATGGAAATGCTTTTAACACGATTACAAATACAATTAAAGATAGTTATTTAGGTTACAAAGACAGAAATTGGCTAAAAACCTATGGAGATAAAAACACCAAATATTTACAGTTTAATGATAGCTTAAAAGCAACTGTTTACAATAAAGTTGAATTAGCAAAAACCAATAAAAATTTACCAAAACCAGCTCAAATTACGGGTACTTATACTGATAATTGGTTTGGAGATATTGTAATTTCCTTTGATGAAAATAAGTACACTATAAAAAGCAAAAGATCTGCTGATATTATAGGCGAATTAGTACCTTATAACCAAACAACATTTGTTGCAAAATGGAACAACAGAAGTTTTGATGCAGACGTTTTTGTGAATTTTACCTTTGATGAAAAAGGAAATGCTACTGGCGCAGAAATGAAGTTTATTGCACCAATTACCGATTTCAGTTTCGATTTTGAACATTTAAACCTTAAAAAAATCAATTAATTTTGAATAAAACAAAAGAAATTTGGATTGCTGGTTTTGCACTATTTTCACTCTTTTTTGGAGCAGGAAATTTAATTCTACCTCCAACTTTGGGCTTAAAATCTGGGGAAGATTGGTGGATTGTTGTGTTGGGTTTTATCATTACAGCCATTGCAATTCCTATTTTGGCAATTTTTGCACATGCAAAATTACAAGGTACTTTGTATGATTTTGGTAAAAAAGTATCACCAATTTTTAGTACTACTTTTTGTTTTTTGATTTACATTATTGCAGTTGCAATTCCATCTCCAAGAACAGCTGCAGTTACTCATGAAATGGCAGTGCAACCTTTTTTCGATTCGCCACCAATTATAACAAGCATCATTTACTTTGTTTTGGTGTTTGTTTTTGCTGTAAATCGTTCTAGAATTATTGGGTTAATTGGTAAGTTTTTAACGCCAATTATTGTTGTTATTTTACTCATTATTATCGGAATTGCATTTTTTACATCACCAGGAAATGTACAACCATCAACCTTTAAAAACCCTTTTATTGATGGTATTTTAGAAGGTTATCAAACCTTTGATGCCATTGCAGGCGTTGTTGTTGGAGCCGTAATTATTATTTCTTTAGATTATAGTAGCCACACAACTTTTACGGCTAGGAGAGCTTTAATTAGAAAAGCTGGTTTTATTGCTGGTTTTGGTTTGCTGTTAATTTACGGAGGTTTAATTTTAAGCGGTTCCTTATTTTCATCAACATTTGTAGAAAATGCTTCAAGAATTGAAGTTTTATCAGGTTTAAGCACTCAAACATTAGGCAATTTAGGCACAACTTTTTTAAGTGTTTTAGTAGCTTTAGCATGTTTTACAACTGCTGTAGGTATTGTAACAGGAACTGCAGATTATATAAAAGGTATTTTTAACAATTCAAAACAAGCCTATTTAATTACTGCTGCAATTTGTGCTGTAATTGGCATTATTGTAGGTAGTTATAATGTTGGTTTTATTATTGATGTTGCTGTGCCTGCTTTAATGTTTGTGTATCCAATAACCATCGTTTTAATTTTACTGAATGTTGTGCCAGAAAAATTTACATCAAAATTAATTTTTAGAGGCGTTATTTTAGTAACATTTATATTTAGCATTCCAGACTTTTTGGTGTTTATACCTGGATTTAATAGTATGGCAACAACTTTAAAAGGTTTTATTCCTTTGGGAGAGTTTAGCTTAGGTTGGGTAATTCCTTCTTTTTTGGTTTTTGTTTTATTGAATTTATTTCCAAAACAAGCAAATACCTAAAAACTCTATTGAAAACTGGATTGATATAAAGACCGAATATTATCGATAAGAAAAAAAACCTCAGTTGCATTATCTTAAAATGTTGTTCGTTTGAAAAAAAATAAGTTATGATTTTATTTCTCACAAAAATCATCATTTAACTCAATTTCATCCAAAGTTTTCCAAACTTCGTGATTAAATTTTTTTGGCGAAAATTTGAAAAGAATTACAGTTTTTTGAGCTTCTTTACAAAAATTACTTTCAATTTTTACGTTTAAAACAAACCTTTTATTGGTAGCAAAATGATCGAAAGTAAAAACTTTTCCCTCAAAAAAAGTAGTGTGTTTATTCTTTTTTATTTTGGTAATTATCGCTGATGCTTTTTGATCTAAATTATGATTTTCTGTTACGTTGTTTAACCCATCAAAATATTTTTCCAAGTCAGATTTTAATTGCTTAGCAGTAATTTTTTTATCAAAATAAATGCTCCAAACATAGGTGTAAGACCAAAAAAATGTGTGTTCTGGAGTTCGCCAACCTTTTGGAGGAAAACGAACTTCTGCAACTCCCATATACTCTATGTTTTGTGCAAAACCAATAGGAAAAGGAAACACTTCTTTTCCCCAAGTGCTGTCTAATTTTATGAGGTTTTCTTTTTCTGTATTTTGCCCGAAAACAAAAACTGAACAAAATAATATGATCCTAAAAAGTAAGTTTTTCATCTACATTATAATTTTATCGAAACTTCAAAACCAATGGCATCAGAAATAGCACCGTCTTTAAATTTGCTTTCATAGTTTACATTCCATCTTTTTCTGTCAATTTTAAAACGAGTTTGTAGTTCTTTTTCTTGATAATTAAATTCAGCTCGAAAGTTAATCGGTTTTGTAATTCCTTTTAGCGTTAAATTAGCTTCTAATCTTGCATTTGTTTTATCAACATATTCTACTTTTGTAATTACTAATTTTCCCAAAGGATACTTTTTTACATCAAAAAAATCTTCGTTTTTTAAGTGATCTACTAAACCATCTTTTCCTTTTTGTTCTTCAATATCAGTATTTGTTATGGAATTCATGTCAATAATAAATTCACCACCAGTAATTACAGTATTTTGTTTGATGAAATACCCTTCTTTAAAATTGATAAAACCATTATGTCCTCCAAAATAAAACGTGTATTCGCCAATCCATTTTATGGTGCTTTTTTGAATGTTGATGTTTAGTTTTTCTTGTGATAAGGAAGTTAAACTCCATAAAATTGATACTGTAATTAGTAGAAATAATTTTTTCATAAATGTTATTTTAAAATTCGATGTAAATCTATTTCCATATCAAAAAAAAAGTGTCAAAAAAATGTAAAAGAAGTGTAAACAGTTGTAAAATTTGATGGATTTGTTGGTTATTTGCAACAATGACTACAAAGAATATTTTATTAATAACAATTGGTTTTATTTTTTTCTTCGGATGTAATTCGTCTGATACTGAAAACGATATTTTCGAAAAACGCGTAAAAATTGCTTTACGTGAAGTTGGGAATCAATTATTGCTCTCTCAAAAAGATTCGACTTCTTTAATTTTACCTGTTTTAAAAATTGATGAAAGTGAATATCAACTGTCGTTTGAAAAAGCGCTCTCTTTTGAGCCTACTAATTTGGTAACAACTGTTAAAAGTAGTTTTGAAAAGAGTAATTTTAACCAAAATTATTTGGTGGAAGTTTTAAATTGTAAAACGAAAGAAGTTGCTTACAGCTATGAAATAAAAAACGAAACTGAAAAAGATATTATTCCATGTGCAGGAAGATTTTTGCCAGAAAATTGTTATCAAATTCGTTTTAAATTTTTATCAAAAGCGACAAAATTATCTTTTATAAATTGGTTATTTTACCTAATAGTTCCGATTTTTTTAGTGTTTCTTTTTAGAATATTATCAACCAAAAAGAAAAAAGAAATTATTGAGGAACAAAGCACAGCAGAGCATACTAAATTTGGCAGTTTTCAGTTTTATCCAAATCAAAATAAATTAATAAAAGAAGCGCAAGAAATAAGTTTGTCTAAAAAAGAATGTGAGATTTTACAAATTTTTGTGGCGAATCCAAATCAAATTATCAAAAGAGAAGAATTGACCAAAAAAGTTTGGGAAGATCATGGTGTTTTTGTGGGTAGAAGTTTAGACACCTACATTTCTAAACTCCGTAAAAAACTAAAAGATGATGATTCTATAAAACTAACGAATATTCATGGTGTTGGTTATCGATTAGATTTAAAATAGAAAAACGAACAAAATTAATCGTTCGTTTTTCAGTTTAATAACTATCACTTTTAAAAAAAACTATTAATGCAAAGAAAAATTTAAATACAAACTAAAAGATTCCTGAGAAGTCACATCGCCACCAAACAAATTATGTGAAATTGGCAAGGTATAATTTGCTCCAATAATAAAATTCTTGGTGGAAATTTCAGTCCCTAAAGTTCCATTAAAAACAGTACCATCTGTATCTGAGATGGTTTCACCAAATTGCTTAATCTTTTCATATATATTTCCAGAAAGCCCTATAAAAGGCATTAAATTATAATTTTCTTTTGTTATAGAATAAAATAAATTTGATCCATAACTAAACTGATTTCCAAAACGATATTCGTTTTTATTTTCACCCTTTAAATAATAGGTTAAAGAGTTATTTAAACCGAATTTGTTTATGTTGTAAACATGAGAAATGCCCACTATAAAATCGGTACTTCCTGTACCAACTTGAAAACCTGGATTTACTCTGTCTGTTAAAACTTCTTCAAACTTTCCTGTTGGTAATTTTAAACCCAAACCAAACTCTAAAGTATGATTAGACTTTTCTTTTAAAGTTACATATTCAGCTTTCGTTTTATCTACTTTTTTAAATAATTTTAATTTATACCAACCCATAATTGTGGCATCTCCAAAACCGTTTGTGGTTTCTAATCTGTCTTCAAATTTTCGAGTTAAATCTTGATAAGGTAAAATGGCACTCACATAAAAACGTTCATTAATTGGTACTCTTCCCCAAAGTTGATACGTATTAAAACTCTCTTTTGTTGTTGGTGAATTTGCAAAAATACCATCTTTAGATTCAAAAGATGAGAACACATATCTTACTCCAACAAAACTTGCGTTATTTAAAGTTCCCAAACCGAAACTACCTCCACCAGTTGTACTGCTACAAACATCACAAAAAAAGAATTCGAAAGATGTTTCGTGATTATGATTTAGGCAAATATCTTCTTTCTCTTTAGAAAAGGTATTTAAAGAAACTACTATAAATGCGACTAAAAAAACTCTTTTTATAAGGCTAAAATTCTGCAAAACGTTTATCATTTAAAAATGTATTATCTGTTAATGTTTTTAAAAAGGCAATTAAATTTGTTTTTTCTTCTGCTGATAAATCAATGCCTAAACTTCCATCAGCTTTTCGTAAAGAAGCATCTACTACTCCTCCATTTTCAGTCATTCCATCTGTGTAAAAATCTAAAACCGCTTCTAAAGTTTTAAATCGTCCATCATGCATATAAGGAAAAGACATTTCTATATTTCGCAAACTTGGTACTCTAAATTTGTAAAAATCATCAGCAAAACCAGAAACACGTTTTCTACCTTCTTCTTCAGGAAATTTTGAGTTGTAAGGAATTCCGTTATTTCTATAGCTTTTATCTGTAAATAAAGCCCCTGAATGACAAGATGCACATTTGTTTTCAAAGGTTTTTAAACCCGCATTTTCTGATGCTGTAAATGTGATATTTTCTTCATTTCTAGTAACTTTATCATAGTTAGAATTGGCAGAAATCATAGTAACCATAAATTGAGAAAGTGCTTTTAGCATACGCTCAGAAGTTATTTCTTGATCTCCAAAAGCCTCTTCAAAAAGTTTGGCATATTTTACATCTGCATTTAACTTTGCTAACACTGATGGAATGGTTTCATTCATTTCAAAATCGCTAGTAATAGGAATTATGGGTTGCAAATCCAAATGAATTGCAGCCCCATCCCAAGTAAATTCTGTAAAATAGGCTAAATTTTGAATTGGTTGTGCGTTTCTAAAACCAACAGCACTATTTACACCATGACTAACTGTATGTCCATGATGTGTAAATGCCGATTTTTGTTCGTGACAAAATCCACAAGAAACAATATTACTAGAAGACAATTTTCCTTCATAAAATAGTTCTTTACCTAATGCAACACCTTCTTCTGTTAAAGGATTTTTAGATAAATCGTAAGCAATATCAGGAAAATTACTTGGGTTTATAAAGTTAATATTCGTGGGAATTTTCACGTATTCATCATCATTATTTGAACAACCAAATAATGCAAGCGTTCCTAAAAAAATGAAAAATATTTTTTTCATCATTTATAAAATAAAGCGTTGTTTATTGCTAAACAACGCTCAATTAAATGTTAGTTATGAACGTGATCTATGCTAAACATTCCGTTTACGTTCTCTGCAATTTGGGGCGATTTTACAGCATCAACATGAATCTGAGGAGCATCATCTAACATAAAATTTGTTGTTCCTGTTAAAATGTTTGCAACATTAGCAACCACATGAACTTCTGGTGTTAGCATCGTTCTAATACGTGCAGAATTCGTGAAATTTACAGTAACTTCTTTATAATTATCTAAAGCTGTTCCATGACTTCCCATATGAAAAGCGAATGCTGTAGGAGTTGCTGTATTATCTGAAGTATAATCGCCTTCAAAAACCACGAATTTGTAGCCAGCTTGCCAGCTCCACATCATTCCTGCATCTTGTGCTAATGTTAAAAAATCTCCTTGACCAGTGGCTCCAGTTAGGTATTTTTCTTGATCAACACCAATTCCAAAAGTCATTTTTGTATAATTTCCAGCAGGAATATTTTTAAGGTTTATAAATTGAGAACTTATAGTGCTTTCATCAACAATAAAATAAGATTCTTCTTTTGGATAGGTAAAAACGGCACCCTCTTCAGTCTCTAATTTAAAGTTGCTTACAATATATTTTACTGAAGAAATATTTATTTTTTCTGATAAATTTGAGGTGTAAGAAGTACTATTCAATATCAAATCTGAATCACCAAAAGCATTATCGAATTCAATTGATAAATTTCCTTCTCCAGAAATAATTTCTTCCTCTTCTGCAGAACAAGCAGTTAGTGTTGCTGCAATAAAAAAAGCAGCGATATATTTTGTTATTTTCATTTTGCCAAACATTTTGTTCACTTACTTTTTAAGTGAACTTATTTAAATAATAAGATGTGTTTTTTTGTTGATAAAAGCCATTCATCATTAAAAATGAAGGTCCATCAACAGTTATAAAACTGAAAGAATTTTTCAATTTTATACAATAATTACAAGTATTTAAATAATAAAATCTGGTGGTTGTTCTAAACGAGAAGTTATATTTCTTGGATGTAAAGAAGTTAGCATCCAATTATTTTCTTTAGCTATTTTAAATGCTAAAGTTTTTTCTATATCGTTATTTTTATATTGATGAAAAACAGGAAAAAAAGCTTCAGTAATGTGTAGAACTCCTTGCGTATCTTCTGTAGGAGTTTCTGATGGTGTAATCATTTTTGATAAATGACATTTACCATTACAAGCCATTTCTGGTTCGTCTTTATTAATACAATAGGTATCAATAATATAATCTATATTTAGTTGAAAATAGGCTAAATAACCCACAGAATATACTGGCCTTAAAGCAAAGACGAGTAAAAATAATATGGTTACTGTTTTTTTCAGCGTAAAAAATTTTCACAAAGATAAAATAGAAAAATCTTTTAACATTACTTTTTAACAGTTAAATAAAGGTGTTTAGCAAATACTTTAAACTACTTTTCAATGCTAATTTTTTTAATTTTTGATGATGAATTAATATTATCATTATCAAAAATAAATTTATAATTATGAACTATAACTGAATTTAAATTTTCAACTAATTTTAAATTTGGATATGCTTTTCTTACCTCTTCAAAATTATTACCAATTCCAATTCCCTCATTTGTTTTGTAATTAGGTGTTGTAATCTCAATTTTATCAATTTTAGATTTATCAGAAGAATTTGCGAACGCAAAACCAATAACTTTTGCATTTGCATCCATTATTTGATATCCTTTAAAAGTACTTTCATCTTTTTCTTGATTTTCTCTTTTAAATTTATCTGAATGATCCATAAAAGTATCACCAACTTTTATACCTTCAAAATGAACCGTTTTTGTGTCAGTTAATTTTATAGAGTTTTCAAGTTTATTATCAGTATTTGCAACATTTTTTATAGCAGATATTTCAACAGATTCTACAGGTTGTTTATTTTCCTTTTCTGTTTGATTATTAAGTTGATTGTCCTGTTTTATTTGCTTTGTAGAACTTTCTACTTTATCACTATTTTGCTCTTTTTCTTCTGTAGATGATTTTGTTTGACCTTGCGTTTTATTTTTACAAGAAATAAAAGAAATAAAACTAAATACAGCGATTGTTAAGATTAATTTTTTCATGGTTGATGATTTTTATGTATCAAAAGTAGCACAAAATACTCCTTAAAATTTTACATAATTTTTAAGATTTGTTATAAACTGATTCTAAATAATGCTAAGAATTACTCAAAATTATACCCACTAATTAAAAAGTAGTATTTTTACATCTGATTTTTAGAATTTTAAACACAACCATATTTGTTAAATTACTACTCTTATCCGCATAAAACTTCTGAAGAATGGGTAACTTTTGTACATGGTGCAGGAGGTAGTAGTTCTATTTGGTATAAGCAAATTAGAGATTTTAAGAAGCAATTTAACGTGCTAATTTTAGATTTGCGAGGTCATGGAAATAGCAAACCTAGTTTAAAAGACACCTTTAATTCTAAATACACATTCGATTCTATTACTGCAGATATTGTTGAGGTTATTGATTTTTTAAAAATTGAAAAATCTCATTTTATTGGTATTTCTTTAGGTACAATTTTAATAAGAAATTTAGCCGAAAAAAGACCAGAATTAGTACAAAGTATGATTATGGGTGGTGCCATTATTAAGATGAATTTTCGCTCTCAAGTTTTAATGAAAGTTGGCAATATTTTTAAATCTGTGGTGCCTTATATGCTCCTTTACAAATTATTTGCATTTATTATTATGCCAAATAAAAATCATAAGAAATCTAGATTGTTATTTGTAAACGAAGCTAAAAAATTATACCAAAAAGAGTTTATTCGTTGGTTTAAATTAACCTCGGAAATCAATCCACTTTTGCGTTTTTTTAGAACAAAAGATATTAAAATCCCAACATTGTATATTATGGGTGCAGAAGATCATTTGTTTTTGCCATCTATAAAAAATATCGTTTCTAAACACAAAACTTCCTCTTTAGTTGTGGTTGATAAATGTGGTCATGTTGTAAATGTCGAGCAACCAGCAGTTTTCAACAATCAAACAATTCAGTTTATTTCTGCGCTTGCTTAAAATTATTGGAATCATTTCATTGGTTTACCAGATTTTATCTTTTATATTTACCTTTTTTAAACGTTGATAAATGAATCAAATTATAACATTTGGCGAAGTTTTAATGAGAATTTCTCCTCAAGGAAACAGAAAGTTTGTACAATCGAATGCTGTTGAATTTTATTTTGGTGGCACAGAATTAAACGTAGGAATTTCTATTGCAAATTTTGGCGGAAATGTAAAGCATATTTCTTGTATTTCTGATGATTTTATTGGGGATACTGCAATTTCCTATTTAAATAAATTTGATTTAGATACTTCTGCAATTGTGCGTTCTCCAAGACCTTTGGGTGTTTATTTTTTAGAAGTTGGTGCTGTTATGAGAGCAAGTTCTATTTCTTATAATCGATCTCATTCTTCTTTTTCCGAAATTAAACCAGCAATGGTAAATTGGGAAAAATCTTTAGAAAATGGCAAATGGTTTCATTGGACAGGAATTACGCCAGCTTTAAATAAAGGAAGTCAAGAAACACTTTTAGAAGGTTTAAAATTAGCTAGAAAAAAAGGAATGCAAGTTTCTGCAGACCCAACATACAGAAGTGGATTGTGGAAATATGGTGAAAACGCAAAAGATGTTTTATCGGAATTGGTACATCATTCCACTATTTTTATTGGCGGAATTAATGAAATTAACGAACTTTTAGAAACGAACTTTTCGTATTCAAATGACGATTTTATTAAAGCAAGTAAACAATTAATAGAAAAATATCCATCCATAGAAAAAGTGTTCGATAAAATAAGAACTTCCATAAATTCTTCTTGGCATAAAATCAGAGCAAGAATGTGGAATGGTAAAGAATTTAAAGAAACCGAAGATTTAGATATTACACATATAATCGATAGAATTGGAACTGGAGATGCTTTTGCAGCTGGTTTAATTCATGGTTTGCAAAAGTTTGAAGATTTTAAAGCCATGCAATTTGCGTCTGCAGCTTGCGCTATAAAACATACGTATTTAGGTGATGTAAATTACGCCAACGAAAAAGATGTAATTACTATTTTAAATGGCGAAATTACTGGTAGATTAAATCGATAAAAACAAAAAAGCGAGCATAGAGCTCGCTTTTAAAATACTTTTTTTAAAGGATTAAGAATTCATCAAATCCTCAATTTCATCAGCTTCAATTGGTATATTTCCCATTAAATTAAAAGGTTCTCCTTGTTGTTGAATTACAACATCATCTTCTAAACGTATTCCAAAACCTTCCTCTGGAATATAAATACCAGGCTCTACAGTAAACACCATATTTGCTTGCATTGGTTCGTGTAAAAGACCATAATCATGTGTATCTAAACCAATATTATGCGAAGTTCCGTGCATAAAATATTTTTTATAAGCAGGCCAATTTTTATCTTCATTCTGCACATCAGCTTTGTCTAACAAACCTAATTTTAATAATTCAGAAGTCATCAAATCACCGACTTCTTTATGATATTCTTTCCAAATAGTTCCTGGAACTAATAATTTTGTTGCTTCTTTTTTTACGTGATTTACAGCATTATACACTTCTTTTTGTCTATCAGAATAACGACCAGAAACAGGAATTGTTCTGCTTAAATCACTTTTGTAATTTGCATATTCTGCAGCAATATCAAACAAAATTAAATCGCCATTTTTACACTGCTGATTATTCTCTACATAATGCAAAACGTTAGCGTTATTTCCACTTGCAATAATTGGTGTGTATGCAAAACCTTTAGATCTATTTCTTACAAATTCGTGTAGCAATTCAGCCTCAATTTCATATTCCCAAACATCTGGTTTTACAAAGTTTAAAATTCGTCTGAAACCTTTTTCTGTAATGTTGCAAGCCTGTTGCATTAAATCCAATTCAATTGGGTCTTTTACAGAACGTAAACGCTGTAAAATAGGATTGCTTTTTGCTACAGAATGTGCTGGAAATTTTGCCAATAACCATTTTGTAAAACGATCTTCGCGAGTTTCTGTTGCTACATTTGCTCTATAATGTTCGTTTGTGTTGATGTAAAAAGTATCTGCATATGTGCTCATTTCGAACAATACTTTTTCTAAGTCTTGTAGCCAATACACAGTTTTAATTCCACTTGTTTTAAAAGCAGCTTCTTTGGTTAATTTTTCACCTTCCCAAACAGCAATATGCTCATTTGTTTCCGTTAAAAATAAAACTTCTCTTAAAGCTGAATTTGGGCAATCAGGAAATAGCATCAAAATACTTTCTTCTTGATCTACACCAGATAAATAAAAAATATCTCTATGTTGTTCAAAAGGCATTGTACTATCTGCAGATATTGGATAAATATCGTTAGAATTAAAAATAGCGATACTTTTTGGCTGCATTGCTGCTGCAAAGTTTTTACGATTTTTTATGAATAAATTGGAGTCTATTTGATGATATTTCATTGGTAGTATTTTTAATGAAATACAAAGGTAGGAATAATAAAAGAGGATTTTTTGTCTTTTAAAAAGGTTTCTATTTATATCTACTGATAATGGATTTTATACAATTTCTTTTTAATTGAAAAACAACAACTATAAATTTAAAAACTTAAATTTGATGTGAAATTATGTACTTTTAAAAAACTTTATTAAGTTTCAAAAAGCTTAAAAATGACAAAAACATATATTTTTCTTCTCTCCTTTTTTCTGTTGATGAATTGCGCATCAAAAGAAGAAGAAATTTATACACCAATTCCATATCGTTTAGAAATTCCACAAATATTTGCAGACAAATTAATTGCGCCTATAATTCCTACAAATAACCCTTTAACTGAAGAAGGTGTGGCATTGGGTAAGAAACTTTTTTTTGATAAAATTCTTTCTGCTGATGAAACAAAATCTTGTGCAAGTTGCCACAATCCAAAAAGTGCTTTTTCAGACAACCAACAATTTAGTTTAGGAATTGATGGAGAGTTTGGTTTTAGAAACGCAATGCCCTTATTTAATTTAGCTTGGAATTTTGATGATCGTTTTAATTGGGATGGAAGTGCTTTTGGTTTAGAAAATCAAGCTTTTGAACCCGTTTCAAATCCTATTGAATTGCATGCAAATTGGAAAAATATTGCCAAAAAAATGCAGAATCATCCAGAATATCCAAATTTATTTTTACGAGCATTTGGCACAGCAACTATAGATTCCACTTTAATTACCAAAGCAATTACGCAGTTTGAAAGAACACTTATTTCTGGCAACTCAAAATTCGATCAATTTTTACTTGGAAACGAAACTTTAACACCTGAAGAAGAAAATGGTTTTAATGTTTTTATGGATGAAGCAAAAGGCGATTGCTTTCATTGTCATGGAAGTAACAACAATCCTCTTTGGACAGATAATCAATTTCATAACAATGGTTTGGATAGCAATTTTACAGATGTAGGATTGAGCAAAATTACTGGAGATCCTGCAGATAATGGAAAATTTAAATCGCCTTCTCTTAGAAATTTAGCATTTACAGCTCCTTACATGCATGATGGACGGTTTGCAACCTTAGAAGAAGTTATCAATCATTATTCAGAAGGCTTAAAACCATCTGCGACTATAGATCCTTTAATGAAAAAAATTGATAAAGGAGGCGTACATTTATCAACCAAAGATAAAACCGATTTAAAAGCTTTTTTATTATCACTAACCGACTTAGAATTTGTTAATAACACTGCCTTTCAAGAATAATCGATAAAACCAATAGTTACATTAATCTTGGTAATCAATTTAACAAAGTTTGTTCAAGTTATATCGTATCTTTGCAGACAATTTAGATTAAATCTATTTAAAATTATGATAAAAGTTTCAGACACAGCAAAGAAAAAAGTCATTGAATTAATGACTGACGATGGCTTTGACGCAGCTAAAGATTATGTTAGAGTGGGTGTAAAAAGTGGTGGTTGTTCAGGTTTATCTTACGATTTAACTTTTGATAAAGAAAGACAAGAAACCGATAAGATTTTTGAAGAAAATAACGTAAAACTTATTGTTGACAAAAAAAGCTTTTTATATTTAGTAGGTACCACTTTAGAATATTCTGGAGGTTTAAACGGAAAAGGTTTTGTTTTTAACAATCCAAACGCAAATAGAACTTGTGGTTGTGGAGAAAGCTTCTCTTTATAAAGAAGGGTTCAAGATTTAAAGTTTAAAATTCAAAGTTATGGCAACCGTTAAAATTTTTGAAGATTTAGAAATTTGGAAACTTTCTAGAATTCTTTGTAATGATATAAACATAGTTGCAAATAATACAGAATTAAAAAAAGATTATAGATTATACAATCAAATAGATGGTTCTTCTGGTTCAGTTATGGATAATATTGCAGAAGGATTTGAAAGAAATGGAAATAAAGAATTTATCCAATTTCTATCAATAGCAAAAGCATCTTGTGGAGAAACAAGATCTCAATTATACCGAGTTTTTGATAGAAATTATATAAATGAAAAAGATTTTAATAAATTAAAAAATCAAGCAATTGCTTTAAGTAAAATGATTGGTGGTTTTATTAGCTATTTACAAAAAAGCGATTTTAAAGGAAGTAAGTACAAAGATTAAATTTACATCTTTATATTATAAAAAAAATAAAAGATTCAAAAAACTCGAAAATTTTAAAGGTTTGAGTAAGAAATTTTGAATTTTAAACATTAAATTTTGAACCTGAAGTATGAAATACACAGAAGACGATTTAGAATTAGAATTAAAAACCAAAGAATATGCGTATGGTTTTTATACAGATATAGAAAGTGATACGTTTCCAATAGGTTTAAGTGAAGATGTTGTGAGAGCAATTTCTAAAAAGAAAAACGAGCCAGAATGGATGACAAACTGGCGTTTAGAAGCTTATAGAGTTTGGGAACAAATGGAAGAACCAGAATGGGCTAATGTACATTATGAAAAACCAAAATTTCAAGACATTGCCTATTATTCTGCTCCAAAAAAGAAACCAAAATTAAATTCTTTAGATGAAGTAGATCCTGAATTATTAGACACTTTTAAACGTTTAGGAATTTCTTTAGATGAACAAAAAAAATTAGCGAATGTTGCTGTAGATATTGTAATGGATTCTGTTTCTGTTGCAACTACTTTCAAAAAAACATTAGGTGAAAAGGGTATTATTTTTATGCCAATTTCAGAAGCTATTCAAGAGCATCCAGAATTGGTTAGAAAATATTTAGGAACTGTTGTACCAACAACAGACAATTTTTATGCGGCTTTAAATTCAGCTGTTTTTTCTGACGGATCTTTCTGTTACATTCCAAAAGGAGTTAAATGTCCAATGGAATTATCAACCTATTTTAGAATTAATGAAGGTGGAACAGGACAGTTTGAAAGAACTTTAGTTGTTGCAGATAAAGGAAGTTATGTTTCTTATTTAGAAGGTTGTACAGCTCCAAGTAGAGATGAAAATCAACTACATGCAGCAGTTGTAGAATTAATTGCCATGGATGATGCAGAAATTAAATATTCTACTGTACAAAACTGGTATCCAGGAAACAAAGAAGGAAAAGGTGGGGTTTACAATTTTGTAACCAAAAGAGGTTTGTGTGAAACCAATGCAAAAATTTCTTGGACTCAAGTAGAAACAGGTTCTGCTGTAACTTGGAAATATCCTTCTTGTATTTTAAAAGGAAATAATTCTGTAGGTGAGTTTTACTCAATTGCAGTTACTAATAATTTTCAGCAAGCTGATACAGGAACAAAAATGATTCATTTGGGAAAAAACACCAAATCAACCATTATTTCTAAAGGTATTTCTGCTGGTAATTCTCAAAACTCATATAGAGGTTTAGTGCAGATAAATAGCAGAGCAGAAAATGCGCGTAATTTCTCTCAATGTGATTCTTTGTTGATGGGTAATGCTTGTGGAGCACACACATTCCCTTACATCGAAGTTAAAAATAAAACGGCTCAAATAGAACATGAAGCAACCACTAGTAAAATTGGTGAAGAGCAATTGTTTTATTGTAACCAAAGAGGTATTGATACAGAAAAAGCAATCGCTTTAATTGTAAACGGATTTAGTAAAGAAGTTTTAAATAAATTACCAATGGAATTTGCTGTGGAAGCACAAAAATTATTGGAAATTTCTTTAGAGGGTTCTGTTGGATAGTAAAATTTGTATCCTTCAAGGTTAAAAAAAACCTTGCAAGTTGTAATCAAACACAAATTATTAAAATTATGAAAAAAATATTATTCATGTTTCTTGCAATTAGCATTGTTAGTTGTAAAAATGCCGAGAAAAAGGCTGAAGAAACTAAAAAACCAGAAGTAAAACTATATCAATTAGTTGGGGGTTCAATTTTGGTTAAAAAGTTAGAAGTTTTTTCTCAGGACACAACGTATACAGGTCAGCAAAAACAATTTACAGATGCTTATTATATTATTTCGCATCCAAAGGGAAATTTAATGTGGGATGCAGGTTTGCCAGAACAATTGGTAATGCCAGATCCTTTTGATGAGCCAAGTGGAGTGTATAGAATTCAAAGACCAGATTCTTTGGAAAATCAACTAAAATCGAAAGGTTTTCAAATTGAAGATTTTGAATATTTTGCAATGTCTCATTCGCATTTCGATCATACAGGACACGCAAATTATATGCAAGAAGCAACTTGGATTGTTCAAGAAAACGAATATAATTCTGTTGTTGGTGATTCTGCAGTAGCAAGAAATCCTGTTTTGGAAACGCTTAAAGAAGTAAAAAAACTAAATGGAGATCATGATGTTTTTGGAGATGGAACAGTGGTTATAAAATACATGCCTGGTCATACAGTTGGGCATCAAGCTTTGTATGTTGAGGTTTCAGGTTTAGAAAAACCAGTTTTATTAACTGGAGATTTATATCACTTTGAAGAAAACAGAACTAATAAAAGAGTGCCTTCTTTTAATTACGATGTAGAAGCAACTTTAAAAAGTATGGAGCAATTTGAAGCTTTTGCAAAAGAGAAAAATGCAGATGTTATTATACAGCATTCTCCAAAAGATTTTGAAAAATTAGAAAAATTATTAAACAGCTTATAGTTAAAAACTACAAGCAAATAGCTTAAAACACAATGTTAAAAATCAATAATTTATACGCCTCAATTGATGAAAAATCAATTTTAAAAGGATTAAATTTAGAAGTAAACGCTGGTGAAGTTCACGCAATTATGGGCCCAAATGGTGCTGGTAAAAGTACATTAGCAAATATTATTGCTGGTAAAGAAGATTACGAAGTTACTGATGGAGTTATCGAATTAAATGGAGAAGATATTAGCGAACTTGCTCCAGAAGAAAGAGCTCATAATGGTGTTTTCTTATCTTTTCAATATCCTGTAGAAATTCCTGGAGTTTCTGTTACAAACTTTATCAAAACAGCGATTAACGAAACTAGAAAAGCAAAAGGTTTAGAAGACATGCCTGCAAAAGATATGTTAAAAATGATTCGTGAAAAATCTGAATTGTTAGAAATAGATCGTAAATTTTTATCTCGTTCTTTAAACGAAGGTTTTTCTGGAGGAGAAAAGAAACGTAACGAAATTTTTCAAATGGCAATGTTAGAGCCAAAATTAGCGATTTTAGACGAAACTGATTCTGGTTTAGATATTGATGCTTTGCGTATTGTTGCAAATGGCGTTAACAAATTAAAATCTAAAGACAATGCTGTAATTGTAATTACACACTACCAACGTTTGTTAGATTATATTCTTCCAGATTTTGTACACGTTTTATACGATGGTAAAATTGTAAAAACTGGTGATGCTTCTTTAGCTTTAGAATTAGAGGCAAAAGGATATGATTGGATTAAGCAAGAATTGGTATAACCAATTCCTGTTCAAAATTCAAAATTTTTAGTTCAAGGTTAAAAAACTTTGAATTCAAAATTTTGAACTTTAAACTTAAAGAAAATGGAATTAAAAGATAAAATAGTAACCTCTTACGTAGCTTTTGAAGATAAAGTAGATACTAATTCTGCTATTCATGAAATTAGAACAGAAGCATTAGAGAATTTTGAAAAACTTGGTTTTCCTACAAAAAAATTAGAAGCTTGGAAATATACGAGCCTAAATAATGTATTGAAAAACGATTTCAGCCTTTTCCCAAACAGAGATGTTGCTGTAGAATTAGCGGATGTAAAAAAGTATTTTATTCATGATATAGACACCTACAATGTTGTTTTTATTGATGGTAAATACAGTTCTTTTTTATCAGAAACTACACACGATACTATTGATGTTTGCTTAATGTCTTCTGCATTATCGAAGCCAAAATACAAAGCTGTTATTGATAAATATTTCAATAAAATTGCCAAACAAGATAATTTAACTTCTTTAAATACGGCTTTTGCAAGTGAAGGTGCTTACATTCATATTCCAAAAAATGTGGAAGTTAAAAAACCAATTCAAATTATCAATTTTACAACAGGTTCTGAAGTTGCAGTAATGACTCAACCTCGTAATTTAATTGTGGTTGATGAAAATGCACATGTTCAAATTATAGAACGTCATCAAAGTTTAACTTCGAATGCAGTTTTATCGAATGTAGTTACAGAAATATTTTCTGCAAAAAGCTCTACTGTAGATGTTTATAAAATTCAGAATGATGATTTAAACGCTTCTATTGTTGATAATACCTATGTAGATCAAAAATCAAATAGTGTTGTTTCTGTGCATACTTTTTCTTTTGGAGGAAACATCACAAGAAATAATTTGAACTTTTATCAAAATGGAGAACATATAGATTCTATTTTAAAAGGGATTACAATTATTGAAGGAAAACAACATGTAGATCACCACACTTTAGTGCATCATATAGAGCCAAATTGTGAATCTCACCAAGATTACAAAGGTATTTTTGATGAGCGTTCTACAGGAGTTTTTAACGGAAAAGTAATTGTAAATAAAGAAGCTCAAAAAACAAATGCATATCAGCAAAACAACAATGTTTTAATTAGCGATAAAGCAACTATAAACGCAAAACCTCAGCTAGAAATTTTTGCAGATGATGTAAAATGTTCTCATGGTTGTACCATTGGTCAGTTAGATGATGATGCTTTGTTTTACATGCAACAACGTGGAATTCCTAAAAAAGAAGGAAAAGCTTTATTAATGTTTGCTTTTGCAAATACAGTATTAGAAAGTGTAAAAATTCCTGAAGTAAAAACAAGAATTACCAAGTTAATTGCCAATAAATTAGGTGTAAAAATTGGGTTCGATTTATAATTGATTGAGTTAACTTTTATTTCAATAGGATTAACTGTAACTGTTTTTAAATCATACATTTGTAACTCACATTAAACAACCAAATTATGAACAAAACAATCAAAACAGTATTACTAATTGTAGGTGTTATTTTATTAGCATATGGAGTTTATGTAATGGTAGTGCCAGAAACGCAAGTTTCTATTGGAGATTTAGATTTAATAGAAGCTCAAGATAACACAAACGCTTATATTACAATTGGTTTAGGAATTGCAGCAATTGCTTTAAGTTTAATTAAAGGAAAAAGCTAAAAATAGAAAATATTATAATTTTAAAAACCACTCTTTTTGAGTGGTTTTTTTAGTTTACTTCACCTACAAAAACCCAATAAAATTTTTCTTTTATTTGTTTTTGAAGTTCTTTTGATAAAGTATTATAATTTTGATGATATCCTTTTTCTGCATAATCATCTCTAAATTCATTGACAATATTCTTTGTCAGAGATAAAACTTCGAAGTATTCTTCAAATTTAGTAGAATCGTTATAAGAGAATATAAAAGGGGAAAAACCATCTTTTTTAAACTTCTTTATAATTGATGTTTTTAAATCTTCTTTTGAAAGTAAATTGTTTTGAAAGAAATATTTACCTTTTTTTGAAATTGAAATTTTTATCGCTTTTGATTTTAAATCTTCTGGTTTAAAATCATTTATAGTAAAGCCAAAAGTCTTGTTTCCTCTTATAAAAAAAGGATGTTCTTTATCTTTTACTGAATAATGAGTTCTGTAAGCTCCTTTATCCTTTAAATACTGCTGTATCTTCTTAACATTACTCATGCACAAATCTTTATCAATATAAAGAACATAAGTTATAAAAGGTTCAAGCCTTTTTGGAAATCTTTTTTTGAAAATATTAATTTTATCAGACAAAGACACTAATTCTGTAAATTGATTTTTATTATCTGTTTCTAGGATTAAACCATTTTTACCTTCTTTTAAATATAAATTAAAAAGCAAATATCTATCTTCAGTTAAATCTTGAGATTCCCCTGAAGTAACTCTGTCTATTTTATGCTTGTATAATATATTTTGTGACAATACAGATTTATTGATTGTAACATTATTTATAAATTCAATTTTTGAAATAATAAAAGTGATTAATAAAATAACAGATATAAATATTAAAAAAAACTTTGCTTTATTATCCATAGTAAACCATCTAATAGATAACCACATTTGTCCAATAAATACGATTATAATCAAATAGATTATATAATTCATTTCAGTAAATAAATCATCGTTTTTAAAACTTAAAGATAAAGTCCCAAACACAAAAGCAACTCTACAAAACGTATTTAATAAAAACCAATTGGTAACTCTTTGTGAGTTCAATATGTTTTTTCGCTTGTAATTATAGGGTTCTAAAAAGCCAATTGGAGTATTTACTAAAAATTCAAAAACGATAGAAAAAGAAAAATTAACAGCAATAAAAGCAATAAAAAAACTGTAAAGTTGATAATTAGCTTCTGTTAAAGTAACTAGTTCATATCCATTAAACATGGCATCAAATACCACTAAAGATTTACTAATTAATTTAAGCAAAGCATAGAAAATAACTGCAAAAAATAGTCCTAAAAAAAAACCAATAAATATTCTTCTTTTAGATATATCTAATGATAATTGCCTCTTTTGTATAAATATTTTCTTTAACAATTTGTTTTTAATTCAAGTAAATTATTTATCTATGAGATAAAGAAACAAATATTTTGTTACAATATCTTTAATAATTACCTTTTAATTGATGAAATAATTCCACTTAACAAAGCATCTACATCTGCATTTTTAGTTAACCCCATTCTAACCACAACCAAATCTTCATCTGGCAAAACAAAAACATTCTGACCTTGGTAACCACTAAAGAAATACATGTTTTCTGGCACATTTGGATACCTTTTCCCAGCATTTAACCAAATTTGTGCTCCATACCAACCATTAGAAGTTGGAGTGGGTTCTGTAGCGTAATTTATCCAATCTTTTGTAAACAGTTGTTCTCCATTCCAGTTTCCGTTATTTAAATACAACAACCCTAATTTTGCCCAATCTCTTGGAGTTGCCCATGCATAGGAAGAACCCACATAATTGCCAGCTAAATCTGTTTCTATGGTCATAGAATTCATCCCAATTTTATCGATTAAATCTGCGTACCAAAAATCTAAATATTCTTGATGCGTTTTAAATTGATTTCTTAAAATTCCTGATAATAAATTAGTCGTTCCAGAAGAATAATACCAGCTTTCATTCGGTTTTCCAGCTAAAGGTTTTCTAATTTGGCTTTTAGTCATATCTCTTTCTAAAAATAACATTTTTGTTACATCAGAAATTTCCTCATAATTTTCATCCCATTCCAAACCAGAATTCATTTGTAACAGATTATGAATGGTTATTTCGTTTCTCTCATCATTTTTCCATTCCTCAAAATTCGCTTTTTTAAAAACATCTATTTTCTGCTGATGTTCTAAAATCCCAAACAACGTACTTACAATACTTTTGGTCATAGACCAGCCTAAAATTTTAGAATTTTTATCAAAACCTTCAGCATATTTTTCTGCGATGATTTGGTTCTTATAAACAACAACTGCTGCCCTAGTTTGATTTACAGAATCAAATAAAATATCTAACGTTTCATTTATTTTTTGATAATCAATATTACTAAAAACAGTATCTTTTTGTGGGGCATTTCCATAAGGATAAGGGGTTTTATTATCAGCTAATACTCTTTTAGGAGTTAAGTAAGTTTTATTTAAATCTTCCTCGTCAATTGCCAAAACTGTTCCTAAACCTTCTCTATAAAATGCTTTTCTACTTAATAAACCAAACACGTTCGAAGATGCCCATTTTTCAGTTTCATCAACCTTACTTTCAACTAAATTTATGGGAGAAAAATTATTATCGGTTTTGGTAGTAAAATTTAAATCTCTATTTGCAACAAAAACAGATGAAGCAGCATTTTTAGCTGCATAACCTGCAATCATATTTAATTTTGGGTAATTATAAACAACAGTTATGGTAATTACTACCAATATTAAAAGTAAAATTCGTTTAAAAATCTTCATAAAAAGTAATTTTAATGATGTAAAAATAAGAAAATCATATTGAGAATTTAATAGGTTTCAACAATCAACCTTTATCTTTGTAACTTAAATTGATTTTTATGTTGAATATTGATAAAATTAGAGAAGACTTTCCCATTCTAAAAAGAACAGTTCACGGAAAACCTTTGGTATATTTTGATAATGCTGCCACTTCACAAACACCTCAAATTGTGATTGATACGATTGTTGATTATTACAGCAATTATAACTCAAATATTCACAGAGGAGTGCATACGTTAAGTCAAGAAGCAACTGATAAATATGAAGAAGCACGTATTAAAGTGCAAAAGCATATTAACGCAAAAGAAACGTACGAAATTATTTTAACTGCAGGAACTACACACAGTATTAACATTGTTGCTGCTGGTTTCGAATCACTTTTACATAAAGGTGATGAGTTAATTGTATCTGCTTTAGAACATCATTCAAACATTGTTCCTTGGCAAATGTTGTGCGAAAAAACAGGCGCTATTTTAAAGGTAATTCCTATGAACGATGAAGGTTCTTTAGATATGGAAACCTATCATCAACTTTTAAATGAGAATACAAAATTGGTTTTTTGCAACCACGTTTCTAATGCTTTAGGAACTGTAAACCCAATTGAAGAAATTATAGAAGCTGCTCATAAAGTTGGTGCTGCTGTTTTAATTGATGGTGCTCAAGCAACACCACACATTAAACCAGATGTACAACAATTAAATGCTGATTTTTATGTAGCTTCTGCTCATAAATTATGTGGTCCAACAGGTGTTGGCTTTTTATACGGAAAAAAAGAATGGTTAGAGAAATTACCTCCTTATCAAGGTGGAGGAGAAATGATTGCAACTGTGTCTTTCAAAAAAACAACCTATGCAGGTTTGCCTCACAAATTTGAAGCTGGAACTCCAAATATTTGTGGAGGAATTGCTTTTGGTGCTGCTTTAGATTATATGAACTCAGTAGGTTTTGATCATATAGCAGCGTATGAAGATGAACTTTTAAAATACGGAACAGAAGAACTATTAAAAATTGAGGGTTTAAAAATTTACGGAACATCAGCAAAAAAAACAGCTGTAATTTCTTTTAATATTGATGGGGTTCATCCTTATGATATGGGAGCAATATTAGATAAGTTAGGTATTGCTGTTAGAACTGGCCATCATTGTGCACAACCTATAATGGATTTTTATAAAATTCCAGGAACTGTTAGAGCTTCTTTTTCATTTTACAACACAAAAGAAGAAATAGATGTTCTAGTTGCTGGCGTTAAAAGAGCAAAAATGATGCTTTTATAAACTACCAAAATTTGGTCATAAAAAAAGGTTGAGAATTAATTCTCAACCTTTTTTGTTTTATTAAATTATAATTCTACTATCTTAAAGCAGGAGAATAATTTGTTGGATGGTCATCAGCTTTCGCTAAACCATTTGTAGCAGTTGTAAAGTTAGATCCAAATTTTGTATCCATAGCTGCCATAATTTTGTTAGCCATTAAAGCATAACCTCTACCTGTTAAATGCACACCATCTAAACTAATTAAACCCCCAGTTACTAAACTAGTTGTTAATGTATATTGATCAAATGCAATACCTGTTGCAGATTGCTCTAAAAGCCCTTTAAAATCTACCAAAGCAACATTTGGGTTTGCACTTGCAACAGCAGCAATAGTTGTGTTGTAAGCGTCAGTAGCTGTTTTAATAGCCAACTGCTCTTCAGGAGTAATTGCCCACTTATCTTCTAATGGATACGTAACACCTACAGTATTAAATGGTGCAGGTATACCAGGTTGTGCAGTTCCAATTGCACTAGATAATGGCAAAACAAACAAGTCTGCTGAAGTTGCATGTCTTGCTTGTCCATATAAACTTCCCATTAATTGTGCTTGAGCAGCAGGAACTCCAGCTTGCTGTAAAGCTCCTGAAATTTGTGCAGAAAAATCAACAAGATTTTCGTCTCTTAATAATAATTTATTAGAACTAGAAGCCTCTAATAAAGCAATTCTATCTGGCTGTCCTAAAGCTGTTAATATTTGAATTACTGGTCCTAATAATTGTGAATTTAGTTGAGCTGCAGTTCCTGAATCTAAAGGAACTGGATTGTAAGGAACAGTTATAAAGTGAGCTAAGTTAGTAATATAAGGTACATTTGCTATAACTCCTTTTGCTCCACCAGAAGTTAAAGCTGTAACCATATTACTAAAAACACTAGCAAATACATTTGGGTCTGTAATATCTGAAGAGCCATAAGTTGCTGGGTTAAGATTTCCAGTTTGATCTACTCCAGAACCACCAGAAAGTGCATATCCTAAAACATCATTTCCACCAATTTCTGATAAGGTAAAAAAGGTTGGGTTTTGAGCCATAGCATCTCCTAAAACTGTTGCAGTAGAACTTGAAGCCATTCTTGCAAAATAAGGATTAGCCAAACCTAAAGGAACTCCCTGCACATTACCATAACCTTCTGCAACAAAATGAAAACTTTTAGCTCCTGGTATACCAAAGTTATTCAAGTTTCCAGAAACAGAATTAGTTACTTCTGTTGTTGGAGTTGCTTGTAAAGAAGTTGGTCCAGCACCATTAAAATACAATCTTGGTCCTTGAATTACATTTCCTCCAAACAATAAACCTCCAATATTATCATTCATTAAAGGTTGAGAAAAATCTGTACCAAATTTTCCGGCTAAAATGTTTGGGAATGAATTTTCTTGTCCTTTTATAAACAAAGCATTATCTGTAAAACCTGCTGTAAAAGAAGCTCCAATAGAAACATAACTAGAAAAATCTAATCCGTTAGTGTTTAATTGTACTACTGGTGCTGCTTCTTCTAAAATTGGATCTAAATCGTTGTTAACATCACAAGAGATAACTCCTAGTGATAAAAGAAACAAACCTATATATTTATAATTTTTCATAAATTAATGTGTTTTATATTAGTTATTAATTGACCAAGAAAGGTAATATTGAGAACCTACAGCTCCAACTCCTGGTGCACTAAAGTATTCTTGCCCACCTAAATTTGCGCCACCTAATTTAAAAGTAGATTTCCAAGATGGTACAGTATAATTAATTTGTGCATCGAATACAGTTCTTGCATCTACAGTTGCATCTAAGAAAGTAGATTCCCATAAAAACTCATCTTGCCATCTTGCATTTATATTAAATCCAAAGTTTTCAAATAAGTCTGTTTTACCAAACTGAATTTTTACTTTATGTTCTGGTGTGTTAAAACCTGCCTCAAAGTCTGGATCTGATGCTTGGTCAAAATCAAACTTAGCATATGTATAATTTAAACCAATATCAAAACCATTAAAAATCTTTGTATTTAATCCTAACGAAGCTCCATAAGAATTTATATCTGCTGTAGTATTTGTATATACTTGAAAAGCTTTATAATCTCCATTTTGAAGCGCTATTAAAGCTAAAGGTACAGGAGATCCTCCTGGGCCAACAGGTACAGTTTCAGTTAATTCAACATCACCATAGAAAGGAACTAAAACATTTTTAGCAGAAATAAAGTCATTATATTGGTTATAATATGCACTAACATCTAAAGTAATTCTAGAATCTCCTGCATTAATTAATCCTCTATATCCTAATTCAAAAGCAGTTACCTCTTCTGGCTTTACTAAAGGAGCACTAGATGCTTCTGGAGCACCAGCTATAACAGAACTTGCTGCAAAAGAATTCTCATAAGCTAATCTACCAGACAACGTAGTTGTTGAGCTTCCTACAATTCCTTGACCAGCTGTACTTACATTTAATGGAGTACTTGTATATCTATCTAAGTTATCTGGAGCAGAACCTACTAAAATTGCAGAACCAGCATCTAAACCAATATATTGATCTTGTGTTGTTGGGTTTCTAAATCCTTTTTGAAAAGAGGCTCTAAAGTTATCATTCTTATTTTCTCCTCCTGCATACGCTAAAGAAACTCTTGGAGAAAAATTACCATCAAAATTTTGTGCTTTGTCATAACGTAAAGAAGCTGTTAATTTTAAACGATCATCTTCTAAAAATTTCTTTTGCATTTGAGTATAAACACCATATTCATCATAATCAATTGATCCATCATTATCAGTAAAAATACTTCCATTAGAATTTAAAGAATATCTTCTGTAAGAACCACCAACTTGAAATTCTGCCCACTCAATAACATCTTGAAAGTTATAATTTACATCTCCATGATATAGTTTTGTTTCATCTTGAAACCTTGAACCAGTTGCTAAGTTTGGATCAGCAGTAACTTCATTAAAAGCGGCTTTAAATTCAGGTGTTCCTGGAATTAAACGTCCTGTATCTGCAGCTGCTCTTGCTGCTTGATGAGAACCTGTTACTAAATAAGTTCCTGCATATTGTGTAAACCAGTCTTGGTCAGATTTCCATCTTCTGTTAATGTTGATAGCAGCAAAACGCGAATCATAAGAATTCCCAGCATCTTCAGTTGTTACATAACCTCTAACAAAAAAGTTTTTACCTCTAACTTCTAATTTTTGTTGTGCTAAATAGAAATCTCTAATATTGTATCTGTTTGCACCTTGATAAATAGTATTTCCTGTTCCAAATTTAGAATTAAAGATTACTTCTAATCGATCATCTCCAAAAGGTCTATAATGCAAAGCTGTATTTAATTTTACACTTTTTGCTTCATAATCTAACATTAAATCTTGCTCTTCATAACCAGTTCTACTAACTCTACCAACAGCACCACCTAAGTTTGTAGCAACCTCATCACCATAAATATTTAAACCATCAAAATCATTTAAAGATCTATCTCCAGGAGCATATTCTCCATTTCTAGTGTTTCTATGATCTGTAGCAAACCACTCAGTACCCTGTAAATAAGCCAATGTTGCTTTTGCTGCAAATTTTTCTGAAAAAGCATATGCCATTCTAATATTTACATCATACACATTATTTGTACCTGCTGCTTCTTGAGTAGTAACTCCTTGCTTGTAAGAAAAACTAATTCCTTGATCATTAAAAGGACTTCTACTGGTCATAAACATAATACCATTAAAAGCATTTGCACCATAAAGTGCAGAAGATGCTCCTGGTAATAATTCAACCGTGTTTACATCTAATTCAGACATTCCTAAAAGGTTACCAATTGCAAAGTTTAATGCTGGAGATGAATTGTCCATACCATCTACTAATTGCATAAAACGTGTGTTTGCAAATGTTGCAAAACCTCTAGTATTTACAGATTTAAATGTTAAACTGCTCGTATTTACATCTACACCTTTTAAGTTTTCTAAACCGTCATAAAATGAAGGAGAAGAAGTGTTTTTTATAGATCTAGCATCCATTCTTTCAATGGTTACTGGAGATTCCATAACACGTTCTGGTGTTCTAGATGCAGATACAACAATCTCATCTAAAGATGTTTCATTTTCTTCTAAAGTCACCTCTATTTTTTCATTTCTTTTAGTAATCTCAACTTCTTTCATTTGAAATCCTAACATAGATATTTCTAATGTAAAAGGTGGGTTGTCTGTAACTTTCAACTCAAAGTTTCCATCAAAATCTGTGGTTGTACCAACAGCTTTATTAGCAACTTTAATGTTTGCACCAGGAAGGGTTTCTCCTGTTTTAGCATCTTTAACAGTTCCTGTTATTGTAGTTTGCCCAACCATAGCAAGACTTCCGAAAGCTATAAATGCTACAAATAAAATCTTTTTTATCATAATGTGGATTGTTTGTTAATTGTTTGTTAACTATCGTGCAAAATACAAATTTTTTTGAGTTTCTGAATAAATCATTTAATTATTTATGATTTTAACAAATTATCCTACTAAAATTTATGATATACAGATATTAAAACATGTACTAGTTATCAATTTTGGCTTTGGTTTATTGTACATTTGTTGTTTAAAATCTATTAAATATTTAGTTTTTTGAAAATAGTAAAAGACATCACTAATTTCTCTTCAGAAACGCAAACATTTGTAACAATTGGCACTTTTGATGGTGTCCATTTTGGGCATCAACAAATTATTGAGAAATTGGTTTCTGAAGCAAAAAAAGCAGGTAAAAAATCAGTTGTGCTAACCTTTTTTCCTCACCCAAGAATGGTGTTGCAGAAAGATGCTTTTTTAGAGTTGATAAATACCATTGATGAACGAGCTGCCTTACTAGAAAAAACAGGGTTAGATTATTTGATTATTCATCCTTTTAGTAAAGAGTTTTCTAGAACAACAGCCTTGGAGTTTGTAAGAGAAATCTTAGTAAATCAACTAAATATATCAAAATTAATTATTGGTTACGACCATCATTTTGGTAAAAATAGAGAAGGAAATATTACACAACTTACAGAATATAGCCATTTGTACGATTTTAAAGTTGAAGAAATCCCTGCACAAGATATAGACAGTGTTTCTGTAAGTTCTACAAAAATTAGGCGTGCTTTACATGCTGGTAATCTAAAAACTGCCAATAATTATTTAGGATATAATTTTATGCTGAATGGCACTGTTGTAAATGGCAAAAAATTAGGGGGTAAAATTGGTTATCCAACAGCAAATATCGATGTTAAGGAAACATATAAGTTAATTCCAAAAACGGGCGTTTATGTTGTAAAAGCTACCGTTGATAAAAAAACGGTTTTTGGAATGATGAATATTGGCAACAGACCCACTGTTAATGGAAATCATCAAACAATTGAAGTGCATTTTTTTGATTTTAATGAGGATTTATACAATCAACATTTAACGATTGAATTGCTTTATTTTTTACGTGATGAGCATAAATTCGATTCTGTAGAGTTGTTAATTCATCAACTTAAAAAAGATGAAGAAACTGCTAGAGATTATATTGAAAATAATAAACCTTTATAATTCAAAATAACTTGCGTTTTGAATTAGCAATATGCGTTAAGGATTGAGCAATTGTTTGAGCTCTTTTTTGTTTTTCACAAAAAAAGCGAGTGTGAAAGCCTGACCTTTTGGGAACGCCCAACATTAAAAAATTTTACTTTTTTTTAATTCGTGAATTCGTGGCATTTAAAAACCACAAATTATATATTTGCATTCTTAAATTTTGATAAAAAATGTTACAAGTAAATTTTATTAGAGAAAATAAAGCAACTGTTTTAGAAGGTTTGGCAAAACGTAATTTTGCGAATGCTGAAACAATTATTGACCAAGTTTTAACTGCGGATGAAAATAGAAGAGCAACGCAACTTGAGTTAGATACTATTTTGGCTGAATCTAATAAAATATCCAAAGAAATTGGTGCTCTTTACAAAAGTGGACAAGCGCAAAAAGCGAACATTTTAAAAGAAAAAACTGGACAATTAAAAGAGAGTTCTAAAGAATTGTCAGAAAAATTAAATGTTTTTTCTGAGGAGTTAGATGCACTTTTATATCAAATACCAAATGTACCTCATCCTTCTGTAAAAGCAGGAAAATCTGAAGAAGATAATGAGAACATTTTTAGTGAAGGTACAATTCCTGATTTAGGCGAAAATGCGCTTCCTCACTGGGAATTAGCAAAAAAATACGATATTATAGATTTTGAGTTGGGAACTAAAATTGCTGGTGCTGGTTTTCCTGTTTATAAAGGAAAAGGTGCAAGATTACAACGTGCTTTAATCAATTATTTTTTAGATAAAAATATTGAAGCTGGTTATACAGAAGTGCAAGTGCCACATTTGGTAAACACAGAATCTGCAACTGCAACTGGGCAATTACCAGATAAAGATGGACAAATGTATCATGCTACTGTTGATGATTTATATTTGATTCCAACTGCAGAAGTACCAATTACCAATATGTTTCGTGGAAATTTAATGCAGGAAACTGAATTCCCAATTTGCGTAACAGGTTACACACCTTGTTTTAGACGTGAAGCAGGTAGTTATGGAGCTCACGTTCGTGGTTTAAACAGATTGCATCAATTTGATAAAGTAGAAATTGTAAGAATTGAGCATCCAGAAAATTCTTACCAAGCTTTAGATGGCATGGTTGAACATATTAAAAATATTTTAAGAGAATTAAAATTACCTTATAGAATTTTACGTTTGTGTGGTGGAGATACTGGTTTTACATCAGCATTAACATTTGATTTTGAATTGTTTTCTACAGCTCAAGATCGATGGTTGGAAATAAGTTCTGCATCTAATTTTGAAACGTTTCAAGCAAATAGGTTGAAACTTCGTTTTAAAAATAGTGAAGGAAAAAGCGAATTAGCGCACACACTTAATGGAAGTTCTTTAGCTTTGCCAAGGGTTTTGGCTGGTATTTTAGAAAACTATCAAACAGCAGATGGAATTAAAATTCCAGATGTTTTAGTGCCTTATTGTGGGTTTGATATGATTTAGTGGCTTTTTAGTGTGCAGTCGTCAGTTGGCAGTAATTTAGTCAGCGAATTTATGAAGAAAGTTTCTTACTCAAAAAATATTGATTGCTTAGTGAAGACTGAAATACTGCAAACTATTTCTAATTTGCAATTACAGCCACCATTAATCTTTTGTATTTATTCATTTCTAGAAGTGCATTTAAATACGCACTAATTTGGCCTTTTCTCATACACTCAATTGAACGTTGCTTTGCACTTTCGTATTTGTTAGTTAAATCGATCATAATAGTAGTTTTTGATTAGTTATTTTACAGTAAAGACAATTTCCATGCCAAAATGTTACAAGGAAATCATTTAAATAACATTGGTTTAATAAAATTTTAACATATTTCTTAATTATCTTTGATTCTTATGAAGAATCTTTTTTTAATAATTTTTCTGATCATCAGCAACTTTTCCTTTGGACAAGAGTTACAAATGGAAGATGACCAGAACACTTTTTTCTTGGCAGAAACTTATTACAGGCAAGGAGAATATGAAAAAGCTACTCAAATTTATAAAAAATTATACGATAAAAGTTCTTTTAACACTACTTATTTAACTCGCTTAATTTCTTGTTATCAAGAAACCGATAAATTTTCAATTGCAGAAAATTTGTTAAAAGAGCGCATTGAAAAAAATCCTACTCAAACATTTTTATATGTGTATCTAGGGTATAATTTCGAAAAACAGCAACGAAACGAACTTGCTAAAACCAACTACGAAAAAGCAATAAATTCTTTGAATGAAAATGCTAGTTATGCTGGTATAATTGGGCGCCTTTTTAAAAACTACAACTTATTAAACTATGCTATTTTAGCTTATGAAAAAGCGATGGAAACCAATGAAAATGCGGACTATAATTTCCAAATAGCACAGATTTATGGTGAGCAAGGTGAATACAAACAAATGTTTGAATCGTATATCAATTTGGTTGATAAAAACGAAAGTTACCTCAACTTAGTTCAAAGATTTGCAAGCAAATATATTACTGATGATCCAGAAAGTGACACCAATATTTTATTCAGAAAAACACTCTTAAGAAAAGCTGCAAGCAATCCAAAAAACGAGTGGAATATCCTTTTAAGTTGGTTGTTTGCGCAACAAAAAGATTATGGAAAAGCCTTAATTCAAGAAAAAGCTTTATATCAAAGAAATTCAGGTGATTTAGAAGAAATTTATGATTTGGGTAAAATTGCTTTCCAAAATAAAGATTACCAAGCTGCAAAAGACTGTTTTACTTTTATTGATGAAAAATCAGCATTAAAAGAAGAAAAAATTGATGCAAATTTATACTTAGCAAAAATAGCTATTGCCACTAAAAACCCAGAAACAGAAATCCTCTTTCAAAATTTATTTACGGAATTTGGCAAAAGTCAACAAACTATAGAACTGCAAGTTGAATATGCAGATTTTTTAACGTTTACCAAAAACGAACCTTTACAAGCCAGTAGTGTTTTAGAAGAAGCTTTAACCTTTGCACAATCTAAATTTGATGAAGGAAGAATTAAATTAAAATTAGGCGAAGTTTTAGTTTTTAGAGGACTATTTAACAAAGCATTAATTTATTTTTCGCAAATTCAAACGCAATTAAAAGGCTCAGAAATAGCACAACAAGCACGTTTCAAAGTAGCACAAACTAGTTATTTTAAAGGCGATTTTGAGTGGGCAAAAGCACAATTAAAAGTTTTAAAAGGCTCAACTACACAATTAATTGCCAATGATGCAGTCGATTTATTTTTAAGAATAACCGATAATGAACCTGTAGATTCCATTCCTTCTGGTTTAAAACAATTGGCAAAAGCAGAGTTGTTTGCGTATCAAAATAAAAACGAGGATGCTTTAGAGGAACTTTCTACACTGTTTTCATCCAAAGAAATTTTACCAAATGGCTTAGTTCCTGGAGAAGTTATTTATGATGATGTATTATTTTTACAGGCAAAGTTATACATAAAACAAGAAAAATACGATGAAGCGATTTTATGCTACGCAAAAATTGTTGCTGCAGATAATCAAGGTTTTTTAACAGATGATGTGTATTATGCAATGGCAGAGTTATATCATTATAACTTAAATGATTTTGAAAAAGCGAAAGAGTATTACCAAAAAATAATTTTTGAACATCCATCAAGTATTTATTTAGTGGATGCCAGAAAAAAGTATAGAAAATTAAGAGGAGATACTATTTAGTAAACAATTTTTTAGTATCAGTTTGCTGTAAAAACTGAAACAATTACACTTTTAAAAAAAATAAAAGATTAAACAGATTTTATGTACATATACAACGTAACAATTAATATCGATAATGCTGTTCATGATGAATGGTTAACTTGGATGGAAACTCATATTATAGAAGTTTTAAATACAGGAAAATTCATTTCTGCTAAATTCACACAAGTGTTGGTGGAAGAAGAAATGGGAGGTAAAACATATTCTGTGCAATACACAGCAAATACACAAGCAGATTTGCACGATTATTACAAAGAAGATGCTGATGATTTAAGAATAAAAAGCTTACAAAAATTCGGAGATAAAATGCTTGCTTTTAGAACTGAGTTAAAATTGGTGAAAGAGTTTTACCCAACTGAAAATAAAAATTAAAATGAAGAAATTTTTATATAGAAATAGAAATTTAGTGTTGGCCTTAGCACTCTTATTAATTATTTCTGGAGCATATACTGGGTATCTTTTTTACGGAACAGAACCACATGAAACAATTGGTGGTTTTCTTTGTGGAATAGGTTTTGGAATCCTGCTTATTTATTTTTCTATAAAGAATTAAAAATGATAAAAAAATATTGTTTTATCATTTTAATAACATTTGGTTGTGTAAAGAAAAATGAACGAGTTTCTATTGATAGAAATAGTAAAATAAAAAAAGTAATAACAAAAGATTCTCTTTTCATAAAACCAAAATATATTTCTTATAAATTTGATTTTCCTGTTGGAAAACCTAATGCAAAAGGATATTATAATGCTCAAAAATTTCAGAAAAATTATCATTTAGGTGATGATTGGAATTCTGTAAAAGGAGGTAATTCAGATTTAGGAGATACAATTTATGCTATTTCTAATGGCTATATTTCTTCCGCTAAAAATTATAATGGTGGTTGGGGAAATATCATCAGAATTATTCATTTTTTACCAAATGATAAAAAAGTAGAATCTTTATATGCACATTGTGATACTATTTTAGTAAAACCGAGAACTTGGGTAAAGAAAGGAGATCCAATTGGTACAATTGGTAATGTAAATGGAATATATTTTGCTCATTTACATTTAGAAATAAGAAATAAAATACACATGCCTATTGGAGCTGGTTATTCAAAAGATACAGTTGGTTATCTAGATCCAACAAAGTTTATCAATAATAATAGAAATTAAAATTCGCTTATCAATCATCTTTTATAGCATTTGAGGTATTAAAAATTTTCACATAATCGTTACTTTGTAAAAACGAAAA
Source organism: Polaribacter vadi (assembly GCF_001761365.1). Taxonomy (NCBI): domain Bacteria; kingdom Pseudomonadati; phylum Bacteroidota; class Flavobacteriia; order Flavobacteriales; family Flavobacteriaceae; genus Polaribacter; species Polaribacter vadi. The sequence continues at coordinate 2,588,298 of NZ_CP017477.1, read as the reverse complement.
ACATGAGAAATTTAATACTACTAATACTTACAGCAACATTTTTAAGCTGTGGAGCAAAAAAACTTGTTACATCCAAAGAAAAAAGATTTGAAGGAAACTGGTATCTAGAAAAAATAACCTACAATACAGACGCTAATTACAATGTAACGTTGTTTAATGATGCATCAAAATATTGTTTTGAAGGCAGTAGTTGGAAATTTTTAAGAGATAATAAATCAGGCAATTATGTAGTGAATAAAACCAATTGTGAAACCAAGGTTAGAGATTTTAAATACGAAATTGGTAATGAAGATACAGCAACTGGTTTTTACAATCTTGTTTTAACTCCAATTAATGGCAATATAAGCAAATCTTATAATTTATTCTTAAAAGATTTAGACATGTCTTCTATGAAATGGCAAGAAAGCAGAACCATAGATGGCATACAATTTACAATTGAAATGAGATTCAACAAGTTCGATTAATGTAAAGTTAAACAAGCTCGAAATTTGCAACAATTTTCAATTTAATGACATCGTATTTTAAGCCTTAAAAAAAAGTACTAACTAATCTTGTTTTTTTAATCTTGATGTCATTAGAAATGTAGCCATTTTTAACTGTACATTTGTGTAAAATGTAACAAAAAGTAAATTCTATGTCTGTAAAAGCAAAAAAACATTTAGGTCAACATTTTTTAACAGATGAAACTATTGCAAAAGATATTGCAGATGCTTTAACAGAAGTTGGTTATGATCAGGTGTTGGAAATTGGTCCTGGAATGGGTGTTTTAACAAAATACTTATTGCAGAAAAAACCAAAAATTACCGTTTTTGAATTAGACAGAGAATCTGTGGCGTATTTAAAAGACGTTTTTCCAATTGAAAACATCAACCTAAATACCACCAAAGAAAAATTTGAAATTATTGAAGGTGATTTTTTAAAGAAAGATATTCAAGAAATTTTTAATAAAGAACAAGTAGCTATTATTGGTAATTTCCCTTATAATATTTCTACGCAAATTGTTTTTAAAGCGATAGAAAACAGGGAATTCGTACCTGAATTTGCAGGCATGTTTCAAAAAGAAGTTGCTATGCGAATTGCAGAAAAAGAAGGTTCTAAAGTTTATGGAATTTTATCTGTTTTAACACAAGCTTTTTTTGATGTTGAGTATCTTTTTACAGTACCACCAACTGTTTTTAATCCACCACCAAAAGTAGATTCTGGAGTTATTAGATTCATCAGAAAAAAAGATTATTCACTTCCTGTAGATGAAAAACTATTTTTTAGAGTTGTAAAAACAGCTTTTAATCAACGTAGAAAAATGTTGCGTTCTAGTTTAAAATCTTTCAATCTTTCGGATTCTTTAAAAGAAGAACCTATCTTTGCGAAACGACCAGAACAATTATCAGTTCAGCAGTTTATTTCACTCACGCAAAAACTAGCAAATAATGCCATTTGAAATCACAGACGACTTTCTAGATAACCTTTCCGAACTTATTGCAAAAGACCATTCAAAAGAGATTACAGCTTTATTTGAAGACGTCCATTTTGCAGATATTGCAGAGGTTTTAGACGAGTTAGATTTCGATGAAGCTATTTATATCATTAAACTTTTAGATAGCGAAAAAACATCCGAAATTCTAACAGAATTAGAAGATGATATTCGTGAAAAAATTCTCGACAATTTATCCGCAAAAGAAATTGCAGACGAAATTGGTGAAATGGATTCTGATGATGCTGCAGATATTATTGGAGAACTTTCTATTGAACGCCAAAGACGTGTAATCAATGAATTAGAAGATGATGAATTAGCAGCAGACATTAAAGAATTATTATCTTATGATGATAATACTGCAGGTGCTTTAATGGCAAAAGAACTGGTAAAAGTGTATGAAACTTGGACAGTTGCAGGTTGCATGCGTAGAATTCGTGGGCAAGCAAAAGAAGTAACCAGAGTTCACTCAATTTACGTGGTAGATAAAGATGATAAACTGGTTGGACGTTTGTCTTTAAAAGATTTAATAATAGCAAAATCCGACCAAAAGATTGCAGATATTTCCAAAGATTCTGTAGATTCTGTAAATGTAAATGAAGATGATGAAGAAATTGCCAAAATTATGGCAAAATACGATTTGGAAGCCATTCCTGTTGTAGATGATAACAATGTTTTAGTAGGTAGAATTACTATTGATGATATTGTAGATGTTATTAGAGATGAGGCTGATAAAGATTACCAAATGGCAGCAGGTTTCTCTCAAGATGTAGAAGCAAATGATACCATTTGGGAATTGACAAAAGCACGTTTGCCTTGGTTAATTTTAGCTCTTTTTGGTGGTTTTGTTTCGGTTTCTGTATTGGGTAGTTTCGATGAAGCCATGTTGAAATACCCAGAACTTTTCTTTTTTACACCATTAATTGCAGCAATGGCTGGTAATGTTGGTGTACAGTCTTCTGCAATTATTGTACAAGGTTTGGCAAACGATAGTTTGCGAGGCTCACTTTTTAGAAGACTTTTAAAAGAAATTTTACAAGGTTTATTAAACGGATTTGTTTTAGCAGCTTTACTAATGTCTGCAGGCATGTTATTTCTTGGTTTTCCTTTAGATTTAGGAATTACAGTAGCTGCTTCTTTAGTTTCTGTAATTGTAATCGCGTCAATTATTGGTACTTTTATTCCAATTATTTTAGCAAAAAGAGGTGTAGATCCTGCATTGGCAACTGGCCCTTTTATAACCACAAGCAACGATATTTTAGGAATTTTAATCTACTTTTCTATAGCAAAATTAGTGTTAGGTTTTTAGTTTTTTTTGGAGCTATTTCCAGCTTTCAGCACTCGCTTTTTTTGCCTTTTTAAGGCAAAAAAGAGCTCAAACAAATGCTTCAATCTGGGCTAAACGTGCTTACTAACTTTGGTTTTTTTGTAAAGTTTTAGAATTTTAATTTAGAAATAGAAATACCCCTCAAAGGGTTTGAAACCCTTTGAGGGGTAAAATAATTTTTACATATAAATTTTCACAAATTTGATTTTTTTTTTAATAAGCACAAGCTTCAATCCTTGTTATATAGATGTTTTATTTTCTTGTAATTAAGAGATTTATAACCCTTTCAACTTCACAAACAAATCCCAAATAACAACACCAGTCGTTACAGAAATATTCAAAGAATGTTTGGTTCCCAATTGCGGAATTTCAATACAAAAATCGCTTGCATTTACCACATCTTGCTGTACACCTTTTACCTCATTTCCCATCACAATTGCATATTTTGTGTCTTTTTCTGGATAAAAAGTATCTAATTTGGTCGAATTTTCAGCTTGTTCAATAGCCAAAACCTTGACTTTTGAATTTTTTAAACTTTCAACTACTGAAAGCGTGCTTTCAGCATATTCCCATTCCACAGATTCAGTTGCACCCAAAGCAGTTTTATGAATGTCCTTATTTGGTGGAGTTGCACAAATGCCACACAAATAAATTTTCTCAATCAAAAAAGCATCCGAAGTTCTGAACACAGAACCAATATTATTTAAACTTCTAACATTATCTAAAACGATTATTAAAGGTGTTTTTTTTGTCGATTTAAATTCATCAACCGAAATTCTACCTAATTCGTTATTTTTTAATTTTCTCATATCTTGTGAATAAGTTCACTGCAAACTGCAACTGAATACTGCTTACTAATTTTTATCTTCGCAAAACTAATCGAAAAAATCCTAAACTTGGCAAAATCAAAAGTAAAAAAGGTAACTCCTTTAATGAAACAATACAATGCTATCAAGAAAAAATATCCTGATGCTATGTTACTTTTTCGTGTTGGAGATTTCTACGAAACTTTTGGAGAAGATGCCAAAAAAGCAGCTGGAGTTTTAGGAATTACATTAACGAAAAGAGGTGCAGGTTCTGATTCTGAAACTGCTTTGGCTGGTTTTCCTCATCATTCTTTAAACACCTATTTACCAAAGTTGGTAAAAGCTGGAATGCGTGTGGCAATTTGCGATCAGTTAGAAGATCCAAAAATGACCAAAACCATTGTAAAACGTGGTGTTACAGAATTAGTTACTCCTGGAGTTTCTTTGAACGACGAAGTTTTACAAAGCAAAACCAACAATTTTTTAGCAGCCGTTCATTTTGATAAAAAACAACTCGGAATTTCATTTCTAGATGTTTCCACAGGCGAATATTTAGTAGCGCAAGGAAATGCAGAATACATAGATAAATTGTTGCAAAATTTTTCGCCAAGCGAAGTTTTAGTTCAAAAACAACACAAACAACAATTTTTAGAGCTTTTTGAAAACAGATATTACACCTTTTATTTAGATGATTGGGTTTTTCAAAAGGAATATGCCAATGAAACTTTACACAATCATTTTGAAGTAAAAAGCTTAAAAGGTTTTGGAATTCACGAAGTAAAAAACGGAATTATTGCAGCTGGTGCAGTGTTGTATTATTTATCAGAAACACAACACAATCAGTTAAAACACATTCAATCGATTAGCAGAATCGCTGAAGATAATTATGTTTGGATGGACAGGTTTACGGTTAGAAATTTAGAGCTTTACAATCCTAATTCTGTAAATGCTGTAACACTCTTAGACATCATTGATAAAACCATTTCACCTATGGGTGGCCGTTTATTAAAACGTTGGTTGGCTTTGCCTTTAAAAAATATTGATGAAATAAAAAATCGACACGAATTGGTCAAATTTTTCATCAATTCAAATGATTTTTCGAAGACTGTAACCTATCAACTAAAACAAATATCCGACTTAGAAAGATTAATTTCTAAAGTTGCCACAGGCAAAGCCTCTCCAAGAGAAATTGTGTTGTTAAAAGATTCGTTAAAAGCAATTTTACCGATAAAAAGTGCCTCAGAAAAAAGCAACAATACAACAGTTCAAGAACTTGGGAAACAACTACATACTTGTGAGGTTTTAATTCAAAAAATTACAGAAACATTATTTGATGAAGCTCCTGTAAACATCAATAAAGGAAATGCAATTGCCAATAATGTGCATCAAGAATTAGATGATTTACGTGCAATTTCATCCTCAGGAAAACAGTATTTAGATGCTATGTTGGCTCGAGAAACTGAAGCTACAGGAATTACGAGTTTAAAAATTGCCTTTAATAACGTATTTGGCTATTATATTGAGGTTAGAAACACGCATAAAGACAAGGTTCCTCAAGAATGGATTCGAAAACAAACGTTGGTTTCTGCAGAAAGATATATTACTGAGGAGCTCAAAGAATACGAAACAAAAATTCTTGGAGCAGAAGAAAAAATAGCAAAAATAGAACAAGAAATTTTTTCTAAATTACTGCAATACATCATTCAATTTGTGGATGTTGTGCAAGAAAATGCACAAATTATTGCAAAAATTGACTGTCTTTTAGCATTTTCTGTGCTAGCGATTGATAACAATTATGTACGTCCAATTATGGATGAAGGCACTGATTTAGAAATTAAAAATGGACGACATCCAGTAATTGAAAAACAACTTCCAATAGATCAAACCTATATTGCAAACGATGTTGTTTTAAACAGAAATCAGCAACAAATTATTATGATTACTGGACCCAATATGTCTGGTAAATCAGCTATTTTAAGACAAACTGCACTCATTGTTTTATTAGCACAAATGGGCAGTTATGTGCCTGCTCAGAATGCAAAAATTGGGATTGTCGATAAGATTTTTACAAGAGTTGGTGCCAGTGATAATATTTCTATGGGCGAATCTACTTTTATGGTAGAAATGAATGAAACTGCATCTATCTTAAATAACGTTTCTGAGCGTAGTTTAATTTTATTAGATGAAATTGGTAGAGGAACCAGTACTTATGATGGAATTTCGATTGCTTGGGCAATTTCAGAGTTTCTGCACGAACATCCAACCAAAGCAAAAACATTATTTGCAACCCATTATCACGAATTGAATGAAATGACCTCAACTTTTGAACGTATTAAAAACTTTAATGTGTCTGTAAAAGAGTTGGAAGACAACATTATTTTTCTACGTAAGCTCGTTTCTGGTGGCTCAAATCATAGTTTTGGTATTCACGTAGCAAAATTAGCTGGAATGCCAAATATGGTGATTCATAGAGCTAATAAAATTCTAAAACAGTTAGAGAAAAACAACAAAAACGCAGAAGTTAAAGATGTTTTAAAACAATCGCAACATGAAGATATGCAACTCAGCTTTTTTCAATTAGATGACCCAATTTTAGAAAATATTCGTGAAGAAATATTAACGATTAATATTGATACATTAACTCCAATTGAAGCCTTGATGAAGCTGAATGAAATTAAAAGAATGTTGGTGAAAAAAAATGGTTAATAACTTAGAACAAGGTTTTTTTGGAATAGGAATTCAGAATGGAAAAACGCCTGAAAATTTAGGTGTTCTTTGGAGGTCTGCACAAAATATGGGTGCAAGTTTTATATTTACTATAGGTAATAGATATGCAAAACAAGCTTGTGATACACATAAAGCAACAGGAGCAATGCCTTATTTTCACTATGAAAACTTCGATGATTTCTTTAATAATTTACCAAAAGGTGCAATGTTAGTAGGTGTAGAGTTAGATGAAAAATCGGTTCAATTAGAAACTTTTAATCACCCAAAACGTTGTGTGTATTTACTAGGAGCAGAAGATCATGGTTTATCTAAATTAGCAATTGAAAAATCGCATCATTTAGTAAAATTCAAATCTGAATTAAGCTTAAATGTTTCTGTAGCTGGTAGTATTGTAATGTATGATAGACAATCAAAAATAAATTTTAACCTTTAATAAAGAGTTTTGTCTTTTTTAAAATCAAGTCTAAAAGTTGTGGAATAAAGATAAAAAGCAGAACTTTTCGAATTGGTTCAAAATAACATTAGAGTGAAGATAACAAAAAAGAAAAAAACCTTAAATATTTGAAAATCAAATATTTAAGGTTTTTAATTGTGGTCCCACATGGACTCGAACCATGGACCACCTGATTATGAGTCAGGTGCTCTAACCAACTGAGCTATAGGACCAATAAATTAGGGTGCAAATGTACTATTAATTTTAAATAATTTGCAAATAATTTTAAAGAATATTATACATCTCTTTTCATCAACCATAAACCAAAAGCTTTTAAATTTTCCTTGCTATCACTACTAATACTCATTTTAGAAAGTGTATCAAAAGCTTTTTGTGTATAGTTTTCTATTTCTTGTGTTACTAAATAAGGTATATCGTTCATCTTAAAAATCCTTGTAACTTCAGGAACTTTAAAAGAATTGTCTTTTAATTTCTGTCTGTAATAAAATGCAAGTTTTTGTTGATGTTCCTCACTAGCAACCTCTAAACATTTTAAATATAAATAGGTTTTTTTATTTTCCATAATATCGCCCCCAATTTGTTTCCCAAATGTTTCTGCGTTTCCAAAAGTATCTAAATAATCATCTTGTAATTGAAAAGCCAAACCAAGATTTAAACCAAAATCGTAAATTAAATCTGCATTTTCATCATCTGTTTCTGCAACAATTGCTCCCATTTTAAGGGCAGCAGCTACTAAAACTGATGTTTTTAAACGAATCATATTTATGTATGCATCAATAGTAACATCATTTCTGGTTTCAAAATCTACGTCTAATTGTTGTCCATCACAAACCTCTAAAGCTGTTTTGCTGAATAATTTTGCTAGTTTCTGAAAAACAATAGGTTCATAATTTTCAAAATATTTATAGGCTAAAATCAACATAGCATCTCCAGAAAGAATTCCTGTGCTAATATCCCATTTTTCATGCACAGTTGGTTTACCTCTTCTAATTGGTGCATCATCCATAATATCATCATGAACTAGGGTGAAATTATGAAAAACTTCAACGGCTAAAGCAGCTGGCAAAGCTTTTTTAGAATCAGCTCCAAAAATATCTGCAGCCATTAATGTTAAAATAGGGCGAATTCTTTTACCTCCTAATTTTAGGATATAATCTATAGGTTCGTACAAATTCTTTGGCTCTTGCACCCATTCTTTAGATTCTAAATACTGTAAAAATTCTTTTTGATAATGTAAAATGTCCAAATCTTTAATTTTTATGTAAAAATAATGTAAAGAAATTTGTCTTTTAATATGAAATGTTAAAAAATGATTAAAACTTTGGAAACTTTTTTTGTTTCTAAAGTTTCCTGTTGTACATTTGCAAAATAATTATGAAAGAAAAAATAGTAGAAAAATCAACTGAATTATTCTTAAACCTAGGTTTTAAGAGTGTAACCATGGATGAAATTGCTAGTGCTTTAGGAGTTTCAAAAAAAACTATTTATAAATATTTTAAAAATAAAACAGAACTTGTTGCTGCTGTAACAGATTATATGTTTTCTAATATTTGTAATGGTATAAATATGATTTGCGATTTAAATAAAAATCCTATTGACGAAATTTTTGACATCAAAAGATTTGTAATGTCTAATTTAAAAGACGAAAAATCTTCTCCTCAATATCAATTACAAAAATATTATCCTAAAATATATGCATCTATAAAAGGCAAACAATTTGATGTTATGCAAGATTGTGTAATAGAAAATCTAAACCATGGAATTGATCAAGGTTTTTATAGAAAAAATATTGAAGTTACTTTTATTTCTCGCATTTATTTTTCTGGAATGATGTCTATAAAAGACAAGGATCTTTTCCCTTTAAATGACTATTCTATGAATACTTTAATGAATCATTTTTTAGAATATCATTTAAGAGGTATTTGTACAGAAAAAGGAATCAAACAATTAGAAAATCAACTAGAAAACAACCAATAATAAATGAATAAGTATATTTACATAATTTGTTTTTTTGTGTTTACATTCTCTGTAAAAGCACAAGAAAAAACACTGCAACTTTCTTTAGATGAAGCTATAGCTTTCGCTTTAGAAAATAGTTATAATGCTAAAGCAGCAAAAAACGACATTAAATCTGCGAACGAAAAAGTTTGGGAAACAACCGCTATTGGTTTACCACAAATTAATGCAGCTGTAGATTATCAAAACTTTTTAAAACAACCTGTTTCCTTATTACCAGCTGCAGCTTTCGATAATACAAGCAGTACAGTATCTACTGTAGAAGATTATTTTGATTTGCAAGCAAATAGAGAACCAACTGCTCCAGGTGGTTTTATTCCTGTAGTTTTTGGAACACCTCAAAACATGAATGCTACTGTAACATTAACACAATTGCTTTTTGATGGTTCTTATCTTGTAGGTTTACAAGCTTCGAAAACTTTCTTAAAAATTACAACACAAGCTGAGGAAAAAACAGAATTATTAACAAGAGAGGCTGTTGTAAACGCTTATGGGAATGTATTGGTTACTCAAAGTAGTATTTCCATTTTAGAAAGTAACATTAAAATTCTTCAAAAAAATTATGATGATGCTAAAAAAATCTACGAAAATGGTTTGAATGAAGAAGAAGATGTAGAACAACTAGAAATTACTTTAGGGAATCTTAAAAACCAATTAAAGAGTGTGCAAAGAATGGAAGAAATAGCCTATCAAATGCTAAATCTTGCTTTGGGAAGCTCTATAAATACAACGCTAATTTTAACGGATAATTTAGAGAGTTTAGCTACTGAGAATATTCAGTTGGGATTAATTTCTGAACCTTTTAATGTAAATAATCATATCGATTTTAGAATCGCAGAAAATAACAGAGAAGGCAGTCTTTTAAATGTAAAGTTAGAAAAAAGCAAATATTTACCAACTTTAAGTGCTTTTGTAAATTATGGCACACAAGCTTTTTCTGATTCGTTTAGCTTTTTTGATGGCGATCAACGTTGGTTTGAATCTTCTCTTTTAGGCGTAAGTTTAAACGTACCTATTTTTAGTAGTTTTAGTAGAAAATCGAAAGTATCTCAAGCAAAATTAGAATTAGAAACTGCTGATATACGTTTGGAAGAAACCAAACAACGTTTAAGTTTACAGGCTCAAAAAGCACAAAATGATTATCAATTTAGTATCGAAAATTATCAAACTGCAAAAAAGAATGTTGGTTTGGCAGAAAGAATCGAAAAGAAACAGCGTATAAAATTCTTTGAAGGTATTTCTTCTAGTTTCGATTTATTACAAGCACAAAACCAACTATACAGTCAACAACAAAGCTATATACAATCTATGTTAGATGTAATTTCTACCAAAGCAGCTTTAGAAAACGCATTAAATTTACCAATTAACCCAACTAAATAAAAAACACCGATGAAAAATATATATTTAATCTTATTAGCAACAATTCTATTTGCTTCTTGCGCAGATAAAAAAGAAGTTTCTGTAGATGATGTTTTAGCAACTAATGATATTGCTCAACTAAAAACTAAGAAATCAGAAATTACTGCTAAACAACAAGAATTAGCTGCAGATTTAAAGCAAATTAATGATAAAATTGATGCTTTAGATGATAATAAAAACATGCCTTTAATTACAACCTACAAAGTAAAAGAGGAAGTTTTTACACATTATATAGAATTACAAGGAAGTGTACAAACCAAACAAAACGTTTTAATCTACCCAGAAATGCCAGGTATTTTACAAAGCGTTTATGTAAAAGAAGGTCAAAGAGTTTCTAAAGGGCAAATTTTAGCGAAAATTGATGATGGTGGACTGTCTCAACAATTAGCACAATTAGAAGCTAATGCTGCATTTGCAAAAACTACTTTTGAGCGTCAAAAAAGATTATGGGATCAAAAAATTGGTTCAGAAATTCAGTTTTTACAAACTAAAACAGCTTACGAATCTCAACAAAGTGCTGTAAATCAAATAAAAAGTCAGTTAGGGAAAGCTACAATAAGAGCACCTTTTTCTGGAATTATAGATGATGTTTTTAAAGAAAGAGGAACTGTAGTAGCTCCAGGACAAGGTTCAGAAATATTTAGAATTGTAAACCTATCTAATATGTATATTGAAACTGAAGTTCCAGAAACCTATATTGGAAGCATCACTAAAGATAAAAAAGTAGAAGTTAATTTCCCTGTTTTAGGAGAAACTGTAACATCAAAAGTAAGACAGGTTGGCAATTTTATCAACCCAAATAATAGATCTTTTAAGATTGAAATTGATGTACCAAATTTAAGCGGAAATGTAAAACCAAACTTAACTGCAAGATTAAGATTAAACGATTATACAAGCGAAAATGCAGTATTAATTCCACAAAGTATTATTTCTGAAAATGCAAATGGTGAGCAATTTATTTACATTATTAAAGATAAAAATGCAAATGATGAAGCTGTTGCAGAACGTTTAATTATTGAAACAGGAAAAACACAAGGAGATATGATTGAGGTTATAAAACATCTTCCTGCAGATTCAGAAATTATTATGGAAGGTGCAAGAAGTGTTAACAATGGTCAGGCTGTAAAAGTGATTAATAAAAAGTAAACATGGAGAAAAAAAACAAACAAGTAGACAAAGAATTTAAACTTTCTTCATGGGCAATAAATAATAAAACTACTATTTATGTCCTAATGTTTTTAATTCTCTATTTAGGAATTTCGGCATATTTTACGATGCCTAGAGAGAATTTTCCAGAGATAAATGAAACTAAGATTTACATTAGTTCTGTATATCCAGGAAACACTGCAGAAGATATTGAAAAGCTAATTACAAACCCTTTAGAAGATAAATTAAAGTCGGTTAGTAATGTGGTTGAAATTACCTCTACATCTCAAGAAGATTACTCAATTATTACTGTTGAGTTTGATGAAAAGATTGATGTAGACAAAGCAAAACAGAAGGTAAAAGACGAAATAGATCAAGAAACTGCTGGCGAAGATTGGCCAACTTTTAATGGTGCAAAAGTTACGCCTAATGTTTTTGAGTTGAGTATGTCTGAAGAAATTCCGATTTTAAATATCAACATTTCTGGAAATTATCCTGTTGCAAAACTGAAAGAATATGGAGAGTATTTGCAAGATGAAATTGAAGATTTAACAGAAATCAAAAAAGTAGATATTCGTGGAGCACAAGACAAAGAAGTAGAAGTTGCTGTAGATATTTACAAAATGATGGCTGCAAAAGTCAGTTTTGATGATATTACAAACGCTATAAATCGTGGAAACGTAACCATGTCTGCTGGTAATTTTATTACAAGTCAGCAAAGAAGAACCATTAGAATTATTGGTGAAATTGATGAACCATCAGATTTAGGAGATTTTGTAGTAAAATCTGAAAACGGAAATATTACCTATTTAACAGATGTTGCTCAAATTTCTTTTAAAGATAAGGACAAAACTACCTACGCAAGAGAAGATGGTCATGCAGTTGTAATGCTAGATGTTAAGAAAAGATCTGGTGAAAATATGGTGGCTGCTGCAGATAAAATTGGCGAAATTGTTAAAGAAGCAAAAGCAAATAATTTTCCTCAAGATTTAAAAGTTACCATTGCAAATGATCAATCTCCAAAAACAATTGGGCAAGTAGATGATTTGGTGAATAACATCATTTTTGGAGTAATTTTAGTAGTAATTGTGTTGATGTTTTTCTTAGGATTTAAAAACGCAATTTTCGTTGGTTTTGCAATACCAATGTCTATGTTTATGTCTTTAATGATTCTAGGAGCCATGGGTTATACCTTAAATACCATGGTGCTATTTGGGTTGATTATGGGACTTGGAATGTTGGTAGATAATGGAATTGTGGTTGTAGAAAACGTATACCGTTTAATGGATGAAGAAGGAATGACCAGAATTGAAGCTGCCAAAAAAGGGATTGGAGAAATTGCTTTTCCAATTATCATATCTACAGCTACAACAGTTGCAGCCTTTATTCCTTTAGGTCTTTGGCCAGGAATTATGGGGCAATTTATGGTTATTTTACCAATTACATTGTCTATTGTTTTAGGTTCATCTTTATTCGTTGCCATTTTCTTTAACTCGGTTTTGGTTTCTCAATTTATGAGTACAGAAGATAAAGATATGCCACTAAAAAGCATCATTAGATTAACATCTATTATGGCTGTTGTTGGTTTGTTAATTTTCTTTTTCGGAGGCGAATATAATGGTTTAGGAACCTTAATTTTATTCACAGCAATTATGTTGTGGGTATATAGATTATTTTTAAGAAAAGCAGCAAATTATTTCCAAAAAAACAGTTTAGTTTCTTTAGAAAATTGGTATGAAAGACAATTAAAAAGATCACTTTCTGGTTGGATGCCTTATATTTTAGTGGCAGGAACTTTTATTTTATTAATTTTTTCTTTTATAGGTTTTGGTGCATCAGTTGCATCACAAAGAACAAAAATTGAGTTTTTTCCTGATAACAAACCAAATCAAATTATTGTTTATATAGAATATCCTGAAGGAACAGATATTGAGAAAACGAATCAAATTACCAAAGAAATTGAGCAGAAAGTATTTGGCGTTTTAAATCAAGATCAATACACAGATGGAGATTATAATTATATGGTAGAAAGTACAGTTTCGCAAGTTGGTGAAGGTGCTGGAAACCCACAAACAGATGGAGGTTCCTCTGCAGAAATGCCACATAAAGGAAAAATTACAGCTTCCATGCGTGAGTATAAATTTAGACGTGGAGAAGACAGTGAATTGCTTCGTCAAAAAGTACAAGCTGCTTTGGTTGGTATTTATCCTGGAGTTTTAATTTCGGTTGAAAAAGATGCAAATGGACCACCTGCAGGAGCGCCTGTAAACATCGAATTAAATGGTGAGGATTATGAAGAATTAATTTTTACAGCAGAAAGAATGCGTGATTATTTGAATACGCAAAGTATCTCTGGTGTTGATGAATTAAAAATTGATGTAAACAAATCGAAACCAGGAATGCAGGTTTTGGTAGATCGTAAAAAAGCGGGTGAATTAGGAGTTTCAACTGGGCAAGTTGGTTCTCAATTAAGAGCATCAATCTTTGGAAATAAAGCAGGTATTTATAAAAAAGATGGCGAAGATTATGATATTTACGTTCGTTTTAATAAAGAGGATAGATATGATAAAAGTGCCGTTTTTAATCAAAAAATAACCTTTAGAGATCAAGCTTCTGGTAAAATTAAGGAAATACCAGTTTCTGCTGTGGCTTCACAAAGTAACAGTTCTGGTTTTAGTGCCATAAAACACAAAGATGTAAAACGTGTGGTAACTGTATATTCTGCACTTTCTCCTGGAGAAACAGATGCTGGTGCAGTTGTGGCTAGAATCCAAAATTCTATGAAGAGTTTTAAGGATTTACCAAAAGGAATTAAAATTGATTATACAGGTCAAATTGAAGAGCAAAACAAACAAATGGCGTTTTTAATGGGCGCATTTTTTACAGGTTTAATGCTAATTTTCTTTATTTTGATTTTCCAATTTAACTCGGTTTCTAAACCAGGAATTATTATGTTGGCAATCTTTTTAAGTTTCATTGGTGTATTTGGTGGTTTGGTAATTTCTGGAGCTCCATTTGTTATTATGATGACGATGGTTGGTATTATTTCACTTGCAGGAATTGTAGTAAATAATGGTGTGGTTCTTCTAGATTATGCACAACTTTTAATTGATAGAAGAAAAATAGAAGATGATGTTGCAGACGAAGATTACTTGCCTTTAGATCGTTTATTTGAAACTGTTGTAAAAGCTGGAAAAGCACGTTTACGTCCTGTTTTATTAACAGCAATTACCACAATTTTAGGATTAATTCCTTTAGCAATTGGTTTAAATATTAACTTCTTTACTCTTTTTAGTGAGTTTGATGCTAATATTTATATGGGTGGAGATAACGTTGTTTTCTGGGGTCCATTAGCAAAAACTGTAATTTATGGTTTGTTAATCGCAACGTTTTTAACGTTGATAGTTGTTCCTATTTTATTCTTTTTAATTACAAAGTTTAAAATGAGAATTAAAGGAGTTTTACCTCATCAATTAGAAAAAAAGGAAAATGAAAATCTTGCTTTTAGTGAAGATGTAAGAATTGACAATAAAAATCAAATTTAAATTAAGATGATATTATTTATCCAGCAAGGTTTCTTTTGAACCTTGTAGGTATAATTTACTATTTGGAATAATGTTTAGAATTTGAAATAAATAGTTGATTATTTAAATACCTACAAGGTTTTGAAAACCTTGCAGGAAATTTAGAAATAGATAAAGGGTTAAAATCATATTGATTTTAACCCTTTATTTTTGTCAAGATTATTATTTATCAGTAATAATCCTGTTTTTATGCATCTTAATGTTTATTTTTTGATTTTTTAAATCGATAAAAGTGTACTCTGTAAAACACATTTCATTTTGATGTTCATCCAAAATATTTACAGATCTAAAGCCTAATTCTTTTTCTGGATTTGTATATTTTTCATTTAAAAATAACTGTAATGCAAAGAAAATTTCATCATGATTTTCTTCAAAATAGTGAATAGCATTTATTTGAAAAGTATTCATAGAATGCAAGTAACTTACACTTATGTTATTTGCATAAAGATTGCAGTATCCATCTGTTTCTTTGCTTGCATCTATTTCTAAACCACTATCATCTACTTTTCTAAAACCCAAAGTAGATGCTATGTAAATGTAATCATCATAATCTCTTGTTTGCATAATTTATATCTTTATCTAGTTGATAATCGTGTACTTAATAGTAGGTATATTATCATGGAAATTTTCCACTTAAAATAATATTCACTAAATTTAATTATTCTTTTGTCCATTTTATGAAAAAACTTGTTTTTTTAATGTTCTTTTTTGCTGTAATTCCACTTTTATCTCAAGAAAATGGAGCAAGAGGAACACTTACAGATTCTGATAAAAACGATACTATAAAAGGCACTAAAAGAGCTTTGATTATTGGTATTTCAGACTATAGTTCATCTGATTTAACGCTAAAATATGCTGATGATGATGCAACACTTTTCAAAAATTATTTAACGAAAATTGAAAAAGTTAAGGAAGAAAATATAGCGCTTCTAATCAATGAAGAAGCTACCTCTTTCAACATTTTAAACGGACTACAAGATTTAATAGCATCAACAAAAAAAAATGATCTTGTATACTTGTTTTTTGCAGGTCATGGAGATGTTGTAGACAAGGAGAATGTGAAAGAACAGTTAGGATTTTTGTTGGCTTATGATGTAAATCAAAATAGAGAGTTTTATGGTACACAAGGTGTAATTCCGTTTAAAGATATAAGTTTAACTGTCAATACAATTGCGAGTAAAGATGCAAAAATAACCTTGGTTTTAGATGCTTGTAGATCTGGCTATTTGTCTGCAGATGGTGCTCAAAATAATTTAAAAACATTTAATGAATACTTGCAAAACTCTACGAAGTTATTAAGTTGTAATCCTAATGAATTATCTTATGAAGGAGATAACTTAAAACTGAGCGAAGACAATACTGGCCATGGTTATTTCACCTATTATTTGGTGTTGGGTTTAATGGGTGCTGCAGATAATTTAGTGCAAGATAACAAATTACAATACTTTGAACTTCAAGGTTTTTTAGACACCAATGTAAATTTAGCAACCAACAATAAACAAACGCCTGTTGTTAAATCTAAAACTTCTACAGGTGTTTTTAAAGAAGTACTTTCTTTGGATAAAAAAGAAGCTTTAGAGCAGATACAAAACCCAACAGGCCTTAAAAATATTTTGGCCTCCAGAAGCAATTCTAATACAAATGAAAAAGGTTTAGAGCTAAATTCGGATCTTATCAAAAAATTTAATGACGCTTTAGAAAAGAAAAATTATTATGGTACTTCTTTAAGTGCTTTTGAGATTATTAAGCAGGCAATCAAAGAAGCAAAAACAGATAGTAACATCATCAATTTAATGAAAAACAAACTGGTGGTTGCACTATCTACCAAAGCCCAACTTTTAATAAACGATTATATTGGGAATGTTGAAAACTTACCTAATGGAAACGTCTTTCAGCAAAATGCGAAACATCTAGAAATTTGTTTAGAACTTATAGAAAAAGAGAATTTTAGTTACAACAGAATTTTAACAAGCAAGTTATTTTTAGAGGCTTACGCAATCATTAAAAATAGACAGTTTAACAAATATCCTTTGGCTAAAAAGAAGCTGTACCAAGCTTTAGAAATAGAGAAAAAAGCCGCATATATTTACAATGCTTTGGGGATTGTTTTAAATTATGAAGAAGATTATGAAGCATCTGGAGAAAACTATATCAAAGCAAGCAAACTGATCCCTACTTGGACGTTTCCAATTACTAATTTTGGAAATAATTATTTAGATAAATCTGAGTATGAGAAAGCCAACGAATATTTTAAAAAGGTATTAACCATCAAAAAGAACGATATAAATAGTTATAATAATTTAGGAGCTGTTAGTGAAAACGTAGGTAGATATCAAGAAGCAGAAAACTATTATCATAAAGTAAAAGAATTTGGAGGCGAATATTTATCTATCACTTTAAGAAATTTAGCAATATTGTATAAAAACAAAGGCAATATTAAAGGTGCAGAAAGTTATTATCTACAAGCTATCCAAAAAGATTCCACAGATGTTGATGCATTATTTGGCTACGCAGAATTGTTAATTGATGAAAATATAAACTCACAAAAAGCTGTAGGTTTATTAAAAAAAGCAATTAAATTAGAGCCATTTATTGCAAAAGGTTATTCTAAATATGGCTCTTTTTTAAGACGCTATCCTAAAAACGATAACGATTTGATAAAAGCAGACAGTCTTTTTAAAATCGCCATCAAAAAGAATCCATTTTATACGTGGACTTATGCAAGTAGAGGTTGGTTATTTCACAAGCAAAAAGAAGATGAAAAAGCACTAACTTCTTTTAAAGAAGGCATAAAAATAAATCCTAAAAAGGCAAGTGCTTATTATTATCTAGCTAATTTTTATGAAAATGGTTTGCAAGAAAAAGCATTGGCAAAAGAGCTATTTGAAAAATCGTTACAAATAGACTCTTTCTATATGCCTTCTTATAAAGGTTTAGTTAGTTTGTTAAATTCAGAAAATAATCAAGACACTTCTATAGAAATGTTGCAAAAAGTAATTGCTAGAAATAGCCAAGCACCAGATTTATATGCACTTTTAGGAGATACTTATTATAGTAAAAAAGAATACGAAGCTGCTATTAACAATTATCAAAAAGCCATTGAAGTAGATAGTACCTATGCAAAAGGCTACACAAATTTAGCTTACAGTAAATTGATTACGAAAGAATATGTAGATGCATCAAAATACTTCAAGTTAGCTGCCAAATACAATCCATATAAAAATAAAGTGGCAGATTTTTCTAAACTTTTTTTACTCCAAGCCAGAAGAGAAATAAGGGCAAATAATGTTGAAACAGCAGCTACTATTTTAGAACAAGCTTACAAACTAGATATAAATATAGAAACCGTTTTTGCGCTTACAGAATTGTATTATTTCACAAATGAAACAGGTAAAAAGAAAGCCTTAATTGAAGAATTGAAGAATTTTTCTGCTGGTAAAAGTTGGCAAATAAAAAAATATGAGTTGCTTTCTAAAATTTATATCGATTTAAATGATGCAAAAAATGCACGCTTTTATTTTGATGAAATGCAAAAAATTAACCCAATAGCAAATGTTATTTTAGAGGCTTTAGTTTTATCAATAAATGATAAAAACAACGTAGCAAAAGAAAAATTAAAAACGGTTAATCCTTTACTGTTAAGAGAGCAGTATTTAAAGAGAAAATATAACAGCAACACAATTAACATCATTAAAAAATTACAAGAATGAAAAATAAAATAATCATCAATATATTTATTTTTAGCTTTTTGAGCTTTGGTTTAAAAGCGGGTGTTAACATTAAAAATGGCAACTTTTATATTTCTTACACAGATGTTTTGTTAAAAAAATATAAATCTGCCTTTAAGGAATTAACAAGAACCTACAATTCTAAATCTACAGAAATTGGTTTGTTTGGTTATGGTTGGGGAACAAAATTTGAAACCTCAATTACGGTTTATCCTGATGGAACTTTGCAAGTAAAAGAATATGGTGCTGGAGGAAAAACTATTTATTCTTCCAATTTTATTTCTAGTGATTTGACACAATTAATGATTGATGATTTAATTGAAGTAATGCAAACTGAAGGCGATTTAGAATTAGACCCTACAAGTATTACCAATCAAATTAAAAAGCTAAAAAATAATATTGAGTATCGTTTAAAAACTTGGGACAAGTATGTTGAAAAAGGATTGTTAGAAAATCCCACAGATTTTCCTTTAGGTTCTGAATGGGAAAGTTTTACAAGAGGAAATCAGAAAATAACTTTAACAGCAGAAGGTTTTGTTAGAAATCAAAAAAATAAAAATGAAAAAGAAATTTTTAATTTAGATGGCAAATTAATTCATTACGAATTTGGAAATGGAGAGTTTACCACTTTAGAATATACCAATAAAGTACTTTCTAAAATGATTACTGGTGATGGAACTAACCTAATTTTTGAGAGCAATAAAGATGGTTTTATCACAAAGATTTATTTTGATGGAGAAAAAAAGAATAGATATGCAGAATTCAAATATACTGAAAACAGCTTAATTTATAGTGAAGATATCGCTGGTAATCAATATGCATTTGATTATGATGAAAAGAAAAATCTTACAAAAATTCTATACAATCCTGTACGACTTGAAGGTATTGAAGAAGATGCTTTGTTGGTTACTTATCACCCAAAAACATCTTACACTAAAAGTGTTACGAGTAGAGATGGTAGTATCGTTTCTTATGAATACCCAACTTTTTTTAAAGAAGATGGCACAAAAGATGATCATCATTATGCAACAAAAGTTACCAAAAAAGGCTATAATGGAAAATTAATCACCAATACGTACGAATATTTTATTGGTACCAAAGAAAATGGAGGAACGTATTCTAAAAAGATTATTACAACCATAAATGGCATTAAAACTTCTACTGAATATGATGAAATTTGTAGCAATCCAATTCAGATTTCTAGAGGAAGACATACCACAAATTTTAAATATAACAACAGGTGTTTACTCATCGAAAAAACCTCTACAAAAGGCGATTCTATTTATATGAAATATCACCCAACATCAGAAAAGATAACCTATGTTAAAAATGATGTTGGTACATACGAATTTACCTATGATGATAACTTGAATTTAACGTATGTAGAAAAAGACAAGGAAGATTGGGTACAATTAGTATATAATGAAAAAGGAAAAATTATTTCTATGACAGATGGAAGTACAATATCAGAAAAAGGAAGAACACTTACTTTTGAATACAACAAACTTGGAAAACCGATTAAAATAGTACTAAAAGATGTTGGAGAGATAAATGTAGTGTATAATAATTCTGGCGAAATTGAAAGAGTAGAAAGTGAATCTGGACATAAAATGGCATTGCAAGTAACACAGGCTTTTCAAAGTCTTTTAGCTTTAGTAAAACCTTCTGGTGTTAATTTAGGGATGTAAAATTAACTTTTTACCAAGCCTTAATAATTACATTTTTATTAACTTCCCTAATATCTGGCACTTGTTTTCCATTAGTTAAAAGCATTACTTCTTTTAAAACTTCTGCTATAAAATCTTCTGTTAAGGGTATCGTTTTTTGAACATCTTCTTTACTTAATGAAAATGCAGGAAATTTACTTTTTAAAACCTTTAAATATGCAGATGTAAATGCTCCATTACTTAATTCTTTGTTCTCGTAAGCAACATCTGCACCAGAAGAAGCAGACAAAATAGTAACGCCAGATTTCGATAAAAAATCATCAAACAACGTAGAAACAATTTCTGATACTTTAAATTTTGGCGCCTTTTTGTTAGATTCTGTTATAGTTCCTCTTTTCCCTTTTTCAATAACTGTTGTTTTCTGTTGATTTGTTTCATCAATATCTAAAGTATTTCCTGCATGGCAAGTATCCATCAATAATAATTTTTGTGATGCTTTTGTTATTGCTAAACCATTGATAATGGTGTTAAATGCGACACCTTTTTTTTTAACATTATCAAAATCCATATCATAAGGAGCAAAATAATAATCCTTATTATTATCTAAAGTACCATGTCCTGCAATAAAAATAATTACTTGATCTTCCTTTTTAGTATTCTTTAAAAAACCAGCAATTTCAGTTTCTATATTTTCTTTTGTAGCTTCTTTATTTGTTATTTTTTTTACAAATGTTTTATCGAAAGAATAAGGTGTAGATTTTGACAAAACTTCGTTAGTACTAAAAGTTCCATAATTAAAGGAATTTACTAAAGAAGAAGTTGCTTCAATCCATTTTGGTGCAGCATTTATTATAGATATTCCTTTAATATTGTACCCTTCATCAAAAAAAGTTTTACTTTCTAAAATTTCGCCCTTTAAATTATAGGTAATTGTTTTGTATCTAAATTCATCTAGCTCGCTACTTAATACTGTAATTTTTAATCCGTCTTCAGAAATGGAAGCGTCATCACCATATTTTATAGTAACAGGAATTTTTATCGGAGTTTTATCATTTTTTAGATTCAACACAAAAGATTCATCATTTCCACCTCTAAATAATAAAAACGTTCCATTTTTACATATATCTTTGAATTGCGGATTATAAATTGAACCTTCTAAAATTTCTTGATTACCAAATTCTGTATATTTATTGATATCAAAAGTTTTTGTTATAATTTCTTTTGATGAAACAGCACCAATTGAAACTTTAATTTCATTTTTTAAACCATCAGAAAAACTATTAAAATGAAACCATTTATTGTTTAAAAGTGGTTGTAAATTATCTGTTTCTTGATCGTAATTAATAGTAAAAGGTAGTTTAATTTTGAAGAATTTTTTTGATGAGAAATCATATTTATAAAAAACATTTTCATTGGTTCTTAGGTAAAATTCTTTATCTGATTTAGCAGTGTAAATTTGTTTTTTAAGTGAATAGCTTTCTTTTTTAAAATCTTCAGGAAAAATAATTTTATTAGTTGTGTTTGAGTTAAAATCCCAAATATAGTTTTTTTCATAATCAATTTCTAACCAAATATTTCCGTTAATATCTATTGGATACAATTCTCCTACAGAACTATATTCACCCGAATATTTACTTAAATTTTTTGACTCTTTATTGTTTGAAGATTGTAAATTATAGTTAATTCCTAAAAACTCCTTTTGAAAATTTTTGATGGTAATACTATCTAATTTTCCATAAATATTAGCAATATCAAAAGCATCTTTATCTGCAAAAGTTAAATTATAAGCTGCTTGTTGATATTTAGAAACACCAATGCTTAATACGTATAAATCGCCTTTTTTATCATCAATAGTAGTTTCCGTAAGTTTTTTGATTGTTTTTATTTCACTAAATTCTTTTTTGTTTTTTCTTAAAGAAATGGCTTTATTTAAAAGTGTAAGATATTCTTGATTTGGTGTACCAAAAACGTTTAAAACTTCTTGAGGCTTAAAAATAATTTCGTCTGCGTTTTGTAGGGATTCTTTGTTATTATTTTTGGTAACATATAAAAAATCAGCTGCATTTGAATTGCTGAAATAATGGTTGTTAGCATCATAAAAAATATGTTCTTTTTCTGATGGATGAAACATACCTCCTATTTCTTGCTGAGTTTTAGTATCTACAATACTAATTTTTCCATTTGCATAACTAATCATTAATTTGCTTGCATCACTATTAAAAGAAATTGATTTAACGTTTGCTAAAAAGCTTTCTGGCATTATTTTATCAATAAGAAAAATACCTGCATTTTCCATAAACATTGCAACTTTTTCTTTTTGATATGTTAAATCATTTAAAAAAATACAAGGTTTTTTATCTGATGTAAATACTCCATTTTCATTAGGTATAAAAAAAATACTTTCTTTATTACATTTACCATATTCAAGTTGTTGAAAAGAATTACTTACCACAAAACCATTATCTGCTGTATGCAAAAGGTAACTTCCGTCAGTTAATTGTTCTTCAAAAACAATTGTTTTAAAATCAGATTTAATTTGAAAAAGATTTTTATCATTAATGGTTGCAATGTGTTTTGCATCTTTAGAAAATTTGGCAAATTTATATGTTCCATCAAACTTTTTACCTTCGTTATTTTCAACAACAATTATGGGTTGTGGTTCTGTATAGCCTCTGTTATAATATCTTTTTGGACTTAATAATAATTTATTTGAAGTGGCATCATAATCAACGACATTAAAGAATTGATCTTTTATCTTATATAGTTTTATTATTTTATCATCTATAAAATTATATATAAAAATATAGTACTCTTTATCTATAAGATCCTTACCATTAAAAACAAGAAATCCTGATTTTCTTTCAAAAAGATAATCCTTAGAATAGAAGTCAACTTTATGATTAATTTCTAAATAATCTTTAAAACTTAGTGTATTAAAACGATTATAAAAAGTGCCTTTACTAAAATATTTTACTTGTAATTCATCTGCATTATAATTGTTTTTTTCTTTCGTTTCTATACCTTCAACTAAAAAACTGTCATCAGATAAAAACATTCCTTCATAAAATTTTTGATTAAAATTAGGATGAATACTTAATGCGTTTTTCTTTTTTGTACCAGAAACTGTAAAATTTGCAATGGCAATAAAGTTGTTAAAAACATTCGATGTTACAACGCTCTCATTTTTAAGAAAAGTTCCTGAATATGCTCCTTGTTTGAGCTCTAGTTGACTAGCTATAAATTTATTGTTTGCAAATTCTATAATGATGGGGTTTGTTGGAAAATTGCTTTTGGATGTAACTAAAATTCTATTATTTTCTAAAGTATCGTCTGTAATGGAAGTTGAATGATCTAATGAAAACCAATCTGTTTTTAATTCTGCTTCTTTACTTTTAACACCATTTTTATACCTATAAATTGATAATAAATTTTCTTCGGAAGAAAGCAGTACTGCATATAAAGTGTTTTCAGTTCCCTTAAAAAAAGTATGGAGTATTTTGTCTTTTTTTTCATTTTCTGTTTCCCATAAAATATTTTTACTTTTTAAATCTCTACAAATAATTTTTTGCCCTTCTTTATAATGCTCTTCAACATAGGCTACTAAAGTTGTGTCTTTACTTACACTTGCAGTTTTAACTTTGTTTTCTGTTAAAAAAATAGTTACTGGTTGAAAATTATTATCTAAAACTATTAACTCTGACCTTAAAATATTAATTTGATTTGTAGTTATAATAAAATTACTATTCTTGTGATTTATAAACTTAAATGCAAATTTCTTTTTAAGTACTATTTTATTAGAATTTACGTCAACAATAAATAGCGAATCATTTTTTTTATAAGCAATTCCTTTTCCATTTATAACCAATTTCAGATTTTCTAAAATAAACCCATCAGATTTTCTAATGGTTTTCTCGTAACTAAAATCTTCTGTAAAATAACTTATTATTTTACCTGAGTTATCTACAGTAAATATTCTTTTTCCATCCTTAGAGGCAATTATATCTTGAATTTGCGTAGAGTGATAATCTTTTAAATGGAGTTTGTAATCTTCTTGAGAAAAGACTTTAGATATAACTCCTAATACAGCAAAAAGGAGAATTATTTTTACTTTGATAATCTTTTTCATAATTTTTCTTTTTCTATCATCTTTTGCTAAAATAATCAATATTTATAATAGATAACCCACATGATTATCAAAACTTTAACAAAAACCTTACCATTAATCAAAATGACGTTTAAAAGATTCTCTTATATTTACAAAAAAATTACTATGATGTTTAAAACTCTTTTTAAAAATTCTGTAGCAAGTTTACTAATTGTTTCATTCTTGTTTTCTTCTTGTGCAAGCCACAAAAGATCTAACATACAGGCTAACGAAAATTTTGTAGTTGAATTAACCAAACCAAAAGCAAGAGGAGGCCTTACAACCACTGCTTTAGAAGGGCTTTTTATGGGTGCAAAATATTTGGTTGATAAATCTACCAAAAAACTCATAAACACCTATACAAACTCTATTTCTATAAACGATTATTATAATAATTTTACTGGAAAAATTAAAAAAACATATTCAGGAATTCAGCTGAAGAAGTATGCAAACCCAATTGAAAGTGAGCAGAAAACGGAAATGAAATCTATAATGACTCGTGAAATTAAAATAGAGCCAAAATCTAGAGGTGCAAAAGCAACAACAGTTTTAGCTTTAGATGATTTTTTCCCGAAAGAAAATGATGATTTATTAAATTTTCATGCGGTTATCGATTTTGAAAGTGATGAAGATAATCCTGGTGTAACTCGTTTAAGTTTTAGTGAATTGAGAGTGTTTTTCTCTAAAACAAAGGTTTTTACTGATGAAAATTTAAATGCGCGTGTTTTAATTTCTATTGAAGGTCAATGGAGAAGCACAGATGGTTCTCCACAAACAGCTACCTTAATTGAACAAGAATATGATTTTAAGAATATTAAATATGGTTATAAAAACCAAATTGATGAACCAATTTTAACAAAGTGGTATTATGATATTCCTATTTTATCTGAATTGGAAGAAAATTCAACATATGGAGTTGTTAAAGTAAATGTTCAGTTAGAAGAATATGAAGGAAATAAAAGCAAATACTTAAACAAATTGCCTTCTATTTTAAGTGATAATAAAAGTGCTATCATTAAAAATGGCTCTTCTACAATTAATAAAATTATTGACTAACTTTTACTCTTTTACAATTTCATAAATAATTTCTGAGGTATACCCATCTACTTTGTCTGAAACTACAATAACTTCTCCTTGTCCTCTTGAGTTTAAAAATGTGTTATTCACAAAACTAGCTAAAGGATTGAGTGCTCCTCTTTTTCCTTCTATTTCTCCTCTATTTTTTATGGTGGATGCAATATTAATTGGATATGGAGAAGCAATACATTTCATAACTAATTTCTCATAAGGAGGTCCATAATTCATGATTTTATCACTAAAAAGAACCGTTTTTCCTTTTTCTATTAATCTTTCTTGATTGTTCATTTCAAAGCGATCACTAGGAAAAATACTATTTATTTCTCCTTTAGAATTCACCTCAATAATCGTAAAATACAAATCTTCTTCTGAATGATTGGTAACCTCAAAAACTAGTTTATCTTTTCCTGGAACAATAGATAAAACATTGTTTCTCATGATATCTTCTGGCTTGCCTATTTCATTTTCTTCTGTTACAACATTTAGTTTTACAGGTAAAGCTCTAAAAGTAAATTCGTATTTTTTATTGTTGAAGTTCAACTTTTTCATGTAAGAACCATGAGCGTATGTTGATAATGTTTTCTTTAAAAATTTAAGGTTGTCAATTTTTACATTTTCTTCAATAGCACTAAAACCATTGGTTGTATAAACATTAAATTGATTATTTTTCTCTGTAATTATAACATCAGATTCTAAGGAATCTACAACTTTACCTAGCTTTGTTTCTTCTAAAAATTTTGTGATATCATTCTTCACTTTTTTATTTTCTAAACTTTTATCAAAAGAGATATTTAAAGAGATTTCTCCAAAGCTTTTTTTATCAATAAAAACAACATAATCTTTTTCGTTTTTGCTCTTTAAATCGCTATTTAATAAAATATTACTTTCATTAAATTTTGCAAGTACAATTTTTCCTTTCGCTATAATTTTAGTGGTATCTAATTGAGTTTCGCCAACTGGCATTAAAAAAACGGTAGTTCCTTTAAAAATTCCTTGCAACTTTCCTGCTTGTATTTTTACTGCATTGCTTGTTAATATATTTTTAATCTTAAAATATTCTTCTTGTTTTACATACTCGTTTTTAAACAGTTTTATATCTTGATTTCCTTCTATTCCTGGATTTTGATTCGGAGAAAACGTATTCATTTTAGAGGCAATCACATCAAACAATTGTCTGTAAGAAAAATCTGAACCTAAATCGTTCATGGCTTCAGAAAAAGCGTAGCTTAAAGCTCCATAACCTTCTGGATGTTCATAATTTAATTCGTCTGCAGAAGCTCCAGAAATTAAAACATAAGGAGCTGCGTTTTCACTTACTTTAACATCATCAAACATATCACTTCCTTGCACTTTTGCATTTTTACTTGGTTCCCAACCTTCAGGCGCAAATACATTTTTAGTTCCTCTTGCTTTTCCTCCTCTTGCAGAAGAACCTGAATGACAGCTGTCTAACAACAATAATAATTGTCCGTTTTTGCCTAATGTATTTCTTAAATTGGTGGTAATTTTTGCTAATTCATCATCTCTAATATGGTTTTCGCCTTTGTAATTATAAGCATAAGAAGCCATTGCATCTACAGGTACTAAAGCTTCATCTTTATCATCTGCTTCATCTAAAGTTCCATCTTCACTGCTATCAAAAATAGGTTGTCCATGACCTGAATAATGAATCACAACAACATCGCCTTCTTTTATTTTAGTTTCTTGTAATTCTTTAAAAGCATTTAAAATTCCTTTTTTTGTAGCTTCTCTATCAACTAAAGTAGTTATGTTTTCAGGGTTAAAACCTTGTCTTTCTAATGTTTCTTTAATTAATGGAACATCGTTTGCAGAACTAATTGCGCCCCAACCTGTACTTCTTGGATAATCTCCAATAGCAATAATTAAAGCATGTTTTGTAGTTTTTGTTTCTTGAGAATATGCAAAGCTAACTGCAAAAATTAGCAGTAATAAAATGTAAAACTTTTTCATAATTTATTTTATAAATAATTTATTTAATTTCAAAAAGGCTGAAAGAAATTCCAAAATAATACCCAAAATCATACACCGATTTTGTAAAAGAATCTAAATCTGTAATTGTTGTTGTATCACCAACTTCCAAGCCATTTGTAAGTTTATTTACAGTTCCATAAGCTACACCTCCAGATAAAGATATTCTACTTTTACTACCTAAAAACATGGTTGGTCCTAATAAAAAGTTGATTCCTCTAGTTTCTCCTGTTATAGGAATTGAGACTCCAAAAGAACCTCCTAAATTAAAATTTTCACCCATTACAGGATAAAAATTAATCATAGTACTAATATTTGGTGTTGAGCTATTCCCAACATCTTCACCAATAATTCCATCTTGGTCTATGTAAAAATCTTTCGCTTTTGATCCAAAATTATTTAACGTTAAAGCAATGCTAGAATTTATTTTAAAACCTCCTTTAGAGAATAATTTTAAAGTTCTGGTTTTTATCAAGTTTTCTTCTGTTGGTGTGCCATTTGCAGTTTCAGAAAAAGCACTTTGTAAAAAATTAAGTTCTATAGCAACTTTGTCAGATTCTATGGTATAATCATAGGTTTGTTCAAAATTTGAGGCTTCTAAACTTGTAAACAAATCTTTAATTTTATTTAAACTTTCTGCTGTATTTAATTGGGTTGAATTGATACTTTTCTTTAACGCTTCTAAATTTTTATAAGTGTTGCTTTTTTGCACCAATTCTCCTCTAGACATTGCTTTATCGCCATTTAAAGTACTGTCTATTTCTGTGGAAATATTTTCAATTTCGTTTGATAATTGAGCAGCATCTTCTTGAACAGCATTGTTTAAGTTGGATAAGAATAAATAATAATTATCATTAGGATTCGATAATCTGCTGTCTTTAAGTTGAGAAGAAGCTTCTTTTAAATTTTCAAGAATCTCTTTTTTATCAAAATTTGGGTTTAACAAGTTTGATAAAAAAGAGGTTTTTACAGCATCGATATTCGTCGTTAATTTATTTAAATCTGCAAATTGATTGCTAACTTTAGATCCTCTAGATTTTCCTCCTCTTGATAAATACGAACTTTCTTTAGCAACATTATCAATATTTAAATTTAAATTTTCGCCAGTAAATGATTTCATGCCACCAAGTAAGGAACTAAAGTTAAAACCACTCATTTTTGGATGAATTGCCTCTTCTTTTACATCCGTTTTTATACTAACTGCGAATGGATTTACATGAATCAGTTTTAATTCTATTAAACTATTTCTTTTAAATTTTGGTCCAGAAAGTGTGTCTTGAATATTATTAAGTTTATCTAACTTATAATAATTAATTTCTTCAGTTTGGTAATTGTAAGTAACTCTGTATTTTTCTTGAGCAATTAAAACAGTAACAGAAAATAAGAGGAAACACGTTAGTAACTTTTTCATTTGTAAGGTTTCTTGGATGATTAAACTTTTAAATCTCTAAAATAGCATATTTTATTTAAATGTAACTACCTAAAAATAGGTATATTAATTCTTAAAATAGAATGCTATAATTTTTTTCAAATCAAATACTTTGCCATTTTGTATTTTTGTAAAATGACAAAAAAATCTTTTACTGTTGATGAAATAAAACGCAAGCTAGAAAACTACTGTGTTTACCAAGATAGATGTCATAAAGAAGTGGAGCAAAAAATGCGTGAATATTTTTTAATTCCTGAAGCAAAAGAAATGATTCTTTTAAGCTTAATGAAAGATAATTTTTTAAATGAAGAACGTTTTGCTAAAAGTTTTGCTCGTGGAAAATTCCGAATTAAAAATTGGGGAAAACAGCGGATTATTAGAGAGTTAAAATTTAAAGATATTTCTGCTTACAATATAAAAACAGCTTTAAAAGAGATTGATGAATCTGATTATATTGCAACAATTTATAACATTACAGAAAATAGAAATGCTGTAATTTCTGAAACTAATATTTATAAAAGGAAACAAAAGTTAATTGGTTTTTTAATGCGAAAAGGTTTTGAAAACGAATTAATTTACAAGGTGGTTAATGAAGTGGTTTCGTAAATAACTTATAAAAAAAACTAGTTTTAAAACTTCTTTAAAAACAAATCATCATTCTTTTTCTTTGCTTTTATAACTGCATTTACATCTTCATTTGGAATTGTAATCGACAATACATAGTGTTTAATTTTCCAAGAATTGCCTTTCTTTTCCAAAACTCCAGAACCTCTACAAGTACCCATTTGTGTGTTTAAAAGTTCATCAAACCAAACAAAATTTCCTGAATTATTTACGTAGATATTTCTTTCTAAAGTAGTAAAACTCCATGCTTTTCCTTTGTCAAAATAAGGTTTACTGTAAGCTTTAAATTCTTCTTTATTCCAATTTTCTGTGGCATCTGTACCAATAAAAACAGAAATACTATCCATTTTACTAAAATAAGTTTCAAAATTTGCTTCTGATGCTGCTAAATGCCAATCATTTAATACAGTATTTACGTTAATTTTGATTTCTTTAGTTTCCAAAACGGAAATTTCTTTCATAGAATTACAACCAACTAAAATGAAAATTAACGCAAAAAAAGAAATTCCTTTTTGAATCATTATTGGTTTGTTTTAAAGTTTAAACCACCTTTATCAGTTTTTCTTGAATCAAAATTTTCCTTGATAGATTTTCTAGAAACACTATCCATTTTTGTAGAATCTAAACCAATAAATTTTACATCAACATCTATTTCGTCTTCAAACCTTTTTTTAGATAAAATGGTATTTATTTTTGCATTTACAGCAGAAAATGCTTCTAAAATTTTTTCAGTTTGTAAGTTAACTTCACTAGCTTGTATGGCTGGTATTGTAGTCATATCTGCCAATCTTAACGTTTCGTTGTAAAAAATATTTATCCTAGCATCAAAAGAAGAAATTGTAAATAAAGCTGGTTTTATACTATCTTTTAAAGATTCTACTAACCCTTTTAATTCTAAAGCATTACTTAAAACTTCTTTTGGAGAAGCTTTTTTAAATCTTTCTAAAAAATCACCAACAGCATTTAATTCTTTCCACTCTTCTACCTCTTTAACAAAAACTGGATCTATTCCTTTTACAGCAGAAAATTCGTGTTCAACGCTTAAAAGAGGTTTCGTATCTTCTTGCTGAATAGTAGTTTCCTGTTTTTTATCACAAGAAAAAATAAATAAAAGTAGTAATAGTGTTATGAAGTATTTCAAAATTATAAATTGAGTTTGTAAAAATAAACATTTTTTAAAACGGATTCCCTTATAGAAAACATAATTTTTAAAAGAAATAAATTTAAGGATACACTAATAAAAATAGTTTTAGAGAAACTAAATTACGAATAATAAAAATAAGTACCTTTGTTGTTGTTAATAATTCAATTTCGTTTTATGAGAACCGTTATTTTAGTTTTGGGTGCAAGTGGACAAATAGGCACAGAACTTACTGAAAAATTACGCCTTTTATATGGTAATAACAATGTAATAGCTTCAGATATTAGAGAAGGAAATACAGAGCTTATGACTTCTGGACCTTTTGAAATTATTGATGCAACTGATAAAGCAGCGATTTTAACTGTTATTCATAAATATAGTGTTACTCAGGTGTATTTGTTGGCTGCTATGTTATCTGCAACAGCAGAAAAAATGCCTCAAAAAGCTTGGAATTTAAACATGAATTCTTTGTTGGCTGTATTAGATTTAGCCAAAGAAAAACATATCGAAAAAATATATTGGCCAAGTTCTATTGCTGTATTTGGGCCAACAACTCCTAAACAAAATACGCCTCAAAAAACAGTTATGGAACCTTCTACAGTTTATGGAATTAGTAAAGTTTCTGGCGAGTTTTGGTGTAATTATTATCATGATAAATTTGGGGTTGATGTAAGAAGTTTACGTTATCCAGGAATTATTTCTTGGAAAACAAAACCTGGTGGAGGTACTACAGATTATGCTGTAGACATTTATTTTAAAGCTTTAAAAGATAAAAAATACGAATGTTTTTTATCCGAAAACACAACTTTACCAATGATGTATATGAATGATGCTGTGAATGCAACCATTCAATTAATGCAAGCAGATACCAAAGACATAAAAATTAGAAATGGCTACAATTTAGCTGCCATGAGTTTTACACCAAAAGAAATTGCTGCAGAAATTAAAAAGCATATTCCTGATTTTGAAATTACTTATAATCCAGATTTTAGACAAGAAATTGCAGATAGTTGGCCACAAACTATTGATGATTCTCAAGCTAGAAAAGATTGGAATTGGGAACATAAATTTGATTTAGAATCGATGACAAAAGATATTCTTGAAAGCTTAAAAAAGCAAAAGAAATAATCTTGTAAGTTTTGTTTTAATTTGCGTCTAAAAGGTTGAAATTAGAAGAGAATTATGAAAGATATTATTTCAAAAAGTTTAGAAAACACTTATACATATCAAGAATATAGAGATTTAGTAAAAGATTTATTGGCTGAAGGAAAATCTACTGGACCAGAACAATCTGACTATATTTTAAACTACAGTAAATTGAATAACAGCAGAATGAAACGTTTGGATAAAACCACCAAAATTTCTGATGAAACTGCGCAAGAAATTCAAAAATTAGCATCACCACAAACTTGGTTGGTACTTACTGAAGGTTGGTGTGGAGATGCTGCACAGAATTTACCTGTAATTCATAAAATGGCGGAACTCAACAAAAATATCAACTTAAAGTTGGTTTTGCGTGATGAAAACTTAGCGTTAATGGATTTGTTTTTGACAAATGGTGGCAGATCTATTCCAAAATTAATTGCGTTAGATACAGATAATAATGTAATTGATACTTGGGGACCAAGACCAAAAGTTGCCACAAAAATGGTTGCAGATTACAAAGAAAAAAACGGAAGCTTAGACCCTCAATTTAAAGAATATTTGCAAGTTTGGTATAATAAAGACAAAGGATTAAGTACACAAGAAGATTTTGTTTCGTTGATAAAATCGACTTTATAAACGGAAACTAACTTTATAAAAATAGATTAAAATCGCAAGTTTGAAAAATTCAAGTTTGCGATTTTTCTTTGGTATCTTTGCAGTCTAAAAAATCTATACAATGTTTGTTGATTATACCGAAATTTCTGAAGATGCTAAAGTTTGGATTTATCCTTCTAACAGAAAATTTTACCCTGCAGAGATTCCAGAAATTGAGCAAAAAATAAAAACATTTGTCGAAAATTGGAAAAAAGAGGACGAAAATTTTAAAGTTTCCTATCAGTTTTTATACAACAGGTTTATTGTTTTAATTACGGATGATGAAAATGCCACAATTACAAATACTGACATTGATGCTTCTGTTTCCTTTATTTTAGAACTGCAAGAAACGTATAAAGTTGAGTTGTTAGACAAAATGAATGTTTGTTTTAAACAAGGCGAATTTGTACAATATAAAGAGTTGAAAGACTTCAAAAAATTGGTAAAAAATAGAGCTGTTACTGCAAAAACCATCATTTTTGATAATTTAATTACCAATAATCACGATTTTAAAAACTTCTGGAAAATACCAATTGAAGAGAGTTGGTATAACCGTTTTTTATAATTTTTTATGCTTCAAGTAAACAACATCACTTTTGGATATTCTAAAAATAAAATAGTTTTAGATAATTTTAATTTCACTTTGCAAAAAGGCGAACACCTTTGTGTTATGGGTGAAAGTGGTTGTGGAAAATCTACTTTATTAAAAGCAATTTACGGTTTGTTAGATTTACAAAAAGGCACTATTTTTTGGAATGAAAATCAGGTTTTAGGTCCAGAATTTCATTTAGTTCCAGGAATGGACTTCTTTAAATATGTGGCTCAAGATTTCGATTTGATGCCTTATATTTCTGTCTCTGAAAACATAAAAAAATTCTTATCGCGTTTTTATCCTGAAGAAAGTGAAGCAAGAACGCAAGAATTGTTGGACGTAATTGAAATGAAAGCTTTTGAAAACACAAAAGTGAAAAACTTAAGTGGTGGACAAAAACAACGAGTTGCTATTGCTAGAGCTTTAGCAAATGAACCCGAATTAATTTTGTTAGATGAGCCTTTTGGACAAATAGATAACTTTAAAAAAAATTCATTAAGAAGACGTTTATTTAAATATTTAAAGGATAAAAATATTGCTTGTATTGTTGCAACACATGATAAAAATGATGCCCTTTCTTTTGCTGATCAACTAATCATCATTAGAAATAACAAGATTTTAGCAAACAATAATCCCAAAGAAATTTATAATAATCCAACAGAAAAATACATTGCTGCTTTGTTTGATGATGTTAATGAAATTGTTATTGATAACAAAAATCACTTGTTATATCCTCATCAAATAAAAATTGTAGAGAAATCTGATATTTCTGCAACTGTTTTAAACTCCTATTTTAAAGGTGCTTATTGGTTAATTGAAGCTGAAGTTGAAAATCAAATTGTGTTTTTAAATCATTTTGAAGAATTAGAAAACGGAAAAGAAATCAACTTGAAAATCTGCTAAGGAATCTTTTAAAAAATTTCTTTAATCTTTATTAAATTCCCATTAAATAAAACTTCCTCATTTTCCTTTTTTCCTAATAACAATTTTCCAATTGGTGATGAAATAGAAATCGCGAAATAGGTATTGTTTTTTACTGATAATTGCCCAGCAGAAATACTTAAAAAATAGTTGGCTTTATTTGTAATAATAACGCTTCCTAAATGTGCAATTTTAGAGCTTTTAGAAATATCAACTTTGGATAAAATTTGGTTCATTATAGAAATTCCTTCTAATTGCTGACTTGCTTTTTCCATCTCTAACTGCAACATGGCTCTACCTGTTTCGTGCTTATCTCCTGCAGAACTTTTAGTTTCAGATTGCAATCCTTTTTGGTTCGATGAAATAATTTCTTCAACAGTTTGTAAACGTTTATTTACAAAATCTTTACACAAATTAAAAAGTAGTTCTTTAGTTTTTAGTTGCGACATATTTTATCTTTATTTTTCCTCTTTTTAAAAAGTAGAAAATGCAAATGCTCCATAATTTCCATGATGGGATTTTGAAACTGAAACATCTATTTTCTTGTTATTTTGATACAAATAAGGAATTCCTAAATCGTTTTTCAAAAGTTGAGTATCATCAGTAAAAAAAGATACTAATTTATCGTTTATAATTTTGGTTGAACTTTCATTTTTGTCAATAAAAAACAACTCTGAAACCATTTTTAAATCCCTATTTTCTTTAGCAACAGAAACAATATAATTTCCTGATATTAAATAATTTATGAAATATTTTTTAGTTTCAATCTGAACGACTCCTTCCCTATCTGAAATTATTTTACAAGAAAACTTTTTAGGTGCAAAAAATCTTTTTTTATATTCTTGAACATAGCATTTATAAGCAGCTTCTTTCATAGACCAAAACAACCAAACTTTCAAAAATGGATTTGCTGATTTTAAGATTTCATTAATCTCAAAATCGGTAAATTGTTTCTCTAAAAATCCTTTACGTTGCCAATTACTTTCGGTTTTTGCAAGATTTAAATCAACAACATCATTGCCAATCATTAGGCATTCATTTTAGTTTGAATAATAATGACTGTTTCTTTTACAGAAAGCATTTTTTCCATAGAATCGTTATCAATATGAATATCAAACTCGTCTTCCACATCTAAAATAATATCAACCAAATTTGCAGAATTAATGTCTAAATCCTTTATAAAATCGGTGTCTTCATTCATGTTTTTAAACCCTTCTTCATTATGAATATAAGGTTTTACAATCGTCGTTAATTTTGCTATGATTTCTTCTTTTGTCATTTTGTAATTATAAATGTCTCCTTGAGCGCAGTCGAAAGGTTTATTGAGTTCTCGACTGCGCTCGAACTGACACGTTATTGTTATAATTTAATATTTTTTAAAGATAACACAAGCATTTACATCACCAAAACCAAAACTTGCTTTTGCAACAATATTAATTTCTTTTTCTATTAATTTTGTTGGAATTTTATCCACAGAAATCAAATCTTTAATTTCTGGATGCACATCTTCACAATTGATATTTGGAAACACAAATTGCTCTTTTATTTGCATCACAGAAGCCACACTTTCAATTGCACCAGCTGCTGCCAAACAATGCCCAATTTGCGATTTTATGGAGTTGATAAAAGGAAAATCTGCTCCTTTTCTTTGCAAAGCTTTCGTCCAGTTTTCTATCTCTAAAATATCTTTTGTTGTTGCTGTTAAATGGCCATTTATCGCATCAATTTCATCTGCAGAAATATTGGCATCTACAATTGCATCAGTAATACATTTTTGAACAGCCTCTGCATTTGGCGCTGTTAAAGTTCCTCCATTTCTTTGTCCTCCAGAATTAATATTGCCTCCTAAAACCTCTGCATAAATCGTTGCATTTCTTGCCAAAGCACTTTCTAAAGATTCTAAAACCAAAGCTCCTGCTCCACTTCCAGGCACAAAACCTGCAGCAGTTTCACTCATGGGTCTTGAGCCTTTTTCTGGATTATCATTATGCTTGTAACTCATGACTCTCATTGCATCAAAACCTCCCCAAGTATACAAACTGCTATCACTAGAACTACCTACCAACATACGTTTTGCTTTGCCGTTTTTAATGCGCTCAAATCCTAACAATAAAGCTTCTGTTCCTGTTGTACATGCAGATGAATTTGTGGTTACTTGATTCCCAAAACCTAATATTCCACCTAAATATGCAGAAATTCCACTTGCCATGGTTTGCACAACAGATGTGCTTCCTAAACGTCTTACATTTTGGTCGTCAATTTTATAAATCGATTCTCTAAATTTTTCAATTCCTGAGGTTCCTGTTCCAAAAATTAAGCCTGAATCGTAATCTAATTTCGAGTTTTCATCAACGGAAAAACCTGCATCTTTCCACGCATCAATTCCAGCCATACAACCATATAAAATAGAGGTGCTATTGAATCCTCTTAATTGTAAAGGCGATAAATATTCGAGTTTTTTTTCTTCGGATATTTCTGGAATTCCTCCAATACAACAAGAAAAACCTTTGTCTTTTAATTCTTGATGAAATGTAATTCCGGATTTGCCTGCTTTTATTGCATTTGTAAATGCTGATAAACCAACGCCATTTGGTGCAACAACTCCTAAACCTGTAATTACAACTCTGTTTTTCATTTATGCTGATTTTTTGACACGGATTTCATGGATTTTCACAGATTTGACTCTTCTTAACTTATATTTTTCATACCTGAAAGATTTTTAAAACCTGTCAGATCTATTCTAAATTATTAACATTCCAGAAATTGTTCCTCTACAAACCAATTCATTTTTCTCATTCATCATTTTAACTTTACATTTTAGTTTGTTAAATCTAAAATATTCTTTTTCTGAAATAACAGTTACTTTTTCGTTTGGTAAAACAGGTAAAAAGAAATCGATATTATTAGACGTTA
Source organism: Polaribacter vadi (assembly GCF_001761365.1). NCBI lineage: Bacteria > Pseudomonadati > Bacteroidota > Flavobacteriia > Flavobacteriales > Flavobacteriaceae > Polaribacter > Polaribacter vadi. Next base: position 2,551,323 of record NZ_CP017477.1, on the reverse strand, counting down.
AAGCAATTTTTGGTTTTTTTTCTTCGGATAAAATTTCATCTTTCAAAAGAAAAATTCCTAAACAAACTAAACCAATTTGTGCCATTGTTTCCGTTAAAATAACGCCTGGTGTAATTGGATTATTTTTAAAATGGCCTTCGTAAAAAAACTCGTTTTTTTTAAATGTATAGTTTCCAATAATTCCATTTTCTGAAATTTCTGTGAGTTCATCAACAAACAAAAATGGTTTTTTATAAGGAAGGTTTTTTATGATTTCAGTTTGATTCATTCGCTTTATTAAAAATAATTTTTGTTATTTCTACAAATCTACCATTCCAACAAAATTCGTTGTGCAGAAAAACCTGGGCCAAAACTTAACATTAAACCTCTTTCACCTTTTGCAGGATTTCTATCCATAAATCGTTCTAAAACGTATAAAACTGTTGCACTAGACATATTTCCATACAAACGTAAAACTTCTTTAGTATCGTCTATATTTTTGCCTAAAACTCCAAATAAATCTTCTACAGTTTGTACAATTTTCTTTCCTCCTGGATGAAAAATCAAGTGGTTTACATCGTCAATTGTTAACTTATTTCGTTCTAAAAAAGGATGTACAATTGCTGGAAAATGATCTGAAATTTTCTGTGGAACCTCCTTGTCTAAAATCATTTGCAAACCAGAATTCACCAAATTGAAACCCATCATATGTGTTGCATCGTAAAAATGATACATGGCTTCATCAACGATTTCTGGACCTTTATCATCTTTATAAGAAGATAAAATTACAGCTGATGCTCCATCACCAAAAATGGCTGCACTTACAATATTTGCCATAGAATAATCTTCGAGTTGAAACGTTGCTGTTGGTGCTTCTACAGCCACAACAGCTGCTCTTTTATTTGGATTCGATTTTAAAAAATTCTTTGCATAAATAATACCTGAAACTCCTGCTGCACAACCCATTTCAGTTACTGGTAAACGCACAATATCTTGTTTCATTTGAAGCGAATTAATCAAATATGCATCCATAGAAGGAATCATAATTCCTGTGCAACTTACTGTAATTATATAATCGATTTCTGTAGCCTTTAAATTGGCTTTTTCTAACGATTTTTTGAGTGATTGCTCTGCTAATTTTACAACTTCTCTTGCGTAAATATTATTTTTATCTTCGAAAGAAGTTGCTGTAAAAACTTCTTCTGGATCCATAATTGAGTAACGTTTATCAACACCTGCTCCTTCAAAAAGTTTAGTGACTTTTCTTTGAAAACGAGTGTCTTGATCTTGCATCCACATTTCTACAAACGGAATGATATCTTTTGTTTCTCGATAATACTTTGGAAGTTGTTTTGCAACCGATGTTATTTTTACTTTCATATTTTGTTGTTACACTGAGATTCACAGAGTTTTTTCACAGAGATTCTCGGAGTTATTCTATATATATTTTTTGACACAGATTTCACAGATTTTCACTGATACAAATGCTGTAATTTTCTTTAACTTAAATGACTAACTTACTTCAATCTTGAACCTTAAAATTTGAACTCTTCAGAATCCATAAAAAACGAAATGCCCATTTCCACGAAATTTCTGGTTTCAAATTTATTTTTTCTGACATTTCTACTAAATCCTTCCTTTTAAAACCTCTTAAAACGGATGTTAATCCATCTTCAATAATCATTTTGTTGCTGATGAAAATTGATAGTAACATAAACAAATAATAAGCTAATTTATGTCTGTGTAAATCGTTTACTACAATCCCTATTTTGGTTTGTTGTAACGTGTTTTTTAAAAATGAAACTAATGCTGGTTCCTTAAAATGATGAAAAAATAAGGTTGCTAAAACAACATCAAATTCACGTTTTTTAAAATCTTCAGAAAAAATATCTTGGGTTTCAAATGTTAACTCATGATACTCTAAAGATAATTCATTTGCATAATCAATTGCTGTTGGATTTGCATCAATTCCAATTAATTTGAATTTATAATTGTTTTTTCTCCCGAATTTTGCAACATCTCTCAAAATATCTCCATGACCACAACCAACATCTACAATGGTAATTTCTTTATCTTTTGGATGGTTTTTTAAGATTGATTTTAAACCATTTACAGTTACTTTATTTCCTCCTAACCATCTATTTATATTTTCTAATTTATCTAAAGTATCTCTTAATAAATCGCCACCAATAGAAAAATCGTCCATCAATTCTTCTTTGTCTGTTCTTTGTTTTGTGCTGATAAAAAAGTCCATTATAGCTTTATTGGTTTTCCATGTGTTTGTTTAATAATCATTGGCAATAAAAACGGCATTTTGCTTAAAATTTGTAGTAAAACGTTTGCAATTTTATCGTTTCTGAACAATTTTGCAATAAAATGACCTGATTTTAAACGCCAACTAAATTGATGATTCCATTCTGAAATATAGTTGTTTTCGAGTTCTTTTCTTGTTAAATTTTTATCATCTAAATAATTTAGAATGAGTTTAGACGCAATTTGCGCAGATTGGATTGCCATACTCATTCCATTTCCACAAAGTGGATGAATCATTCCTGCAGAATCTCCACACATTAATATGTTATTTTCTACAGGATTTTTGGTTTCAAAAGAAATTTGACTAATAGATAAAGGTTGCTCAAAAATTGGCTTTGAATTTTGGAATATCTCCTTTAAAAAGGTGTTTTTGAATACTACATTTTCCTGAAAATCATCAATATTCTTATATTTTTTAAAGGATGAAAAACTAGTGATATAACACAAATTAATCACATTATTCTCTACTTTAGAAACGCCACAATAACCACCTTTAAAATTATGAAGTGCCACTAAATTTGTTGGAAATTCTCCTTTTACATGAATCTTAACACCCAAATAAGGCGATTTTTTTTTGATGAAAGTACGTTCCAATTTTACATCTAATAACGAACGTTTACCAAAAGCGCCAATGGTTATTGTTGATGTAAAAGTGTCGTTTTCTTTCGTTTCTACACTAAAAACAGCATCTTTAAAAGTAATATTTGTAGCAACGTCTTGTAAAATTACAACGCCATTTTCTTTTGCTTTTTCTGATAAAATGAAATCTAATTTGTAGCGAGAAATTCCAAAACCACCTAAAGGTAATTTTGCAGAAATTAGGTTATTATTTGTAGTTGATAATTGAAAATCATCAATTTTTACTGCACCAAAATCAAAAGGATTGATCTCTAAAAAAGACAAATAAGGCAATACTTCATTAGATATATATTCGCCACAAACTTTGTGTTTTGGATAGCTATTTTTTTCTATCAACAAAACACTTTTGCCAAATTTTGAAAGATGAATTGCGTTACACAAACCTGCTAAACCTCCACCAATAATAATTACATCAAAATTTGGGGAATTTTCTTTCATTCAACTAAATTACTGAACAAATTTGAATAAGAATGCAAACACATCTTAAATAATTTAGCATTTAAATTCAAAATACTAAAAAAGAGAATTATAATTTCTTGTTGGCTTAATTAACCAAATCTGCCAATTCTTTACCCACCAAACTACCAATGGCAATGCCCATTCCTCCTAAACGAACTCCACAAAACACATTGTTAGAAAGTTGTTTTACAATGGCTTTCTTTTGATTTCCAACACCCATAATTCCACTCCATCTGTGTTCAATTTCAAAATTTGTATTGGGTAAAATGGTTTCTTTTAAAATTTTTTCAAGTTGATGTTGTATTATCTCAGTTTCGCCAAATTCTGAAGTTTCTTCTGTTTTAAAATCGAGATTTCTTCCTCCACCAAACAAAATACGATTGTTAATATTTCTAAAATAATAATAACCTTTGTCTAAATGAAAAGTACCTTTTATTGGTAAGTTTTTAATTGGCTTTGTAATAAGTACTTGTGCTCTTGCAGGTTGCACATTTTCCTTTAATAATTTATTAGCAAAACCATTTGTTGCAATTAATAATTTTTTAGTGTAAAAATCTAATCTGTTGGTTTTTATGTTGATATTTGCACTATTTTCTACAAAACTTTCAACTGAAATATTGTTTAAAATTTTTACACCTAAAGCCTGTACTTTTTTTAGTAGTTCTGATGCCATTTTTCCAGTATCAATCTGCCCTTCAAAATTATTAACAATGTATTGTTGATGCACTTTTTGAAAACCAAAACGATTAGCACAAACAGAAAAAACATCTTCTTTAAAAATAGGTTTTAATAGCTGGTTTATTGCTTCTTTTTCAGCAATACATTTCTCAAAAAAATCTCCAGATTCACATAATTCAAAGCCTTTATTTGGCTGAAAATCGATGTTTTTATCACCCAAATTTTTACGCAATAATTGCAATCCTTTCCAACGTTTATCTACCAAATTAAAAACTTCTTCTTCTGTATGAGAATTTAAATCATCAATAATTTCTGACAAACTACCAAAACAAGCAAAACCTGCGTTTTTTGTACTTGCACCTTGAGGTAACATTCCTTTTTCAAGAATTAAAATTTTTGCTTTTGGATACTTTTTTTGGAGTTCTAAAGCACAATTTAAACCTACAATTCCACTACCAACAATTGTAAAATCGATGTTGGTAAACCATTCTTTTAATTCCCAGTAACTGTAGTTCATTTATAGTTTTTTTTCGAAACAAATACTATTTTCCATTGCTGTGTATTGCCCATAATTTGGAATAATTTTATAACCACATTTCTTATAAAATTGTATAGCTTCAATTTGTCTTTTTCCTGTTTCTAAAACACATTTTTTATTGCCTAATTCTTTTGCCCAAATCTCTAATTCTGATATTATATTTTGTGCAAAACCTTGTCCTCTTTTTTCTGATACAACAAACATTCTTTTTATTTCCACAGAAATCTCATCGAACTTTTTTATGGCTCCACAACCAACTGGAAAATTTAATTGTGCTGAATTTATTTCAGTATCATCATAAAGTACTACAACCTGTTTTAGAACATCAATATTATTAAATTGATTATAAAAAGTATGTTCATCACCATCAGTAATTTTAAGATACGCATCTAATTGTTTTACTAAATTTATAAAATCTGAACTCTCTGAATTTGTTCTTACAATATTCATTTTATATTATTTTCTGATAAAAGCTGTTTTTGTACTTTATTATTATTAATTATAACTTTTTTATAGTCTTCAAAGTTCTTGTAATTATTGGGCGAATCTTTAATTTGATCATATAAAAATGTTTTATCTATTTGAGGATAAATAATAATTGTTTCTCCAAAACGCAAATCGAAAAGTTTCATGTTTACTAAAAGTACAGAAAAACCATCAGGACTTGCAGAAAAAACCCAATCATAAGAATTGTTAGAAACTTTAAAATCCCCTTCAGCAGTTAAATAAGGGAAATTTCTAGATTCTACCAGATACGTTTCAACAGAATTTATATCATTTGTTAAAATAAATAGCGTTAGTTTTTCTGTGATAACATCACTTTCAGGATCTATGTATTCACCTATTTTTATCCCTTTAAAAATAGTGCTATCTTTTTGTATCACAAAAGGAAAACCAGAAACAGCATAATCGTAAACAGCAACAGGAAATGGAGATTTATTCAAAGGTAAACTCTTATAATAATCACCAAATTTTTCATAGTTTTCTATATCTTGTTTAAAAAGTTGATGATCTCTTCTTGAAGTATCTAAATGTTGTAATGCTTTTTCATTTAAAGAATCTAAATGCCAATTTTTTTTATTTAACTCTGTAGTTTTTTCTTCCTTAACTTCTTGCTTTTGGCAAGATAAAATAAAGCTCAACATTACTAAAGTTAGTATAATATTTTGTTTCATCTCTAAAAATTTTTAATATATTAAACTGCAAAACATCAAAACTTAAATTTTAATTGCACCCAAACTGGTTCTTTTTTGTTAATGTTCAAATTGCTAAAAGAAAGTCCTAAAAGGCGTACAGAATTTTCTAATTCTTCTTGATATAACAACTCTTTTACAATGGGGAAAAACTCGCTTTTTTTACTCATATAATGCTCTACAGTTTTACTTCTTGTTTGTCTCGTAAAATCTGAATATTTAATTTTTAAAGTGATGGTTTTTCCTTTAGAATTACTTTTTTCCATCCGTTTTTCAATTTCATCAGCAATATCATGTAGCTTTTCTAACATAAAAATTTCAGAAGAAATATTTTCAAAAAAAGTACGTTCTGCTCCAACAGATTTTCGGATTCTATTGGGTTTTACTTCGCTGTTATGAATTCCCCTAACAATATTATAATAATGATTTCCAGATTTACCAAACAAAAGTGATAGTTCTTCTAACGATTTTTTCTTTAAATCGTTTCCAACAAAAATGCCCAAATTATACATTTTTGCAGCAGTTACTTTACCAACTCCGTAAAATTTATTGACAGGTAATTCCTCTAAAAATTTGATGACTTCTTCTGGATGAATTGTTTTTTGTCCATTTGGTTTGTTAATATCTGAAGCTACTTTTGCAATAAATTTATTAATAGAAATACCTGCTGATGCTCGTAAACCAGTTTTATCATATATTTTCTGGCGGATTTCTCTAGCAATATCATTTGCAGAAGGATTGTCTTTTTTATTGACTGTAACATCTAAATAGGCTTCATCTAAAGAGAGTGGTTCCACCAAATCTGTATATTCGTAAAAGATTTCTCTTATTTGTGCTGATAACTCTTTGTAACGTGCAAAATCTGATTTTACAAAAATAATATGTGGACATTTTTGTTTCGCCAAAACATTGCTCATAGCAGATTTTACACCAAATTTTCTGGCTTCATAACTTGCAGCAGAAACTACGCCTCTATCTCCTCCTCCACCAACAGCAATGGCTTTTCCACGCAATTCTGGGTTGTCTAATTCTGCTACAGAAGCATAATAAGCATCCATATCTACATGAATTATTTTACGAAAAGGAGGTTGTAATTCCATCTTTCGAAAATACGAAAGATGTTTCTTTTTTTTATGAAAACAAAAATCTTATTAAGATAAAAACCACCAATTAAATTGATGGTTTAGAAAAAGTTTAATTAGCTAGATGCTTGTGCTTTTTTAGGATTTAACATAATAAATGTTCCTAAAGCTGTTAAAGCTGCATATTTACCATAATTTCCTAGCTTTTTAATAGCTGCTTTTCTGTCAATTTCTTGATCTTTTTTTTCTGTTATCATCTATAAGTGAGGTTATTTTGTTCTCAAATATACAAAATTAATTTCCTAAAAAATCAATACAAATTTCGGTAACTTCTTGTAATTCTTTTGATACGTTTTCTTTTTCCCAAGGATGAGAAACATTAAAAACGTGATCTGCATTTTCGATAATTTTTAAAATGCTTTTAGAATTCCAAGAATTTATTTTATGGGCTTCATCAACAAGAATTGAAGTGTCTTTATTTCCGTGAATTACCAATTGTGGAATGTTAATTTGTTCTACAGCTTTTTGAATGTTTAAACGCTCTTCATGAACTTTAAAATTTTCATAAAACTGAATATAATGAGGCATTTTTTGTTTTGTTCGTCCATTAACAACATATTTTACGCCATCTTTTTTCCAATTTTCTAAATCGCCAATTGTAGAACTTCTTGAGCCAATATCTGAAATTGCTGCCAAAGAAATTACTTTTTTTATTCTTGCATCTTCGTTGGCTTTTATCAACACAATTCCTCCACCTCTACTGTGTCCAATTACAGAAATATTGTTAATATCAGCTTCTTTTTTATATTTTTCTTCGGATGAAATCCAATCTAAAACACTTTCTAAATCATCTAATTCTTTGGTGTAATTGTTATTCCCAAAAGCTTCTAAATCTGGAAAATCAATTGGGTTTTCTGGAGTTCCTCCATTATAAGCAAAATTAAATTTTATAAAGAAAAAACCAGCTTTTGCAAATTCTTTAGCCATTAAATTCCAAGCTCCCCAATCTTTAAAACCTTTATATCCATGACAAAAAATCACTACTTTTTTAGGCTGATGATCATCAACATAAAAAACATCGGTTACAATAGGTTTTTGGTGTTTGCCTCCAACTAATATGTTTTTGGTTACTTTCATAATATTATTGTATAAAAAGATTCAATTATATCACCTAAAATAAAAGAAAATATCGAACTAAAAAGATTAAAAAACTGCTGTTATACAAAAATATAATAAAAATGAATTCAAGTTATATTATTGGATGTACAAATAAACAGCATTTGCAATTGCAACAAAACCTGTTAAGCATCCTAAAATAAAATCCATTTTTGTGGCAATATATGTTAATTTATCCTCAATTTTATTAGCAACAATTGCATAGACAGCATATAATGTAAAAGACCCCATTGTTGAGCCTATTGAAAAGAAAAACCCGTTTAAATAGGAGTATTCAAAATACTCTAATCCTATTAGAAAGGAAATTGATGTAAAGTAAAAAGGAATCGCAATTGTGTTTAAAGAAGACATTAAAATTCCATGAAAATAGGCTTTCGATTTAGGAATATCTTCTTTTTCTTTTTTCTCTTTTGATGTATAATGCAATCTAAAAAAATTGATAGATAACAAAAGTAAAATTACAGTTCCTATTTTCTGAATTAAGGTAATATATTCTGAATTTTCCATTAAAATATTAGATAAATACGCACCAATATTTGCCTGAAAAAATAAAACAGTTGCATACCCACCAATTAAGTAAAGTGCTGCTTTTACACCATTTCTTAAACTAAACTTTACCACTGTTAAATTTAGAAAACTAGGAGTTATACTGCCTCCTGCAGCAATCATAAAACCCAAACCTATAAAGAGAAGAATATCCATATTTTTATATATCAGCAAAAAAACAAAGAAACGCATTAATAAATTAATGCGTTTCCTATTTATACTAACTTAATTACTTTCTTTAAATAACACCTTGAGCTAACATGGCATCTGCAACTTTTACAAAACCTGCAATATTTGCACCAGAAATATAATCTATAGAACCATCTTCTTGCTCTCCATATTGTACACAAGAATCGTGAATATCTTCCATAATATCTTTTAATCTAGAATCTACTTCTTCTCTAGACCAAGAAATTCTTAAAGAATTTTGACTCATTTCTAAACCAGAAGTTGCAACACCACCAGCATTACTCGCTTTTCCTGGAGCAAATAATATTTTTGCTTTTGTAAACTCGTGCACTGCATCTGGAGTAGAAGGCATATTTGCACCTTCTGAAACACACATACAACCATTTTCAATTAACGTTTTTGCTTCTTCTCCATTTAATTCATTTTGAGTTGCACAAGGCAAAGCAATATCGCATTTTACAGACCAAGGTCTTTCTCCTTTAACAAATTTTGCATTTGGATATGTATCTACATATTCGCTAATTCTACCTCTTTTTATATTTTTGATATACATTACGTGTGCTAACTTTTCTGTATCAATTCCATCTTCATCAAAAATATAGCCTCCAGAATCTGACAATGTTAAAATAGTTGCCCCTAATTCAATTGCTTTTTCTGCTGCATATTGAGCAACATTTCCTGCACCAGAAATAACAACTTTTTTACCTTTAAAAGAATCGTTTTTGCGTTTTAGCATATTGTCTGCAAAATAAACATTTCCATAACCTGTTGCTTCTGGTCTAATTAAAGAACCTCCCCAAGATTGCCCTTTACCTGTTAAAACTCCAGTAAACTCATTGCATAGTTGTTTATATTTACCAAACATAAAACCAATTTCTCTTGCTCCTACTCCAATATCTCCAGCAGGTACATCTGTATTTGAACCAATATGTCTAAATAATTCGCTCATAAAAGCGTGACAAAAACGCATAATTTCGTTGTCTGATTTTCCTTTTGGATCAAAATCTGAACCTCCTTTTCCTCCACCCATTGGCAACGTTGTTAAAGAGTTTTTAAAAACCTGCTCAAAAGCTAAAAACTTTAAAATACTTGCATTTACTGTTGGATGAAAACGTAAACCACCTTTATATGGACCAATTGCAGAGTTCATTTGTATTCGATATCCTCTATTTACTTGAATTTCTCCATCATCATCTACCCAAGACACTCTAAAAGATATTAACCTTTCTGGCTCTACCATTCTTAAAAGAATGTTTTTACCATTATAAATATCATTTTTTGCGATATAAGGAATTACAGTTTCTGCAACTTCTTGAACTGCTTGTAAAAATTCGGGTTCATGGTTATTTCTTGTTTTAACCATTTTCATAAATTCTTTAATTTTTGATTCCATAATTTAGAGTGTGTTTTTTTACGAATTGTACAAAATATAATGCTGTAAATATAATAATTTTCAGTTATGTAAAATTAGATATCATAAATTTTAAGGTTGATATTTTAGCAAAAAGCAAAAAAAAAGCATCATATAAATGATGCTTTCTTTTTTGAATTGAGTCTTTTATTTATATTACTCCTAAATCTAACATAGAATCTGCTACTTTAATAAAACCAGCAATATTTGCTCCTTTTGCATAATTTATATAACCATCCTCTTCTGTTCCGTATTTTAAACATGCTGTATGAATAGAATGCATAATCTGAAGCAATTTTTCATCTACTTCATCTTTTGTCCAGCTCATTTTCATAGAGTTTTGAGTCATTTCTAACCCAGAAGTTGCAACACCACCAGCATTTACTGCCTTACCTGGTCCGTATAAAATTTTAGCATTATGAAATACATGAACAGCCTCTGCAGTACAACCCATGTTAGAAACTTCTGCTATATACTGTACACCATTTGCAACTAATTTTAGGGCATCATCTCCATTTAATTCATTTTGAGTTGCACAAGGCATTGCAATATCGCATTTTACACTCCAAGGTTTTTCGTTCGGATAAAATTTAGAGTCTGGAAATTCTTCTGCATAAGGAGAAACAATATCATTATTAGAAGCTCTTAAGTATAATAAGTAATTTATTTTATCGGCATCTAAACCTTTTTCATCATAAATATATCCATCAGGACCAGAAATTGTAACTACTTTTCCTCCTAATTCAGTAATTTTTAAAGCAACTCCCCAAGTTACATTTCCAAAACCAGAAAGTGCAATTGTTTTACCAACAAAAGTGTCGTTTTTAGTCTGTAACATTTCTTTTGTAAAGTAAACGCCACCAAAACCTGTTGCTTCAGGTCTTATTAAACTTCCTCCCCAATTTAAACCTTTTCCTGTAAAAACGCCTGTATGCTCTTGTTGTAATTTTTTATACATACCATACATAAACCCAATTTCTCTACCACCAGTTCCAATATCTCCTGCTGGTACATCTGTACTTGGGCCAATCATTCTCCACAACTCTAACATGAATGCTTGACAAAAACGCATAATTTCAGTGTCCGATTTTCCTTTAGGATTAAAATCTGAACCTCCTTTTCCACCACCCATTGGCAATGTTGTTAACGCATTTTTAAAGATTTGCTCAAATCCTAAAAACTTTAAAATACTTAGATTTACACTTGGGTGTAAACGAATACCTCCTTTGTAAGGACCAATTGCATTATTAAATTGAATTCTGTGCCCTAAATTTACTTGCACTTGACCTGCATCATCAATCCAAGAAATTCTAAATGTTAAAATTCGATCTGGTTCTACTAAACGCTCTATAATTTTAGCAGCTTCGTATTGTGGATTTTCATTGTATATTGTTTCAATAGATTCTAAAACCTCCTTAACAGCTTGTAAATATTCTATTTCTCCAGGGTGTTTAGTTTCTAGATTTGTTAAAATTTCCTTTACATTCATAATGATACAATTAATAAATTTTTATTGAATAAATTTAAGATCAAAAATACATTTTAAAATTGATTGTGTATGAAATTAAATAAGGTGTTTTTTGATATTTAACAATAGTTTATCCATTTTTTGCGAATTTGACTATTTACCAATATATTAAAGGTGTGTTTTTTATTATATATCTATTTTACATAAATCCTTCTGGTGGTAATTCTTCAATTGATTCTTCTATATTTGAAATCGTATTTTCTAATAAAATATCTTCTTTAAAAATAGCTGCCTTATTGTTTTCACCATCAATAACAACTGTAAGTTCCTTTTTAAAAGAAATGTGTCTTAAATATTTATTTTCAAAAACAGCTTCTTGTTTATTTAAATAATCAACATCAAAAAAACCATCTTCTATAAATGGATTTATAGTTAAATAACCGACTTTGAAAGACGTTAAATTTTGGAAAAAATGGGTTCCCTGACTTGGATCTATTCTAAAATTATTTAAACCCGATTCTACAATTATTTTTGCTGCAGAAATTTGCGACCAAAGTACAGGAATTCCTAACCAAGAATCGCTAGATCCCCATCTTCCAGGACCAACCAAAATATAAGGTTTATCATTTGCCACAAATTTTTTATTAATGGCTTCAACAGCATTTGCAATATCTCTTGTGTTGGCAGCACTAAAAGTCTCTGGTTTTACATATACTACATCAAATATATTCTCGTATTTTCCATTTCCTAAAGCAGATTCAGAATAAATTATCGTTTCAGAAACATCTAGATTTTTAGGTAATTTACTAACAGTTTCCATACTTTCTATGATGGGTCTTATCTGTAAAAAACTAAATTCTTTGGGCTTTCCTGCTGGTACATCTAACTTTACAGCAAACTCTATTTCTATTGGGCTTCTCATTTCTCTTTGCCCAATTCGTAACAATTCTTGCAAAATTTCTGGTAATGGAAATGTATTGTATTTCAGAATATTATCGAATGTAATTACACGAACTCCATCATGCATTACACCTGGTCTTATTGTATTGTTTTGTAAATCGTATGTAGAAGCTACAAATTTTAAAGAACCATGGTTTTCTGCTTGCCTTATAGATACTTTCTTTTTGTTGATGGATTCACATGTTGAAATTTTATAACTATCAGGATTTAAATCTAAACCATAAAAATGTTGTTGTGTATCTCTTTGTGTAGAACCTGGAGAAGATAGTTGTAATACTTTCTTTGGATAATAAGGTGAAAAACGCAAGGTTTGCCCTCCACCAACAATAATTTCTCCTAATCCTAGAGCAATATTAGCAATTCCTTCATTCGCTTTTTCATCGCCAATAGGATAAAAATTAATGGAACGTGCTACTCCAGAAATATTAGGGTAATATACATCTTGGTATTGTTTGCCTGTAACTTCTTGCAAAATTACAGCCATTTTATCTTCTTCTATAGTATGTGCTATGGCTTTAAGATATAATTTACTGTTTTCAAAAAAAGCAGATGCAATAACCGATTTTATGGCATTAGAAACCATTTCAACTTTTTTATTGATTTCAGAATCTGGAATCATATAGGTTGCAAAAACACCTGCAAATGGCTGATAGTTAGAATCTTCTAACAAACTAGAAGATCGAACAGCAATAGGACATTTGGTTGTTTCTAAAAATGCTCTAATATCTTCTAAAGCCCATTTTGGTAAATCTTTTGAAATAAATTCATGCAATATTTTTTCATCATCTGTACATTCTGCAGCGAATTTAATAAGTTTATGAGTTTCTATAAATTGATCAAAAACGTCGGTACTAATTACAACTGTTCTTGGTATGGTTATACTAACGTTTTCGTATTTATTGTATAAATTATTTCGTTTTAAAAAGGAATCTATAAAAGCTAAACCTCTTGCTTTTCCTCCTAAAGCACCTTCACCAATTCTTGCATACCCAACAAAACCATCATACCTATTTTTATTAAATTTTACAATTACTCCTCTAGATCTATAAACTCTATAAGCTTTAATTGAATTGATTAAAAAATCTCTTATTTCATTGTTATTTTCAAATTCATCATACTCAATAACGCTTAATAAATTTGCTAAAGGAAACAATGCTCTAGATTTTAACCACTTAGAAAATTCGCTTCTTGTTGCATGATACATTAAACAATCTTCAGTAACATGTTTTATTGCATTTTGAAATTCACTTAAATCTTTAGCTGTTGCCAAAACTTTCATTTGTGTAGGATCCCAAAACTCAAAATCGCCAAAAGCAAAATATTTTATGATATAGTTTTTTATGTCTACTCCTAAAGTTTCTGAATGTTTGTATAAAAATTTTCCTTTCAATTCTAAAGCACGGCTTTCATTATCTGCATTAGAAGATTGAATTAAAAAAGGGAAATAACGCTTGTAATTTCTTACATAATTTAATAACAAAAAGCCAGCTTCTTTATTTCTAACACCATCTTTGTAATAATTAACATCTGATATTACTCCTAATAAATTATCTTTAAACGTATCAAATAAATCAATTCCTTCTTCAAAAGTTGTGGCTAGTAAAATTTTTGGTCTTCCTCTCATTAAAAGCATTTTTCTATGCTCATTTAATCCTTCAGACATAAATTCTTGCGTTTGTTTAAGAAGTACTTTATAAATAATAGGAATATATCTGGAGTAAAATTTTAATGAATCTTCTACCAATAAAATAGCTTTAACACCCACAACATTAATGTCGTTTTCGGCATTCATTCTATCTTCAGTAAGTTTTATAATCGCCAAAAATATATCTGCATTTCCATTCCAATGAAAAACAAAATCGATACTATCTGTATTTTCTTTTTGTAACTTACTTCTTAATTGAGAAGAATGATGACTTAAAGCCGCAATTGGTACATTAGGAAACGCTTCTTTAATATTTTTTGAAGCTTCAAAAGCTTTATAATTGCCAATATCTAACCACGTAATTACAATATCAATTTGATGAGTTTCCATCATTTTTATTGCTCTTTTTGCAGAATTTGCATGAATAAAATTTGGTGGATGTCTTAAGTTTAAAGAAGTATATTCGTTAAAAATTCGTTCTTCGATTCTACCATCTTCTTCAAGCATGTAGTAATCGTAATTAGAGCAAACAATTAGTACCTTATTAATTCTATTTTGCATTAATTTATCAAAAGTTACCTCTTTAAATGCGTATGTTTTTAAATTAGGTAAGATATTTCTCTTCATTTTGTTCCTCTTTTATAATTTACAAGGTATTAATTTTCCTGTGTATATTTTTCATAAAAATACGGATTCAATTGCAAAATTTAGATTCAACAAAAATAAAAATTTGTAAATTCGCCACCTAATTGAAAAGGTAATGTTAGATAAAGTAAAAGAACTTATTGGAGACGTGAATGCTTTTAAAGCAACCACTAAAGAAGAAGTTGAAACTTTTAGAATTAAATATTTAGGAAGTAAAGGATTATTAAAAGATTTATTTGCTGAATTTAAAAATGTAGATGCTGAATTACGTAAAGATTTTGGGCAAGCTTTAAACAAGTTAAAGAGTTCTGCTGAAGGAAAAGTGGCAGAATTAAACGAATCTTTAGAAAATGCTGTAGAAGAAAAAGGTATTTATGGAGATTTAACACGCCCTCAAGAACCTATTGAATTAGGTTCTAGACACCCAATATCTTTAGTAAGAAACCAAATTATTGAAGTTTTTAATAGAATTGGTTTTACAGTTTCTGAAGGTCCAGAAATTGAAGATGATTGGCACAATTTTACTGCATTGAATTTGCCTGAATATCACCCAGCAAGAGATATGCAAGACACGTTTTTCATTGAACAAAATCCTGATATTTTGTTGCGTACACACACCTCTTCTGTGCAAGTACGTTATATGGAAAATAACAAACCACCTATAAGAACTATTTCTCCTGGACGCGTTTTTAGAAACGAAGATATTTCTGCAAGAGCACATTGTATTTTTCATCAAGTAGAAGGTTTATATATAGATACTGATGTTTCTTTTGCTGATTTAAAACAAACACTTTTATACTTTACAAAAGAGATGTTTGGGAAATCTAAAATACGTTTGCGTCCTTCTTATTTCCCATTTACAGAGCCAAGTGCAGAAGTAGATATTTATTGGGGATTAGAAACTGAAACCGATTACAGAATTACAAAAGGTACTGGTTGGTTAGAGATTATGGGATGTGGAATGGTAGATCCAAATGTGTTGAAAAATGCAAACATAGATCCAACAAAATACTCAGGCTATGCTTTTGGAATGGGTATAGAGCGTATTGCAATGTTGTTATATCAAATTCCTGATATAAGAATGTTTTACGAAAATGATAAACGCTTTTTAGAACAATTTAAATCAGTTATATAATGAATTATTTTTCACAATATTGGGATGAGAATAGAGATGATGAATATGCAGATTGGGGGTTCTCAACTTGGTATTTTGAAACCAATAAGGCTGATGAAGTTTTAAAACAAATTACAGTTTATAAAAACGGAAAAGTTACTAAATACGATGAAAACAATCAAGAAGATGAGTTTGGTGGCTTATGTGAAGGCACTTTAACTATTGATGATTGTGATGGAGATGTAATTTCTAAAGAAGATTTTTATAAGATTTGGTAAAATAACCCTCCATAAAAAATATTTTAACAAACTAATTAAAAGAGTTTTAACTCATTTTAAATAAAACTAAAGCCGATAAATTTATCGGCTTTTTTCATTTAACATCAAATTAACTTCTTTTTGTTCGGTTTGTTCCGAACTAATAATTTATCTTTGCGCCATAATTTTACTATTCTTAAAGTATTAGTTTTTAAAATAGTATTAAAGTAAATAAAATGAAACAAGAAATCTGTAAAATAAAAATGGGTCTAGTAGAAAAACTAGGTGTTCATTTAGAAGATAGAGAGCAATTAGCTCCTGTTGCTGCACGTATTTTAGCTTACGTAATTCTTACTGGTAAAAAAGGAAGCACTTTTGATGATATGGTAACCATACTTTGTGCAAGTAAAAGTACCATTTCTACTCATCTTAATCATTTAAAAGATTTAAATAAAATTGTGTATTTCACCAAAACTGGTGATCGAAAAAAATACTTTATTATAAATAGAGATATGGTTTTTCATCATATAGATAATATGGTGCAAAAATGGAAAGAAGAACGTGATATACATTTAGAATTAAAAGAGTATAAAGAAAAGACAAATACTATTGAAAATGAAAACGAAAAGTTCGATTTAACTTTTCATGATGATTATATAAAATTTATAGACGGAGCCACCAGCTCTGTAGAAGAATTAAGAAATAAATTAACCAATAATAAATTAGATATTTAAATCAAGATTAAAATGAAACATACTACAATAAAAACCTTACTAGCACTAAGTGCATTTTTAGTCTTTGTAAGTTGTAACAATAAACAAGAGGCTTCTGCAACAGCAAAACAAGCGCCACCAGCAGCATTTCCTGTAACACAAATACAAACAAAAACAGTTTCAGGTTACACAGATTATCCTGCAACTATAGAAGGTATCGTAAATAGTGATGTTAGAGCAAAAACAACTGGTTATGTAGAAAAAGTATACGTAGATGAAGGTCAAAAAGTACGTAAAGGACAAATGCTATTTAAACTAGAAACGCAGTCTTTAAGTCAAGATGCAGGTGCAGCAAAAGCACGTGTTAATGTTGCACAAGTTGAAGTTGATAAATTAATTCCACTAGTAGAAAAAAACATTATTAGTCCAGTACAATTAGAAACTGCAAAAGCAAATTTAGCACAAGCAAAAGCAAACTTAAGTGGTGTTTCTGCAAATATTGGTTATGCAACTATTAAGAGCCCAATAGATGGTTATGTAGGTGCTATTAACTTTAGAGAAGGAGCTTTAATTAGTCCAAATGATGCAAAAGCATTAACTACAGTTAGCGAAATAAGTCAAGTTTATGCTTTTTTCAGTTTTAACGAAGCACAATATATAGATCATTTACAAAGATCTGAAGGTCAAAATAAAGCAGAGCGTATTAAAAACTCTCCAGATTTAACTTTGATTTTAGCAAATGGTAAAGAATATTCAGAAAAAGGACGCATTCAAACTAGTACAGGACAAATTAACCAAAGTACAGGAACTATTCAAATTAGAGCTGCTTTTGATAATCCAAAAGAAATTTTAACCAATGGAAATAGTGGTAAAATTAGATTTCCTATAGAATATAAAGATGCCATAGTTGTACCTCAAACAGCAACGTATGAACAACAAGGAAATATTATGATTTTTAAATTAGGTCCAGACAACAAAGTTGAAACTTCAATTTTAAAAGTTAAAGGAACAGTAGATAATTTATATGTTGTAGAATCTGGCTTAGAGATTAATGACAAGATTATTATTTCAGGAGTAGGAAAATTAAGAAACGGTATGGAAATAGCACCTCAGGAAACAACTTTTGAAGAGGCAATAAAACCAGTTCCAACTTTATTTAGAAATTAGATAAACAAAACACCTATTAGTCATGTTAAAAACATTTATTGAAAGACCAGTGCTTTCTACAGTAATCTCTATTATCATAGTTTTACTAGGAGTTATTAGTATAACTAGCTTGCCTATAGAGGAATACCCAGATATAGCCCCTCCAACAATTAAGGTAACAGCAAATTATACAGGAGCAAATGCTGAAACAGTTTTAGAGAGTGTAATAATCCCTATAGAAGAACAAATTAATGGTGTAGAAGGTATGACTTATATTACCTCTACAGCATCTAATACAGGAGGAGCAGAAATTACAGTTTATTTTAATCAAGAAGTTGATGCTGATATTGCAGCTGTAAACGTACAAAATCGTGTTGCAAGAGCAACTCCTTTATTACCTTCTGAGGTTACTCAAACAGGTATTATAACACAAAAGCAAGAAACTAGTGCATTAATGTTTATTTCTATGTATTCTGAAAGCGATGAATATGATGCTACTTTTATTCAGAATTACTTAAAAATTAACGTAATTCCAGCAATGCAACGTATAAGTGGTGTTGGTGATGTTAGTGTATTCTCGCAACAAGATTATGCAATGCGTATTTGGTTGAATCCAGAGAAATTGGCCTCTTATAATTTAATTCCTTCTGATATTTCTGCAGCTTTAGCCGAACAAAATTTAGAAGCAGCAGCAGGATCTTTAGGTCAGAATAATGGTGAATCATTTTCTTATACTTTAACGTATAGTGGTCGTTTTAAAGATGAAGCACAATACAGTGATATTGTAATTAAAGCTTTAGGAAATGGACAATTTTTACGTTTAAAAGATGTGGCAACTATAGAGTTAGATGCACAATCTTACGCTTCAAATGCGATGAGTTTTGGAAAACCAGCAGTATTTATGGGGATTTTCCAAACAAAAGGATCTAATGCACAAGAAATTATTGAAAATATAAAAGTTACTTTAGAGCAAGTAAAAGCAGATCTTCCAGAAGGATTAGACATTTTTGTTCCTTATGATACAAGTTTATTCTTAAATGCATCTATTGATAAAGTAATTACTACATTATTAGAAGCCTTTTTACTAGTATTCTTAGTAGTATTTATTTTCTTACAAGACTTTAGATCTACTTTAATTCCTGCAATTGCAGTACCTGTTTCAATTATTGGTACCTTCTTTTTCTTGAATGTTTTTGGATATTCGATAAACTTATTAACGCTATTTGCCTTAGTACTCGCTATTGGTATTGTGGTTGATGATGCTATTGTTGTTGTTGAAGCCGTTCACGCAAAATTAGATGAAGGTGAAAAAAACCCGAAAAAAGCAACGTTAACAGCAATGAATGAAATTTCTGGAGCTATTATTTCAATTACTTTGGTAATGGCAGCAGTATTTATTCCAGTAACATTTGTAACAGGACCTACAGGTGTGTTTTACGAACAGTTTGGTGTAACATTGATTATTGCTATTTTAATTTCAGCTGTAAATGCCTTAACATTAAGTCCTGCATTATGTGCTTTGTTATTAAAACCACATAAAGAAGATGAAGAAATAAAAGGAAAAAGCCCTTTAAAACGCTTTTACACTCTTTTTAATAGAGGCTTTAACGCAACTATAGACAGATATGGTAAGTCATTACAATTTTTATATAGAAGAAAGTTTGTTTCTGTTTTATTGTTAATCATTGCTGTTATTGGTATTTATTGGGCATCAACAACTACACCTACAGGGTTTGTACCTAATGAAGATAGAGGAATTATTTTTGCAAATATTGAGTTACCTCCAGGAGCATCTTTAGATAGAACAGATGCTGTATCTAGAAATCTATACAATAAAATAGAAGGTATAGATGGTATTGTAGCAGTTAATTTTATTAAAGGTAGAAGTTTAATTAGTGGAGCAGGTAGTAATTTTGGTTTTGGTATTATAAAACTTGAAGATTGGGCAGACAGAACAGATCCAGCACTTTCAGCACAAGCTATTACTGGAAAATTATTTGGTGTAGCAGCAGCTATTCCAGAAGCAAATATTATTTTCTTTTCACCACCAAGTATTCGTGGTTTTGGTAACTCAGCTGGTTTTGAAATTAACTTATTAGATAAGTTTGGTGGCGAATTTACAGATCTTGACAAAGCAAATAAAGAATTATCTATGGCTTTAATGAGTCATCCAGAAATTAAATATGCACAATCATCATTTAGTACAAACTATCCACAATACGAAATGGAAGTTAATGTACCTCTAGCAAAAGAAAAAGGAGTTTCTGTAACCAGTATATTCTCTACATTACAAGGATATATAGGTGGAATTTATGCTTCGGATTTCTCTAGATTTGGTAAACAATTTAGAGTATACATTCAGGCTTTACCAGAAGATAGAGCAGATGAAAATGCTTTAAATAGTATGTATGTTCGTACAGATTCTGGTGAAATGACACCAATTACACAATTTGTAATACTTAAAAGAGTGTATGGACCACAATCGGTAACGCGTTTTAACTTATTTAATTCTACCATGATTTCTGGTGCAACCAATGAGGGTTATAGTACAGGAGATGCTATTAGAGTTATTGAAGAAGAAGTTGCAAAACTACCAAGTAATTATACTGTTGCGTATTCTGGATTAACTCGTGAAGAAGTAAATGCAGGAAACCAAACAACGTTCATTTTTATATTAAGTATCCTCTTTGTCTATTTCTTATTAAGTGCGCAATACGAAAGTTATTTACTGCCATTTGCAGTTGTATTATCATTGCCATTTGGAGTATTTGGAGCCTATATAACCACTAAGCTTTTAGGACTAGAAAACAACATTTATTTTCAAATTGCTTTAATAATGCTTATTGGGTTGTTGGCTAAAAACGCCATTCTTATTGTAGAGTTTGCTTTACAAAGAAGAAAAAATGGAGAGAGTATTGTAGATGCAGCAATTCATGGAGCAAAATCACGTTTACGTCCAATTTTAATGACCTCGTTTGCTTTTATCTTAGGATTAATGCCATTAGCTTTAGCAAAAGGTGTTGGATCTGAAGGAAACAATTCTATTGGTTCTGGAGCAGCTGGAGGAATGTTGATAGGAACTATTTTAGGGGTTTTTGTAATTCCTATTTTATTTATATTATTTCAATGGTTACAAGAAAAAGTTTCTAGTAAACCAGCAGTTATTTCTCAACAAAATGAAGATTAATTATATGAAATCAATACTAAAAAATACTAGCCTTCAAAAAGGATTAGTTATAACAGTAATGGCTTTTACATTACAAAGTTGTTTTGTAGCCAAAGATTATACAAGACCAGAAGTTACAGAAACAGAAAACTTGTACAGAACAGATAATTTGCCCTCAGATAGTATTTCTATGGCAAATATATCTTGGAAAAGCTTATTTACGGACGTGTATTTAAGTGAGTATATTGCAGAAGGACTTCAAAATAATATGGATGTTCGTATTGCAATTCAGCAAATGATAGCTGCAGAAGCATACGCAAAACAAGGGAAAGTTGGTTATTTACCATCAATTAGTGTAGGCGCAAATGCTACACATCAAGAGTTGTCTAAAAATGGTCAATTTGGATCCATATTTGGAGGAGGAATAGATCAGTATGACATTACTGCTAATGTTTCTTGGGAAGCAGATATTTGGGGGAAAATTAGAAGTAACAAACGTGCAACTGCTGCTGGTTACTTACAAAGTGTAGCTGCTCATCAAGCTGTAAAAACACAATTAATTTCTAGTATTGCTACTACATATTACCAGCTTTTGGCTTTAGATTCTCAATTAGAAATCACCAAAAAAACGATTGAATCTCGCAAAAATGGTGTAGAAACTATCAAAGCTTTAAAGGATGCTGGATTAACAAATCAGGTTGCTGTAGATCAAAACATTGCACAATACAACAGTGCAAGAGCACTAGGAGTAGATATTGAAACTGCTATTTTTAAAACTGAAAATACATTGAGCATCTTATTAGGAAAAAATGCTCAAAAATTTGAAAGAGGTAGTTTAACAAATCAGAAAATAGAAACCGAATTAAAACTGGGAGTTCCCTCTACTTTATTAAGTAACAGACCAGATGTTATGGCTGCAGAGTATAATTTAATTCAATCTTTTGAATTATCTAATGTAGCTAGAAGTAATTTTTATCCATCATTAAAATTAACGGCTTCAGGAGGTTTCCAAAGTTTAGAGTTAGATAATTTAATTGATACAAATTCTTTATTTGCTACAATTATAGGTGGTTTAACACAACCTATATTTAATAAACGTAGTTTAAAAACTCAGCAAGAAGTTGCTTTGGCTCAACAAAAACAATCTTTACTTCAGTTTAAAAAAGCATTATTAGTTGCAGGAAACGAAGTATCGAATGCTTTATTTACCTATACCTCTGAAACTAAAAAATTCGAGTTTAGAAAAAATGAAGTTGAAGCGTTACGTAAAGCAGAACAAAATTCTGAAGAATTGCTTAAAAATGGTTATGCAACTTATTTAGATTTGTTAACTGCAAGACAAAGTGCTTTAAATGCAGAATTGAATGTTATAGATTCTAAACTACAACAATTAGTTTCTATTGTAGATTTATATGAAGCTCTTGGTGGAGGTTTAAAATAATGTAAAAAAATGGTTAGTAAACAAGAACTTATAGAGTGTTCTATTACCAACTTTATAAGGTATGGAAGCAAGCGTTTTTCTATGAATGAGCTTGCTTCTCAACTTGGAATATCAAAAAAAACAATTTACAAACATTTTAAAACAAAAGACGAACTTATTACAAAAGGTGTTCGTTTTATTATTGATAAATATTTACATGAAGTAGATAAAATTTTAAAGACAACTCAAGATCCTTTAGAAAGAATTATTTTGATTCAAAAAAACAGCCTTAAATATTTAATTTATTTTAATCCCTCTTTTTTATATGGTATTAAAAAATACTATAAAAATGCAGCTATTGTTTTTGAGAAGTTTAAAGAAAAATTTATTGAAAGTAAGTTAAAACCTTTGCTAAAAGAGGCTGTAGAAAAAGAGTATCTTTGCCAAAATTTAAATATAGATTTGTTTTGTTATTTGTATTTTTTAAAATTACAAAATTTAGTTTTTGAACCTAAAAACTTAATTGATATGTATTGTGAAGAAGATGTTTTTAAACTAATCGTTATCAACAGTTTAAAAGGTTATATTACACCAAACTACAAAGACACAAACAGGTTGTTTTCTTAATTACTTTATGAAAAAAGACATCCAAATTCCAGAAGTTACCAACGTAGAAATGGCTGTGGTTTATGAATACAATGATTTGTATAATACAGATGATTGGAATGTGTATATCATCAATAATAAAAATGTTGATTTAGAAATGGTTGTGATAGTTACACAAGGTTTTTCTGACACTAAAATAACTTCTTTATTTCGTAAAAAAATTGATGTTTTACCTGCAAATTCTTTCGCTAAAATAGAGCTCATTCAACCTGAATTATTCAAATTAAACAATCGTTTTCAAGTTACTTTTTTTGAAGGAAATACATTGTTTGAAAAAACATTTATCTTTAAAGAAAACACGATTAAAGAAGGCTCTTTAAGAATGATTGATGAAATTAAAAAACGAGGAATTTTAGCTAGTTAAATCAATCAAACTCTGCCTCTATTTTATGAATATTAGCAATATCTTTATTCAAATATTTAATACTAATTTTTGGCGGAATTGAAATTTCAATACAGGTTTCTGAAAAAACTAAACTTTCAGAAGATAATTTAGATTGAAAATCATTAGACAATAACAACGATTTTAAAATCATTTTAAACATTTTCTTGTCTTTATATTCTTCATACAAAATATCGATTTCCTCTTTATCAATTTCTTTAAATCTTGTAAAATGAATTTCTACAGAAGGTGGAATTGAAACTCCAACAATTAACCTATTAGTTCTAAAACCAGCTTTTTCTAGAATTGGTAAAACATTAAAAACATCCTTTACATATTCTATAAACTTGTTTTTAGTATTGGAACCTAAATCACCTATTTTGGAAATTCCGTTTTTGAATTGTTCAAAAATTTGGTCTGCACCATCAGTAATAGTTTTACCTGTTTTTTTTAGAATATTTTTTTCTTTCATATTATGTTTTTTAACCCTTAAAGGGTTTGAAAACCTTTAAGGGCTGGCATTTCGAAATAACATTCATAATTGCACCTTTTTATCAACCAAAAAACTCTACAAATTTTGATTTTCTGCATTTAAAATCAACCTAAAAAACCAATAATCAAATATAGAATAACAGTAATTGCACCACCAAATAAAGCGTAAGGCAATTGTGTTTTTACATGATCTATATGATCGCTGGCAGAAGCCATTGAGGAAATTATAGAAGTATCTGAAATTGGCGAACAATGATCTCCGAAAATTCCTCCTCCTAAAGTTGCAGCAACTACAATTGTAATATCTGCTCCATGAATATTTGCCATTGGCACTGCAATTGCCAACATAATTGCAAAAGTTCCCCAAGAAGTTCCTGTAGAAAACGCAATAAAAGAACTAATAATAAAAACTACAGCAGGCAATAATTCTGGAGAAAGCCACTCTTTTGTAGCATTTGCAACGTAAATTCCTGTTTCTAATTCCTTACAAGCATCACCAATTGCAAAGGCTAATAGCATTAATAAAGCCAAAGGCATTAACTCACTAATTCCTTTTAAAGTTAAATCAATTGCTTCTTTTGGCTTCATAATTCCTTGAATAAAATACATAATCATTGCTACCAAAATTGCTGTAATTACTGCATATAAAACAGATGACGAACCAGAACCTTCGCCAATTGCTTGCGAAACGTGATTCAAAAACGATGTAGATTCTTTTACAGAGCTCCAACCTGTATAAATTAGGTTAATTGGCATCATAAAAACCATCGTTAATAAAGGCACAATCATATTATATGCCTTGGCTTCAATGCCTTCTTTTGGCGGAAAAGAAGTAATTTCATCAGAGACCATTGGTTTTGAACCTTCGTTCATTAATAAGCCTGTTTCTAAGGTTCTCTTTTCGGCTTTTTTCATTGGACCAAAATCCTTTTTAAACAAAATCACCACAAAAACAAGTGCAATTGCCAATAAAGGATAGAAGTTATACAAGATTGATGACATCATTACAGGAAATGGTTTTTCAATTCCTTGTGTAATTAATAATCCCATAATAAATGCACCCCAAGCATTAAAGGGAATTAAGATAGATGAAGGTGCAGAACTTGAGTCTGCAATGTAAGCGAGTTTTTCTCTTGGTATTTTTAGTTTATCGAAAATTGGTCTATACAAAGTACCAACAGTTAAAGAAGAAATACTGGTTTCTACAAATAATAACAACCCTGTTACAGTTGCCAAAATTTGAACCATTACTCTACTATATCCTGTTTTTTTGGTTTCTAATTTTGTTAATTTTTTGTTGATAATGTTGATAAAACCCTCAACTCCTCTAGAAAATTGAATAAATATTAATAAAGCACCAACCAAAGCACTAAACATGATGGTTCTTGTATTTCCTTCAGATTGGAACACATTTACCATTCCTTCAATCATTGCTAAAGTTCCTGTTAATGGGTTCCAGCCTTCAATAATTAACCAAGAAAACCAAATACCAAGTAATAACGCAATATAAACTTGCTTGGTTTTTAAGGCCAGAATAATTGCAATAATTGGTGGTATTACTGATAAAAATCCATATCCCATAAATAAAAAATTAAAAAGCCCATCCTAACCTTCCCAAAGGGAAGGAACTCTCAACTTTGTGAAAAACCATAAATGTAAATTATTTTTTTTTAACGCATAAACTTTATAATGGTTTTGTACTTACTCAGGTTCCTTGTATCTTTAAAATCTCAATTTAAGCGTTCATTATATGTCAAAATTTTACACAAAAATCACTTCAAAACTTCATAAATTTATAGATGCACAAAAGATATTCTTTGTAGCTACTGCTCCAAATTCTGGAAGAATAAATTTATCGCCAAAAGGCATGGATTCTTTTAGAGTGCTTTCTGAAAACCGAGTTTTATGGTTAAATGTTACAGGAAGTGGCAATGAAACTGCTGCACATTTGCTAGAAAATGAACGCATTACAATTATGTTTTGTTCTTTTGAAAAAGTGCCAAATATTTTACGTTTATATGGAAAAGGAAAAGAAATTAAAGAAGGAGATGAATCTTGGAACGAACTAATTTCGCTATTTCCAGCAACACCAGGAACGCGTCAAATTTTTGATATTACTATCGATTCTGCACAAACTTCTTGTGGAATGTCTATTCCCTATTTTGAATTTAAAGGCGAAAGAAACGATTTAAATAATTGGGCTGAAAAGCAAGGAAAAGAAGGCATCAAAAAATATTGGACTGATAAAAATCAACAAAGTATTGATGGTTTACCAACCCATATTTTAGAATAATTATAATTTTTAGTTTGTTTTATCACTTGGAAAAACAGCTTAAACTGTAAACACAAAAAAATCTATTTTAACCCAATATAGGAGCCAAATTTGTTGGTTGATACAATAACCAACCTGTTAGGCTATATCTATCTTTAAATGATTTTAAAACAGCATGAGGTACTTTATCACTTTTAAATAAAACACAACGTTTTGCAATAGGATCTACTAATTGTAATTCTCTGTTTTTATCCAAAATTTCTAATTGACCACCATCTCCTGGTTCCCAATTTTCATTGAGGTAAATAATCATAGAAATCATTCTGTTATTTCGTCCATCAAATTGATCTAAATGTCTTGCATAATATCCTCCAGAAGGATAATGAGCTAGATGAAATTCGTCTCCAGATAAACTTAAATAACAATATCTATTTAGCGTGCTTTTTGTTTCGGCCAATAAATCCCAAAAAACATGAAGTTCTTGATCTCTTTCTTTATTTAGCCAATAGGTTTTATCACCACGAATTGTTTTTTTTATGGTGTTTTGATTCAACGCACCAATTCCTGCTTGGTCAAAAACATCTATTTTATCAAAAAGAAAATTTTTAATTTCTTTGTAAAGATTGTTATCTATAAAATCATCAATAACTACATAGTTTTGCTCAGCGAGTTCGTCCATCCAAGAAAACCACTTATCAATATTGTGAATCGGTTTCAATAAAATATTTAAAATTTAGTAAAAATTAACTAGTTTAAAATTTTGAACAAAATTACTCCTGATCTAATTTCTTAATTTCAGTAATAAAGTTATCTAAATCGCTATTATTTAAAACCAAATCTATTGCTTTTTTACAAATTTTTTCTGTGTTATCTGATTTAAAGTTTAAACGAATTGCTATTTTTTGCAATAAATTAATTTCTATCAATTTTGCTTCTCCACTTGCCAAAACCATTTTTGACAAACGAAATAAACGTTCTATTCGTTCATCATAACTAATAGGTGAGTTTGTTGGAAATTTTTCTGGATTGTTAAAAATAATCGTAAATTCCTCTAATGTAATATTTAACCTTTCTCCTGCTTTCGCCAATAAAGCTCTTTCACCATCACTAATAGTACCATCTGCTTTTGCAATCTTTACAATATTTGCAAAATGTCCGATTTCTTGTTTATGTTTACCAATAGAATATAAGTCTAAAAATGCCATTTCTTTTTTTTTATAAAAGTAAAGAAAATGAAGTACAAATAAAATTTAAAAGTAATTTTAGGGAAAAATTTAATAAAATATAATTTTTGACGTTTACTTTTTTGTAATTTAGTATCAATTCCATTTTAGGGAATCTTTCATAAAAATAAAATTTACAATGAACAAATTTTCATACTTCAACAGGCAAAAAATAGCCACAGATTTACAAACTACCGAATTTGATTTACTAATTATTGGTGGTGGAATTACTGGTGCAGGAATCGCTTTAGACGCAGCTTCTAGAGGCATGAAAGTTGCTTTGATTGAAAAAAACGATTTTGCCTCAGGAACGTCAAGTAAATCCACAAAGTTAATTCATGGAGGTTTACGTTACTTGAAACAATTCGATTTTTGGTTGGTAAAAGAAGTAGGAACTGAAAGAGCAATTGTGCATAAGTTAGCACCACATTTGGTAATTCCAGAAAAAATGATTTTACCTTTAATTGAAGGTGGAACTTATGGTTCTTGGTTAACCTCAATTGGCTTAAAAGTGTACGATATTTTAGCATCTGTAGAAGGTGAAGACAAACGTAAAATGCTAGATAAAGAGGAAGCTTTAGAACAAGAACCTTTGTTGCCAGAAGCTATTTTAAATGGCGCTGGTTATTACGCAGAATATAGAACAGATGATGCTCGTTTAACAATTGAAGTCTTAAAAACAGCCTTAGATTATGGTGCAAAAATTCTTAGTTATACAGAAGCTACAGAGTTTATTTATAAAGAAGATAGAGTTGTTGGTGCCAAAGTAAAAGATACTATTTCTGGTGATAAATTTGCCATAAAAGCTAAATATGTAGTAAATGCTGCAGGACCTTGGGTAGACGAATTGCGTCAAATAAACCATTCAAAAATTGGGAAGCGTTTGCATTTAACAAAAGGAGTTCATTTAGTAGTTGCTCACGAAAAATTGCCCATAAAACAATCTGTTTATTTTGATGTGCCAGATGGAAGAATGATGTTTGCAATTCCTCGTGGACGAGTTACCTATTTTGGAACAACAGACACCAATTATCAAAAAGATAAAGATCATGTAGAAACTAATTTAGTGGATGCAACCTATTTAATATCAGCAGTTAATAACATGTTTCCAGACATTAATATTTCTTTAGATGATGTGCAAAGTTCTTGGGCTGGTTTGCGTCCTTTAATTCATGAAGAAGGAAAATCGGCATCAGAATTATCTAGAAAAGATGAGATTTTTGTTTCTGATACTGAGCTAATTTCTATTGCTGGTGGTAAATTAACTGGCTACAGAAAAATGGCAGAACGCATTGTAGATTTAGTTGGTAAAAAATACGAACGCAGATTTGACAAAGAATTTGATGAAATAAAAACCAAAGAAATTGTACTTTCTGGTGGAACATTCAAAAATTCATCTGAAGTAAGAAGTTATATAGATGCCATTCACAATAGAATTGCAGAAGTAGATTTTGATGAAAAAGATGCTGAATATTTAGTGCATAATTATGGAAAACAAACGGACATCATCTTGCAAAAATTTGATGATTTAATGCACGATAATATGCAGGAAAAAATGATCATTGCAGAAGTTTGGTTTACAATACATCATGAAATGGCTTGCACACCAACAGACTTTTTTATGCGAAGAACAGGTCGTTTATTTTTTGATGCAAACAGCGTAAAAGTCTATAAAAAACTAGTTTTTAGCGAATTTCAAAAATATTTTTCTTGGGATGATAAAACTGTTGAAAAACATCAAAAAGAACTAGAAGAAAAACTAAAAACAGCAACCACTTTTGAGTAGTTTTTTTTAGTGATTAAAATTTTAATTAACTAATTACCAAATATTTATTACCAATATTAAAAAATATAAAATTTAACACTTTTTAAAACGAAAATTTAAATTGATTTGTATTATCAATTGAAAAATAATGTACATTTGAACTGCTTAATTTATTAATTTTTGGCTTATGAGCATATTGTAATTCAACTTCAGTAACATAGTTTCTTTTTGGGAAAAAGAAACTTAAACAGAATTTTAATAACAATCTAAAATAATAAATTATGAAAACAATATATAGTGCAGCTTTAGTGCTGTTAATTGCCATTTCTTTTTCGGCTAAAAAAGTAATATTTCAAGAAAATAAATTAGTAGCTACTTTTAAAGGTATCACAGAAGACGATTTATTTAAATTTGTAGACGATAAAAATAAAGAACATTTGTTTTACGATATTGATGATGAAATTGAAATAGACTTATATGATGATACTTTTATCGGTAAGAAATTTACACTTACTTGGAAAAATCAAGAAATAGAGGATTTAGATGAAGAAGGAGAAGAAACTGGTAAAAAAATTACGGTTAAAATTATTACTTCTTTAAAATAATTATAAAACACAAAACTAGGCTGTCTAAAAAATATTAAACCTTGTCATGCTGAACTTGTTTCAGGTTGACAATAAATTTATTTTTTAGACAGCTTTTTTTATACACACTCTCTTAAAAGCGATTTGTAAGTTTTTCTCAACTTTTTTGGGTGCACACCAAATTTATACTGTAAAAAGACATATCCATTAATTAAATTTACTTTTATCCAAGAGTTTTTATCGTATTTTCTTGCACTTACAATGGCTTTAGATTGTATAATTTTAAAAGGAATTTTTTGCTTTCTAACTTTGTCTATCATTTCAAAATCTTCCATAATACAAAACTCTTCATTAAAACCTTTAAGTGTACTAAAAGTCTCTTTTGTAAAAAACTGACACTGATCTCCACCTCCAGAAAATAAACCATCTTTGGTAGTAAACTTGCTATTAAAATTTAAAAGTGTAGATTTTTTATCAAATTTATAAGCAAAAAAACCTGCTTTATTGCCTTTTTTTATGGCAACTATTATTTGTTGATAAAAGTCGTTTGGTAAAATTACATCTGCATGTAAAAATAAAAAAATAGCGCCTTTTGCTTTTGATGCTCCAAAATTCATTTGAGATGCTCTTCCTTTTTTATTGGCTATAAAATAGGTAACTTTACTATAATGTTCACAAATTAAATTACTATCGTCTGTAGATTCTGGCGAATTAGAAACAATAATTTCTATAGGAAATTTGTTAGCTTGTTCAGATAAAAACGACAACCTTTTTGTAAGGTTTTCTTGCTCATTATAAACAGGAATAATTATACTTAACATCATACTTAAACTTACGTAAAATTATATGAAACAGTTTTTATTAGTAGTATTTTTTTTATCTGCATTTCAAATCAATGCACAAAATAATGTAAATTATAGTGAAGTTGCTCAAGATTTACTTCATAATATTATGGCTAAAAAACCTTACGAAAAACAAGTAAATCTTTTAGCAGAGAGTACATTAGAAGATTTGGTATCAGAATTAAATACAGATACTAAAAAACTAGCTTTTTGGTTGAATATTTACAACTCATTTATTCAAATTTCGTTAACTGAAAACCCAAAAGAATATAAAGATAGAGGTGCTTTCTTTAAAAAAGAGAGAGTAAAAATAGCTGGTGAAACCTTATCTTTTGATGATATTGAACACGATATTATGCGTAAATCTCGTGTAAAAATTAGCTGGGGTTACTTGCGTAAATATTTCAGACCAAAATGGGAACGTAAATTACGTATTGATGGCGATTTAGAATGGAGAATTCATTTTGCATTGAATTGTGGTGCAAAAAGTTGTCCTCCAGTCGCCTTGTTTTCTGCAGAAAATTTAGATAAAGAACTCGATTTTATGGCAACCGAATATTTAAAAGAACAAACAACGTATAATGCTGAAACCAAAACTGCAACATCTGTAGTATTATTTTCTTGGTTTAGAGCAGATTTTGGTGGACTTTGTGGTGCCAGACAAATTTTAATGGATTATAAAATTACTCCAGAAAAGCCAAAAGATTTAGAGTTTAAAGATTATGATTGGACGTTATTATTAGGAAATTTTAGAACGATTCCTGAATAGAAATCCAATAATTATACAGAAGTATAAATCGTGAGTTTATTGTAGATAATAACTGCTTTAAACTCACGATTTTTTTTTAATTTTTATTCTTCCTTTTCGTTCTCTAAAATATCTTCAGTTAAATCTAAGTTTCTAATTGTTGGACTTACAATTCCAGTAGTAACAACTGTAATTAAAGTCATAGTTCCACCAAAAACTACAGCTGCAACTGGGCCTAAAATTTTTGCTGCTAAACCACTCTCAAAAGCACCTAATTCGTTAGATGAACCTACAAACATAGAGTTTACAGAAGAAACTCTACCTCTCATATCATCTGGTGTTTTTATTTGCAAAATTGTTTGACGAATTACCATCGAAATTCCATCTGCTGCTCCACTTATAAACAATGCTAACAAACTTACCCAAAAGATAGATGACAAACCAAAAGCGATAATACTCAATCCAAAAATAAAGACAGAAATCAACATTTTTCTACCCGTATTTTGGTTGATAGGAATGTACGTTGTTAATAACATCGTAACAATACTTCCCATAGAAATTGATGCGTTTAAAAGTCCAAAACCTTCTGGCCCAACTTTTAGGATATCTTGTGCAAATACTGATAAAATTGCCACTGTTCCACCAAAAAGAACAGCAATCATATCTAAAGTTAAAGTTCCTAAAATTGCTTTATTTTGAAAAACGAATTTTACACCCGCTTTTAAACTTTCTGCAACTGGTTCCCCTATTTTTTTGTTTAAAATTGGTTTTTTCTTGATTTGAAATAGTGTTATAAATGATAAAAGAACGAGTACAAAAACGATAGAAAGTGTTGTATCAACACCTAACCAACCAATAAAAAAACCACCAAAAAGTGCTCCAGAAACAGAAGCAGTTTTCCAGGTACTTGTACTCCAAGTTGCAGCATTATGATATATTTTTTTTGGCACCAATAACGCTACTAAAGAAAAAATTGTGGGTCCGAAAAACGAGCGTAAAAATCCACCGAAAAAAACCAAACCATAAATGGAATATAAAACAGCATTTGTTGACCAACTGTTGATAACTGTATCTGTTGTTAAGAAAAATAAACCTAAACTTATCAACGAAAAAGCACCTGTACACAAGGCTAATAAATTTCTCTTTTCTCTTTGATCTACAATATGGCCAGCAAATAAAGCCATAGAAAATGCAGGAATTATTTCCATCAAACCAATAATACCT
This sequence comes from Polaribacter vadi, assembly GCF_001761365.1. NCBI lineage: Bacteria > Pseudomonadati > Bacteroidota > Flavobacteriia > Flavobacteriales > Flavobacteriaceae > Polaribacter > Polaribacter vadi. The sequence continues at coordinate 2,518,388 of NZ_CP017477.1, read as the reverse complement.
AAAGAAAGTGGATCTTTTGTAATGGAATATACTTGCCATTCAATAACAATAAATTGCATAGACCAACCAAAAACGAGTAAAAAACGTACGAATAAAAAAATGTTGAATTCCTTTATTCTTAATGCTGCATAAGGATCTTGTTTCGCCATTAATTAACTCAATTTCATATCCATTAAAATGGCAAATGTTTGGTTGATGTCTGCTTCTTTTACAACAATTGTCATTTCGTTTGTTGTAGAAATAATTTCTTGCAAAGGAATATCTGCCCAAGCTAATTGCTTTAAAATAAAGTAATAAATTCCAGATTGTTCTAAATTCTCTTTTGGTAATTTTATGGTGATAGAAGCCAAATCTAACATATTATGTGTTAGTGTTTCGTTCTCGAATATTTCTTCCACAAAAGGTCTCAAATTCTTACTAGTAACAATATTCGTTTCAAAAATTCCTTGAGAAACCGTTAAAAAGTAATCCTGACTTTCAGAAGATTTGTTTAATATTTTAGCCACTTCTTTTAGTAAAGAAGTTGTATTTTTAAACGTAAAATCGCATAAATCAGAACGTACAATTACGTTTCCTAAATCTAATGCCAAACGTTTTATGTTTTTTCTGATGCGCAGTTCGCTTGCAGGCGAAAGTCTGTTTATAGCCATCATTACTGCACCAACTTTTACATCTTTCTTTAAACTTGCAGAAACTTCTGGTAAAATAATTCGTGCTAAAGAAGAAACATTAATCAATTTTTCGTTTAAAGCTTCTTCTATAAAAGGTGTTTTTCTAATGGTACTTTCTACAACTTCTTGTATGGTTTTCATTGATAAAGTTTAAAATTACAAATAATTGTTCAAAAATAAACAATTTAACACAATCAACTAACTTTTGAAAAAATAAGAGTTAGAAAATTTTACACGGAGACTCACAAAGATTAACAGAGAAAAAAATAAAAGAGTTCCTTTAATACCTATATTTCGCCTATATGAGTCTTGATTCAATTTTATAAAACTTTGTTATTAATATTTCATCCCTTTGGGATTTTTTTGCTCCTCAACTTCATATAATTATAAAAAATCACAATCTAATCTAATTTATTAGTTAACTTTTTAAATTCTTTTTTAGGGTCTTTATCATCATACAGAATATTATAAACAGCATCAATAATTGGCGTTTTTGCTCCTTTTTCTTCTTTAATTTTATAAGCACTTTTAGTGGCATAATAGCCTTCTGCAATCATGCTCATTTCATGTTGTGCAGATTTTACTGTGTAGCCTTTTCCAATCATATTCCCAAACATTCTGTTTCTACTAAAAGTAGAATATCCTGTAACTAACAAATCGCCCAAATAAGCAGAATTGTTAATGTTTCGTTTCATTTTATGTACTTTTTTAATAAAACGTTTCATTTCGCGAATTGCGTTGCTCATTAACACAGATTGAAAATTATCTCCATAACCCAACCCATGAGCAATTCCAGCAGCAACAGCATAAATATTCTTTAAAACTGCTGCATATTCTGTTCCAATAATATCGTCTGTAGTTTTTACATTGATGTACCAACTTTGCAAAGCTTCTGCCATTTTTTTGGCAATATCTTCATCTTGGCAAGCAATTGTTAAGTAAGATAAACGCTCCATTGCAACCTCTTCTGCATGACAAGGTCCTGTAATTACACCAATATTCGTTAAAGGAATATTGTATTCTCTGTTAAAATGTTCGCCAACAATTAAACCAGTTTCAGGCACAATCCCTTTTATTGCAGAAAAAATAGTTTTACTTTCTAAAGATTCTTTTAATTTTGATAATTCGCCTGTTAAAAAAGCGGATGGAATTGCAAATATTAACACATCATATTTAGCAACCATGTAATTAATATCACTAGATAAATCTAAACGATTTGCGTCTAATTCTGCAGATCTTAAATATTTTGGATTGTGATCATTTTCTTTAATATGGGCAATAGTTTGCTCATTTCGCATATACCAACCTACAGTTTCTAAGTTCTCAATCAGCATTTTAACAATCGCAGTTGCCCAACTTCCACCTCCAAAAACGGCAATTTTTTGATGTTTATTCATGTTCTTTCTATTTTGACCTCAAAAGTAAGAAAACTATTATCTTTTGATGAAAACTTGGCTGATTTATTATATTTGTTGCAAATCAATCTTATCTTATGAAAATAACCAATATTCTTATGTTCTCTTTTTTAATTTTGATGATTTCTTGTAAGAAGAAGATTGAAAAACAAGAAGATTTACCCCCAAAAACCGAACAAAAAGTTTCTACAAAATCCGCGAACGTTTCAATCTTAAAGAAAGAATTTGTAATTGAAAACTTGAATGATATTTCACATAAAGTTTGGTTGTATTTACCACCAAATTATGAAAATTCAGACGAAAAATATCCTGTAATTTACATGCATGATGCTCAAAATTTATTTGATGATGCAACCTCTTTTGTGGGTGAATGGGATGTTGATGGCACTTTAAACGCACTTTACGAAAAAACAGGAAAAGGTTTTATTGTTGTAGCCGTAGAAAATGGTGGCGAAAAAAGAATTGAAGAATATACACCTTATAAAAACGAAAAATATGGTGGAGGAAAAGGTGATATTTATATCGATTTTTTGGCAAATGAATTGAAACCTTACATAGATAAAAACTACAAAACACTAACAACTCCTGAAAATACGGCTCTTATTGGAAGTTCTTTAGGAGGTTTAATTTCGTTTTATGGTGGTTTAAAATATCCTGAAGTATTTGGTAAAATTGGAGCATTGTCAACTTCTTTTTGGTTTTCTTCTGATAAAATAAATGATTTTGCAAGAGAAAATGGCAATCAGCAAAACACAAAAATTTACTTTTTAGTAGGTGAAAAAGAAGGAGATTCTATGGTTCCTGACACTGAAAATATGGCAAAATTATTGGTAGATTTAGGTTTTCCAGCAGAAAACATTAAAACTAAAATCGTTGCTGAAGGAAAACATACAGAGTCTTTTTGGAAAACAGAATTTTTAGAAGTAATTAAATTTTTATACAACATATAATAATGAACGTACAAATCATCAACAAATCAAAACACGCAACTCCTAATTACGAAACAGAAGGAGCTGCAGGAATGGATTTAAGAGCAAATATCGAGGAGAGCATCACTTTAAAACCTTTGGAAAGAACCATCGTAAAAACAGGTTTATTTATAGCTTTACCAATTGGTTTTGAAGCGCAAGTAAGACCAAGAAGTGGTTTGGCTGCCAAAAACGGAATTACTGTTTTAAACGCTCCTGGAACTGTAGATGCAGATTATCGTGGAGAAATTGGTGTAATTTTAGTCAATTTATCTAATGATGATTTTGTTATCAATGATGGTGAAAGAATTGCACAATTAATTATTGCAAAACACGAGCGTATTTCTTGGAAAGAAGTTACTATTTTATCTGAAACTGAACGTGGTTCTGGAGGTTTTGGAAGTACAGGAGTTTAAAAACTCCTTTAACTCCCAAAGAGAAAAATGTTTTTAAATAATAATTTACTTTATAATTTTATAAAGTTGACTCATTTTTCGAACCTCATCATGCATTAAATTGAAAGGTAAAAATACGTGAGAATGATAGTTGTAATTTAATTTTTTATAAAATTGAAATGCTTGTTGCTTCTCATCCATAGCATCTAACCAAATTATTTTGTAGTCTTTTTGTTTGGCTTTTTCCTCTAACCAAATCATTAATTGTTTGCCTATTCCTTGGCCTTGTGTTTTTGGGTGCAAGTAAATTCGATGCAATTTTAGTTGTTTTTCTTCGGATAAATTAGATAGTTTATCGTCCCAAATAATCCTAAAATTACCTATTATTTCATCCTTAAAAAGTATAAAATAATATTCCGCATTTTCTTGAGAAAGTTCTTTTAAAATATTCTCTTTTGAGTATTGAGAATTTACATACCAATTTCCATCATCGTTCCAAAAATGGCTATAAGCCAGTGGATAAATTTCTTTCATCAACGTAAAAAGATTTTTACAATCTTCTTTAGTGATAATTTTTAGCTGTAAGTTTTGGGATATTTTAATCATCATTAAAAATAAAAAAACTGCTATAGATTGATTACTTCTACAGCAGTTTTAATAATAGTTAGAACTTTTAATAATACTTATTCTTGGTTTTCAATAGCAAATTTAATTTTACCTTCAAGTTCTTCTGCTAATTCGTGGTTGTCTTTGATTAATGCTTTCACAGAATCTCTACCTTGCCCAAGTTTGGTTTCACCATAACTGAACCAAGATCCACTTTTCTTTACAATTCCTAATTCTACACCAATATCTAAAATTTCTCCAACTTTAGAGATTCCTTCTCCATACATAATATCAAATTCTGCAACTTGAAAAGGTGGTGCTACTTTATTTTTTACAACTTTAACTTTGGTACTGTTTCCAATAACTCTGTCTCCATCTTTAATTTGCGTTCTTCTTCTAATATCTAAACGTACAGAAGCATAAAACTTTAATGCATTTCCACCAGTTGTAGTTTCTGGATTTCCAAACATTACCCCAATTTTTTCTCTTAATTGGTTAATGAAAATTACTGTACATTTTGTTTTAGAAATTGTACCTGTTAATTTACGCAAAGCTTGAGACATTAAACGTGCATGAAGACCCATTTTAGAATCTCCCATTTCACCTTCAATTTCAGATTTTGGTGTTAATGCTGCAACAGAATCAATTACAACAATATCAATTGCTCCAGAACGTATTAAGTTTTCTGCAATTTCTAATGCTTGTTCTCCATGATCTGGTTGCGAAATAATTAAATTATCGATATCAACTCCTAAATTTTGTGCGTAAAATTTATCGAATGCGTGTTCAGCATCAATAAATGCTGCAATTCCTCCAGCTTTTTGAGCTTCTGCAATTGCGTGCAAAGTTAAGGTTGTTTTACCAGAAGATTCTGGTCCATAAATTTCAATAACTCTACCTCTTGGATAACCACCAACACCTAAAGCTAAATCTAATCCTAAAGAACCAGATGAAATTGCATCTATATCTTCAGTAACTACATCTCCTAACTTCATAACAGAACCTTTACCATACGTTTTATCTAGCTTATCTAGTGTAAGTTGTAATGCTTTAAGTTTTGCTTCTTTTTCTTTATTTACTGCCATATTTTTGTCTAAAAATCTATTAAATTCGGTTGCACAAGTTACAAAAAACTAGGTTAATTTTCCTAATAATTTAGTTTCAATTTTGTACATTTATAAACAAATTGTTTTTGAAAGAAAAAAATGAAAAATCTTTATAATTTTGCAATTATTGGGAGTGGACCTACAGCTATATATCTATTAAAGAATATATTAACCCATAAAAATAAAATTGGTTCAAAAATAAATAGTATTACCATTTTCGAAAAAGAAAAAAATTCTGGTATGGGAATGCCTTATAATCCAGAAACTACAGATATTTATAATTTGGCAAATATTTCTTCTGATGAAATTCCTGAATTACAAGAAACTTTTGGTAATTGGTTAAGAAAGCAAAAACCTGAATTTTTAGAGGAATTAAATGTAAAAGAATTACCAATTAGTGATGCTAAAGTGTATAGCAGAATTGCCTTGGGATATTATTTTCAAGAACAATACAAACAACTTTTAGCTGCTTTAATAGCGTATGGAATAAATATTATTGAATTTAAAAATTACGAAGTAATTGATATTAAATTTATAAAAAAAAATGAGGTAGAAATTACAGATGTTCATCAAATAAAAAGAAAATTTTCTTCGGTTGTCATTGCCAATGGTCATCAATTTAAAGAAAAAGACATTCCGAAAAAAAGATATTTTGCTTCTCCTTGGCCCATCCATAAATTATTTCCTAAAAAAAATGAATTTTATAATTACCCAATTGGCATTCTTGGTGCTTCTTTAAGTGCTTTTGATGTTGTAACATCACTTGCCCATCGTCATGGAAAATTTGTGAAAGAAAAAGGAATTTTAAAATTTATAAAAAATAAAAATGCTACAAAATTTAAAATATTTTTACATTCTGCAGAAGGTTGGCTTCCTCATCTTCAATATGAACAGAAAAAACCTGTTAGAGAAATTTATCGTCATTTTAGTAGGAAACAAATTCTTAAATTAATCAACAAAAATGGCTTTATAAATATAGAAGAATTTTTTGAAATACTTTGTAAACCTGCGTTAATAAAAGCCTTTAAAGAAGATAATAAATTAGATGTTGTTAAAAAACTTGAAAATAAAAATTTTACTTTTTTAGATTTTATAAGTTTAATGGCAACAAAACATGAGTATGTAGATTCTTTTAAAGGGATGAAATCTGAAATGACAAAAGCTAAAGATTCTGTTGAAAACAATAAACCTATCAATTGGATGGAAACTTTAGATGATTTAATGTATGGATTAAATTACCATTCAGAATTACTTTCTGCAGAAGATTATTTATTATTAAATAAAAAAATAATGCCTTTTTTAATGAATGTTATTGCAGCTTTACCTTTACAATCTGCAAATATACTTTTAGCGCTTTATGAGGCTAATTGTATAGAATTAATTACAGGCAAAGTTACTATAGACAAGAATGCTCCAAACTCTAATGAAACAGTTTTATCTGTAACATCTAAAGACGGAAAAGAAAAGATTAAAACTTATAAAATGTTTGTAAATTGTGGTGGTCAAAAAAAAATAACAGTAGCTGATTATCCATTTCAATCGTTACTTAAAAACGGTTCTATAACGCATGCAAAAGCAAAATTTGCTAGTCTTAAAGAGGCAGAAAAATTGGCTATAAATAATGATAATATAACTATAAATAACAAGAAAGCAACCCTAAAGTTACCTGGTATTGCTATTGATGCCACTTATAAAATACTAGATAAAAAAGGATTAAAAAATAATTGTTTGTTCGATATTAATTTTACACATACTTTGGGAATAAGACCTTATTCTTATGGTTTGCAAGCTTGTAATGCAACAAGTTTAATTTTGGTTGAATCTTGGGTTTTAGAAAATAAAGAAGGAAACAATACTTTAAAGGATATTGAAGATATTACTAATTTGTACGAAAAAAATAAAGATTTATAATATATAGACTATGTCTTTATATTTTTGATAAAATATTACAATCACATAAAAAATGAATAAAATTACACTAATTTCTGCTGATAAAAAGTCGAAAGTAAAAATTGAGAAAGGAGAATTAATCAGTTTTAAAAAAGAAAACCAAGAATATATTCATCAAAAAGGCAATAAAGGTTGGCGAAAAGCAGATGATGAAATGTTTCCTGTCATTGGCCCAACTGATAAAAACAACTATATTATTCATACCAAAAATGGTGATGCCATTCAAGATCAACATGGTTTGTTACGTGAAATGAGCTATGATGAAATTTCTTCGGATGAAAATACGGCTAGTTTCATCAAAAAATATGAAAAAAATACCAAAATTAAGAATAGTAAATTTCCAGCAAAATCGTCTGAAGAATTCCTTTTTTGGCCTTTTGATTTTTCTTTTGAAAAAAGTTTTAGTCTAGAAAATGGTGTTTTAAAAATTGAATTTACCATTACTTCTCAAGAGGAAATGCCTTTTATGTTAGGCTATCATCCTGCTTTTTTATTATCAGATACTGGTAAAGAAACTTTTGTTGCAAATGACAAAGAATATACTTTAGACAATATTTTAACTGCTGGTTCTAATGCATTTCCTATTTTAGAAACCGATAAAATCACTTTAAAAAATATTGATAAAAAAGATTTAGAAATTTCCACAAAAGGGTTTCATAATTTTATGCTTTGGACAGAGGTTAATAATATGGTTTGCATAGAGCCAATTACACATTATAATTCTTATACAAACCAAAAATATTCGGAAAAAAATATGAGTGTTTTAAACGGAATTATCACCTTTTCTGTTTCAATAAAAATACTTTAGTTTGCTAAAAAAACACCAACATTTTATAATTCATAAACCTTGGGGAATGATTTCTCAATTTGTAAATCCTGCAAAGAGAAAAAAGAAATTATTAGGAGATTTATACGATTTTCCTGAAGGAACTATGGCAATTGGACGTTTAGATGTTGCCTCTGAAGGCTTACTTTTTTTAACGACAGATGGAAAAGTATCCCATGAAATTAGAAGTAATAAATACGAAAAAGAATATTATGTTCAAGTTGATGGAATTATAACGCAAGAAGCTGTAGAAAAACTAAAAACAGGCGTAGAAATTGGTTTTGATGGTAAAAAATATACCACAAAACCTGGCAAAGCTTTTTTAATTGAAGATCCTAAATTTCCTTTAAGAAGTCAAAAAATAAGAGACGAAAGACATGGCCCAACAAGCTGGGTTTCCATCATTATAAAAGAAGGAAAATTTAGACAAGTTCGTAAAATGACAGCTGCTGTTGGTTTCCCAACTTTGCGTTTAATTCGTGTTAGAATTGGCGAGATAGAATTGGGTACTTTAGAGGTTGGTGGTGTTAAAGAATTAGATTCATTCATAAAAAAAGAGAAGTAAAAAATACTTCTCTTTTAGTTTTAATATGATTAAAATTCGAATCCTAAATAAATTTGCCAAACTCTATTTTTGGGTTTGTCTTCGTTATAAATATCACTTTGTCCTATGTGATATCTAACTCCTAAACTTACGCCAGCATCGCTTTTAAAACCTGTACCTAAATTTATTCCCCAGTCAAAATTACTCGGCTCGAATTCTTTTGATGTATCATACAAAATAAATCCTGAATCGAAGGTTTCTTTATGAGAAATTGAAAAACCTATTTGTGGCCCAGCTTCTAAAAAGAAGCTTTTAACAGGATATAACTTTAACATTAAAGGGATGTTTAAATAGTCTAATTTTTGGGTATATGTTCCACTATTATCTATAATTTTATATCCTTGTTTTGAGTATAAAATTTCTGGTTGTATCGCAAAATATTTTCCGATATAAGATTCTCCATAAATACCAATATGATAGCCATGCAACTTTTCAGTTTCAGAATTTCCATCAAAACTTACTGAAGAAATATTATATCCTCCTTTTATACCTGCTGTTGCTTTTGTGTTTGCGTCTTGAGCGTTTAATGAAAGTGTACTTACAATCATTAAAGCTATAGTTATATATATTGTTTTCATTTTTTAGTGTTCTTTTTATTTACCTCCATTTGCTTTTAAATCTGCTAAGCATTGAGCGTCTAATGTTGGGGCTTGACCACCTGAAAGCATGTTGCCTATTCCTTGGCTTGTTTCTGCAGCCCAAAACATTAAACAACTTTCTACATTACAATGTTTTGGATGTTCTGTGTCTTCATGATCACTTTGTAAATTGGTTCCTAAGTTTGTTAAACCCAAAAGATGACCAAATTCGTGGTTAATAACAGCAGTTTCTAGTAAACTTCTATTGGGTTCAAAAGGGCTATTACTTAAACTATGAATGGTTTTTTCGTAAATTACAAAAGACGTATTCCAATAAGCACTTCCTAAAACTGCACCAGTATTGGTATCGTTAGAAGATTTGCCATCAATAAACAATACCCAAATTGAAATTGTTGAGCCTACATTGTATTGTGTTCTGTGTTGTTTTTCTAAATTTACTACTTCATCTAAAGTATAAACTTCTTTTCCTGTTGGTGCAATTTCTTTAGTCTTAAACTCAACTCCTTGTGACTTATGCACTCTATTAATTATAAAATTCTTAAAATTATTTAAAGCGGTTTCTGATGGCTTAAAACCTTCTATATACCCAACCTCTACAATTATCTTTTTGAAGCTACTATCAGAAAGTAAATCATTTGCAGATGAACCTGTAGCTTGCCTGTTTAATGCTGTATTTACATTATCTGTTGGGTTGTTAGTAACCATCTCATCTGTTTCTGAGGTGCATGAAATAAGAACTGCAAAAACAAATAGTAAGCTTGAAAAAATATTTTTCATTTTAAAAATTTTAAAACTTAACAACTGGTTTTAAGCAGTTGTTAAGTATATTAATTTACTGATTTTTCGGTTTTATTTAATTACAACTTTTTAAAAGCTAATGTTACAGAAGCATCAGTTTTACTTTTTAAAGTAACTAAAGTATTGCTATAAGTACTTACAATCCAATCGTTTTTTAAAGCACTTACTGCAGTATTATTTGCAAAATTAATATTTACAAAAGCGTCTGTTTCTGAGCTTACTGTGTATGTACCTTCTATTTCTCCTAAAACAGAATTTATGATGTTTTTAGCTACAATTTTTGAATCATTTGTAAATTCTATAGACCAATTTGCATAATCATTTGCTTTGTTTACGCCTCCAGTTATAAAGGTTTCTACTTTAAATTTTGTACCGCTTAAAATAGCTTCTACTTCTGTAGCAGTATTTGCAGCATCGTCCTTTTCATCTTCAAATTGTACACATTCAGAAATGGCATCTTGAAATTCTGCATCACTTTTAATTTGAATTGATGTTCCATTACTTAAAGTTGCACTTATTGGATAATTTACCGCAAATAACTCATCACCATCTAAACCTGTCATAAAAGTATATAGTTGTTTTTCTGATTGTACAACAACACTTCCTGTTTGTTCTAAAGTAACATTATATGTTAACATGGTTACAGGAAATTGAATGTCTATACAAGAAATAGCGTCTTTACCTTGTTGTTCTGCAGTTTCACATTGTTGTTTTAAAGTACTAAACTCTGCTTGATTGTTTACAACAACTTCTGTATAATTACTTGTTTTTACACTGATAGGAAAATCAAAAATAACAGTGTCATTATCATCATTAAATTCTCCCATAATGTTTAAAACTGTAGAAAAATCTAACTTACTTATTAATGTTATCGGTTTTCCATTTATAGTTGCTGATAAAGGAAAAAGTAATTCTGTACATGAATTTCCGTCTAAAAAATCATCATCAGAACCATCGTTCATTGCTGCTCTCTCATAATTAGATGCAGTTGTTGAAGTTGATGAATTTGCGTTCGGATTTGTACCAACTTCTGTGCTTTCTTCTGATTGACATGAAGTAAAACTTAATATTGCTGTTATTGCAATTGCTGAAATAAATTTTAATGTTTTCATTTTAATTAATTTTAAAGTTAATGTTTCTTGTTTCTATAAATAAAACAACTTTGTTTTATTTTACCCTACTTTTAATTTAGAAAGAGTTTATTTTTTTACCCTTCTAATAGTAAAACAACTAAACATATATTTACCCTACCTTTGTAATTATATTTTTTTATTTTTATCACTTAAAACCCTTTTATGACTAATAAATCTCTTTGTGATGAAATTTATTTTAATGAGTTTTATACTACTCATATACAGTCTGCTAGTAACTTTGCATACTACAAATCTGGTGATAAAAATACCTCTTTAGATTTAGCACAAGAAGCTTTTATAAAAATATGGGAAAATTGTAGAAAAATAGATTTTTTAAAAGCAAAGTCTTACTTGTTTACAGTTATTAACAATCTTTTTCTAAATAAAATAAAGCACCAAAAGGTGGTATTTGAATACGCAAAAAGTAGTCCTTATTTAGATGTAGATAACCAAACTCCTGAATATTTATTAGAAGAAGAAGAGTTTAAAGTAAAACTAAAAAATGCCATTGCAGATTTAACTGAAGGTGAACGTGAGGTTTTTTTAATGAATAGAATTGATGGTAAAAAATACAGAGAAATTGCAGAAATGCTAGAACTGTCGCAAAAAGCAGTAGAAAAAAGAATGTCATCAGCATTAAAAAAATTAAGAACTAAAATTGATGGGATTTAAAGTAGGGTAAATTACTTTTTAGTTGTTACATACATAGAAGCACAGAAAATGGAAGATAAAAATAACATCTTAAAATGGCTAAACAGAGAAACTTCTGATGAAGAATTAGCACGTTTACAAGAATCTAAAGATTTTAAAACTTTAGAGAAAATTGCACATTATGCTTCTCAAATAGAAACACCAAAAGTAAATGTTGATAAAGCACTTGAAGACTTTAAATTAAGAACACAAAAAACCGCTAAAAAAGGAAGGGTATTTCCTTTTAACTTTAAACAAATCTCTAAATATGCAGCAATAATTGTTGTGTTATTAACAACTTCTTATTTCTTATTTTTTAATAACGAAACTAGTTTTAAAACGCAATTTTCGCAAACAAAAACCTTTAATTTACCAGACAATTCTGAGGTAATTTTAAACTCGAATTCTTCAATTACTTTTAATAAAAATAAATGGAAAAGTAATAGACATTTAACCTTAGATGGTGAAGCTTTTTTTAAAGTCCAAAAAGGGAAAAAATTTACGGTAAACACAGAAATTGGAGAGGTAACTGTTTTAGGTACAAAGTTTAACGTAAAAGAAAGAACCAACTATTTTGAAGTTAAAACCTATGAAGGTTTAGTAAGTGTTGCTTATAAAGATACACTTGTAAAGCTATCAAAAGGAACCATTTTTAAAGTAGTAAATGGTACTATTGATACTGTAAATACTTTTGATATTAACGAAAATTCTTGGTTGCAAAAAGAATCTAATTTTAAAAGTACAGCCTTACGTTTTGTGCTAAAAGAAATAGAAAATCAGTTTGGCTACACCATTGAAACAAAAGATATTGATTTAGATATTTTGTATTCTGGAGGTTTTACACATGCTGATGTAGATATTGCATTGCAATCTGTTACAATTCCTTTACAATTATCGTATAAAATTGAAGGTGAAAAAATTATCATTTTTAATTATGATAACTAAAATTCAAGGTTTTTTTCTCAGTTTTTTATTAATAACAAGTATTGCTTTTTCTCAGAATTCTTCTGATAAAATTGCACTTTCATCACTATTAATAACTTTAGAAAAAAACTATGATATTAAATTTTCTTTTTCTGATACTGATGTAAAAAACATTTTTATTGATGCACCAAAACCTGGAATTTCTATTGATGAACTCTTAACTTTTTTAAACGAAAAAACATTTTTACATTTTAAAACTTTAGACAATAGATATGTTACAGTTTCCTTTTTAAACAAATCTATTTCTATTTGCGGAACAGTTTTAGATGCCAATTCTTTAACGCCTTTAAATTTGGCTTCTGTTACAATAGATGGTTTTAAAACAGGAACAACTACCAATAATGAAGGTGTTTTTTACTTAAATAATATTCCTGTAAATGCCACTTTAAGTATTTCTTTTATCAGCTTTAAAACTATAAAAATTACAGCAAAAGAGTTGTTTTCTATTACTTGTAAACAACTTTTTTTAGAAGAAGAAACAGAGCAATTATCAGAAATTACAATGCAAAAGTTACTAACTTCTGGCTTGCAAAAAAATGCAGATGGAAGCACAGTGTTAAACACAGAAAAATTTGGAATTTTACCTGGACTCATAGAACCAGATATTTTACAAACCATTAAAATTTTACCAGGAATAGAAAGTGTAAACGAAAGTGTTTCTAATATTAATGTTAGAGGTGGCACAAATGATCAAAATTTAATGCTTTGGGATGGCATTAAAATGTATCATTCAGGTCATTTTTTTGGGTTGATTTCTGCTTATAATCCGTATTTAACTAAAAAAGTTTCGGTTACAAAAAATGGTACAAGTAGTGCTTTTTCAGACGGAGTTTCATCAACCATAAATATGGAAACATCCGATAGAATTACCAATAAATTTTCTGGTGGAGCAGGTTTTAATTTATTAAGTGCCGATGTTTTTTTACAAGTGCCAATTAAAGAAAATTTAGAATTGCATATTTCTGGAAGAAGATCTTTTACAGACTTTGTAAATACACCTACTTATAACAATTATTTTTCGAGAAGTTTTCAAGACAATTCTGTGTCATCAAATAATATAAAAAATTATGAATCAGATTTTTACTTTTACGATTATTCTTTTAAAGTTTTATATGATATTGGTTATAAACATTCCATTAGGGCTAATTTTATCCAGATAAAAAATAACTTAGATTATTTAGAAAAATACACTTCTAACAACACCACAATTGAAGAAAACAGTACTTTAAAACAAGAAAATTTAGGGGCAAGTTTAAGTTGGAATGCTAATTGGAATTATGAATTTTCTACTAATTTATCTGCTTTTGTATCCGATTATAAAATAAATTCTTCAGATTATAATAAAGATTCAGATCAGTTTCAAACACAGTTTAATAACGTATTAGAAACCGAAATAAAACTAGATACTAAATATGAATTTACAGATGTTTTACATTTTAAAAATGGCGTGGTTTTTAACGAAATTGGCATTAGAAATACAACTACTGTAAACGCACCAACTTTTTCTAAAACCGTTAAAAATGTATTGGTAAAAAGCGCTTTTTATTCGGAAATTGAATATCAAAAAAACAATACGTATGCAAGATTTGGTGTGCGTTCAAACTACTTTCATAAGTTTTCTAAATTTGTTTTTGAACCTAGAATTAACGTCAGACAAAAAATAAATGATGAATTTTATGTAAAATTAGAAGGCGAATTTAAAAACCAAACTACTGCACAAAAAATAGATTTTGAAGACAACTTTTTAGGGATCGAAAAGCGTAGATGGATTTTAGCTGATGATACTAATACACCCATTATAAAAAGTAAACAAGCTTCTTTTGGTGTTGAATATAAGCTTCCTAAATTTTATGTTGATATTACTGGTTTTTACAAAAAAGTTAATGGAATTACAGCTGCAAATCAAGGATTTTACAATAACACGCAAACTTTTACTTCTACTGGCAATTATGAAGTAAAAGGAATAGAGTTTTTGGTAAACAAACAAACAGAAAATATAAGTACTTGGTTAAGTTATACCTTTTCTAAAAACAACTATACTTTCGCTATTTTTAATCCAGAAACCTTTGCGAATAGTTTAGATATTTCACACTCTTTAAGTGCTGCTTTTAGTTATAATTTTACTGAAAGTTTTAAAGTTTCTTTAGGTAGTGTTTTACGTTCTGGAAAACCGTTTACAAAACCTGTACTTGGTAATGAAACCATACAAATTGGTAATAGAACCATTGTAAATTACAACAATCCAAACCAAGAAAGATTAGCTAACTTTTTTAGAATTGATTTTTCCACAAGTTACGATTTTAAATTTAGAGATGCTATAAAGTCTACGATAAGAGTTGGTTTTACCAATATTACAGATAGAAATAATATGATAGATTCTTATTATATTTTAGATGAAACAAGTGCTAATAATGTAAATAGAGTTAATACTTATTCTTTGCCTTTTACACCAAATTTAAGTTTTAGAGTAAATTTTTAAAAAAATAACTTCCAAAACCTGCTAAAGGTTTTTAGTTGATAATTTTTACGATTCTTTCTTATAGTTTTTTTGAATATACAAAGCAATTAATAAACTGAAACCAACAACAATTCCACTAAAAGAATCGAAGGTTCTTTCACTATTTATAATGGTATATAAAGAAAATATAATTGCTAAAAATGCAATAATAATTACTACATATTTTACTTTAGTATTCATAAATTATTATTTTCTATCCATTCTAATATGTGGAATACCATCTTCTAAATACTCCTCTCCTACTTGTTTAAATTGATGTGTTTCGTAAAATTTCTTTAAATATTTTTGAGCAGAAATTGTAATTTCATCAACTTTAAAATTATTTTTTATAGCACTTATGGATGCTTTCATAATTAAATGTCCATAACCAAACTTTCGTTCTTTTTCTGCAACTACTACTCTTCCAATACTTGCATTCTCAAAATAATCTCCAGGTTTAAAAATACGTGTATATGCAACTACTTTATCATTCTTAAAACCAAAAACATGCAACGCTTTTTGGTCTTTAAAATCTATATCTTGGTACACACAATCTTGCTCCACCACAAAAACTTCTGCTCTAAGTTGTAGAATTTGATAGAGTTCTGTAGTATTTAATTCTGAAAACAATTTTATTTTAAATTTCATATAAAAACCTTTCTACAGTGCTTTAAGACGTCATTATTAAAAGACTATTAACAAGAAATTTTATCAACTCTAGTTCCATGTCTACCACCTTCAAATTCTGTAGTTAAAAAAATATCTACAAAACCAATAGCTTGTTGTAAAGACACAAAACGTGCAGGAATCGTTAACATATTTGAGTTGTTATGTTGTCTTGTTAATGCAACCAATTCATTATTCCAACACAAAGCAGCTCTTATTCCTTGATGTTTATTAGCAGTCATTTGTGCACCATTTCCAGAACCACAAAGAATAATACCAAATTCAGCTTTACCTGTTTCTACACAGTTTGCTGTTGGATGAATAGCATCAGGATAATCCATAGAATCGTTTGTATCGGTTCCAAAATTGATAACTTTATATCCTTTATTCTCTAAATGTTTTATAATTTCGAACTTGTATTCAGTTCCTGCATGATCGTTTCCAATGGCAATTGTCATAATATAATTTTAGTGTAATTATAAATTTTTAAAATAATCTAGTTATTAAATAAAAGATTGCTTCATTCTATTCGTAATTACGTAGTTAGATTTACAAAAGTATAGAAATTAACGGTTATCAACAGTTATAAACAATACTAATTTATACATTTTTAATAACTCTTTAATTTTTAACTTATTACCATTTTAAGAGAATGTTAAGAAGTTGTAACAAGAAACTCGTAAGTTTATTTGCCAGTTTTAATTATTATTACAATACACGCTCTTGGTTGATATATGCAAATTTTATTATGAGTTTTTAATAAAAGTTTATCAACATAAAATTTACAATTTATTTACATAACTAGGTTTGTTAACTATTAAGAATTTTAGGTTAATTGCTGTTTATAAGTTTTGTTAATAACTCTATTTTTAAGTTGATTTTAAACGATTTAAAAACTCATAAGTTGTCAGTCTTTTTTAATAACTCACAAACTATCACAAAATCTAATAATTTTATAGTAGCTATTCACATACTATTATAAACATCATTGTTTTTTAAAAATTTATAAAAGAAAAATAATTATAATATAGAATGTTGATAAGTGTTGAAATTCTAAAAATTTTATTTTTTAAGATTGATGTAAATTTTAAAGAAATGATATAATTAAAATAAAAAGTAGGGTTTATTTTTAAACTTCATTTCCGAGAAAAGAGACTAAAAAGTTCTAAATTTTATTGAAATAAAGGTGAGTACTAAAATATATTTTGAAAAATTAAAACAGGAAGAAACTAAACTCTTTTCTTTTCAGCTTTTAAAAGCGATACTGTATCTTTTTGAATCTCTACAGTTTCATTAGGAACATGAGTTTTATTCAAAGAAGTATTTATAGTCATTACAGTAACAAAAATGCCTGCAACAAGTATAAAAATGAATAATGCTATAATTTTACGAAGATTTTTCATCTAAATTTAAATGTCCTTTCTATATAGACGTAAAAATAAACAAAACGTTACACAAAAATTAAGATTTTTTTAACGTTTAACAATTTAAACAAAAATAAAATTTTAGATTGATGTCAGTTCACCACAAATTTAATTGCTTTTTCTAAAATTTTTGCAGTAACTTTTCCTGTTCCAATCAACTCTCCATCAGCTTGTATAAAGGTTTTATGATTTTTAGGTTGTACACATATTTCTTTAGTTTTATACGTTTCACACTTTTTATGATCTACAATTTTTCCTGAATATAATTTATTGATATTCAGTACTAAATCTAAAAAAGTAATATTTTTAGCGATGGTAATATCAAAAAATTCGTCAGAAGCATCAACATCTTTGGTAAACTGCATGCCACCACCAGAAAATTTACAAAGTCCGATAACCGTCATTAAACAAGTTGTTTCTATTTTTTGATCATCAAAAGAAATAGAAAATATAGATTTTTTATAGAAGAATAAACCATAAATTCCGGCTAATAAATAAGATGCAGCTCCAAAACTTTTTAATTTTTTAAGTTTATTAACAATGTACGCATCATACCCTAAACCAGCTGCGTTATTAAAATAAGTCATTTTTTGATCAGCAGTTTCCAAAACACCAATATCTTGTAAAATTGTCTTTTTTTGGTTGATGATTTCTATCGACTTTTTAATATTATTAGGAATGTTATACGTTTTTATCCAATCGTTTCCAGTTCCTAAAGGAATTACTGCAATAGTTATATCCGAAGTTTTTACATATCTTTGCAGCATTATTGCATTCACTACATGATGTAGGGTTCCATCTCCACCTACAGAAATAAAGTTTCTATATCCTTGCTTAACTGCGTTTTGTACCAATTCAATTTCGTGTTTAACAAATTGTGTAATAGAAAAAGAAAAATGAATATTCTTATCTCGTAACAATTGCTGAATTAGCTTCCACTTTTTAGAAAAATTACGATTGCCAGAAGTTGGGTTTGCAACAATAAACCAACGATTCACATGGATCTTGTCGAAACTTATTTTATCAACAGGTAGTTTTTCCAATCGAGCCATAAAATTAAATTAATAAGAAGCCAAATTACAAAATAGATTTATAACTTTATTTTAATGTAAATAAGTTGAAATATTTGTAATTTGCAACATACATCAGTTCTATATAAATTATAAACTGATCCAAAAAAAATTAAAGTATAAATGACAAAAAAGAAGAAAAAAATATATAAAAAGAAAGGAAAAATTGTAAAAGATTTAACTAAAAATATATTCAGAATTTTAAATGAAGACAGTAGTAAGTCTTTCAATTATAAACAAATAGCAGCCAAATTAAAAATTGAAGATACTGATGGTAAAAACCAAGTTATTCAAAAATTAGCAGAATTAACAGGCTCAAAAAAATTAATAGAAATAGACAGAGGTAAATTTCAAATTAATGAAGATCGTAAATATTCCATTGGTACTTTAGATATTACCTCTAATGGAAATGGATATTTTATGACAGATGATTATGAAAACGACATTTTTACACCCAATAACAATCTTGGAAAAGGTTTGCATGGAGATGTGGTTAGAGCCTATGTTTACAAAAGAAAAAGAAGTAATAAACTAGAGGCAGACGTTGTAGAAATTATAGAACGCGCAAAAAACGAATTTGTTGGTGTTTTACAAAAAAGCAAAAACTTTGGTTTTGTAATTTGTGATAACAACAAAATGTATGCAGATATTTTTATCTCCGAAAGTAAAATGAATGGTGCAGAACATGGAGATAAAGTACAAGCAAAACTAATTGATTGGCCAGAAAATTCTAAAAATCCGTTTGGTAAAATAACCACAGTTTTAGGAAAACCAGGAGATCATAATACAGAAATGCATTCTATTTTATTAGAATATGATTTGCCTTACGAATTTGAGCCAGAAGTAGAGAAGGAAGCAGAAGAGTTACCGATAGAAATTACCAAAGAAGAAATTGCCAAACGTAGAGATATGAGAGGCGATTTAACCTTTACAATCGATCCAAAAGATGCCAAAGATTTTGATGATGCATTATCATTCACAAAATTAGAGAATGGCAATTTTGAAATTGGAATTCATATTGCAGATGTTTCACATTATTTACAACCAGATACTATTTTAGATGATGAAGCGTATGCAAGAGCAACCTCTGTTTATTTGGTAGATAGAGTAGTGCCAATGTTACCAGAAATGTTAAGTAATGGCGTTTGTTCTTTAAGACCAAATGAAGAAAAATTAACATTTTCTGCTGTTTTTGAAATCAATGAAAAAGCACAAATAGTAGGGGAGTGGTTTGGAAGAACAGTAACGTATTCAGACCAACGTTTTGCGTATGAAGAAGCACAAAGTATTATAGAAAATGTACAACTTTCTGAGGATGTGCAGCCTTATACAATGCCTACAGATATTTCTATCACAGATGCATCTTACGAAGTAAAAGCTGAAGTTGTAGAAGCTACTTTAAAGTTAGATGAATTGGCAAAAATTCTTCGTAAAAAGAGAATGAAACAAGGTGCAATTTCTTTTGATAGAGTAGAGGTGAAGTTCAATTTAGATGAAGATGCAAATCCTGTTGGAGTTTTCTTTAAAACAAGCCAAGATGCTAATAAATTAATTGAAGAATTTATGTTGTTAGCCAACAGAAAAGTAGCAGAATTTATTGGAAGTCATAAAGGAAGGCCATCAAACAAAACGTTTATTTATAGAGTACATGATGAGCCAAATGACGAGAAATTAGCTTCGCTACAAAATATCATTGGTAAATTCGGTTATAAAATAAATACAGATACCAAAGAGAGTACATCAGCGACTTTAAATCAACTTTTAAGTGATGTTCAAGGCAAAGCAGAATCGAATATGATTGAAACTTTAGCTATTAGAACCATGAGTAAAGCTGTTTATACAACTCAAAATATTGGGCATTATGGTTTGGCTTTTGATTATTATAGTCATTTTACATCACCAATAAGACGTTATCCTGATGTAATGACACATAGATTGCTTCAACATTATTTAGATGGAGGAGAATCGCCAAAAGCGCTTCCTTATGAAGAAAAGTGTAAACATTCTTCGCAAAGAGAAGAATTAGCATCAAAAGCAGAAAGATCATCTATAAAATACATGCAAGTTAAATACATGCAAGATCATAAAGAAGAAATTTTTGATGGTGTAATTACAGGCGTTACTGAATGGGGAATTTATGTAGAAATTGCTGCGAATAAATGTGAAGGAATGGTTAGAATTAGAGATATAAAAAGCGATTATTATATTTTTGATGAAGAGCAATATGCAATTGTTGGGCAATCCACAAAAAACATGTATCAGTTAGGTGATGATGTAAAAGTGCAAGTAAAAAAGACAGATTTAGAACGCAAACATTTAGATTTTAATTTAATTGAGGAGTAAAAAAAATCCAGTTTTCAGTTTCAGTATACAGTTTTAAATTGATAAAATTTCAAGGAAATAACATTGAGTTGGTTTACACCTAATTTGTCACCCTGAATTTATTTCAGGGTCTCAAAAATGATAAACTAATTCAAATTAATACGAGATTCTGAAATAAATTCAGAAGGATAAATTTTTAAAAATAAACCAATGATTTTAACAACAACAAATAATATAGAAAACTTTCAAATAGTAGATTATTTAGGCATTGTAACTGGTTCAGCTTACGATTCTAGTTATTCTACAAACGGAAAAAAAATGTCTTTTACAGATATGTTTAGCATGACTAAATATAGAGAAATGTACACTTTAGGTTTAGAAGGTATAAAAGAAAAAGCGTTCCAAAATTTAAAAGATAATGCAGTTAAATTAGGAGCAAATGCAGTTGTAGGAATTCAAATAGATGTAGAACCTTTGGCAAATTCCTCTACACTTTTAGTTTCTATTACAGGAACTGCAGTAAAAGTAAAATAAATTAATTATTAGTTGTTACAATAAAAGATAAAAATTAACTTTATAAAGATGGTATACTTGTTGATTTATGAGTATCATCAAAATTAAAATTATGAAAAAAATAGTATGTATTTGTTTGTTAATTAGTTCTTTTATAGGACAATCGCAAACAACAGTAACTAAAAATTTAGGCGATTATAATGTTTTAAAAGTTTATAATGGTATTGAATTAGAGTTGATAAAATCTACAGAAACGAAACTTGTTATTACAGGAAAGAAATCTGAAATGGTTAAAATTAAAAATGTAGATAATACTTTAAAATTATCCTTACCTTTTTCTTTAAATCCTGAAGATAATGCTGCTGGTGGAGAAGTTTTAGTAAAATTATATTACAATGCTATTATTGATGTAATTGATGCTAATGAAAACGCGACCATTACAGGAAAAGAAATAGAACAAGAAAAATTAGAGGTAAATTCGCAAGAAAGAGCTTTTATTAATTTAGTTTTAAAAGTAAAACACTTAGAAGTAAGAGCAACTTCTGGAGGAATTATTAAATTAACAGGTAGTACAAAAAACCAAAATGTAGATGTAGATTTATATGGAATTTATAATGGTTTTGGTTTAAAGGCAGACTCAAATTCTACTGTAAAGGCTGGTACTGGAGCAAGAGCAGAAGTTTTTGCAGAAGAAACCTTAGATGCGAAAGTAAGTTTTGGAGGTTCTATTTTTTACAAAGGAAACCCAGAAGTTTTAAAAGATAAAAAAGTAATTGGTGGCATTATACAAAAAAGAGATTAATAAAAACCTTTTTGTATCTTTGTACTATTAAATTTAAGAACAAATGAATAGTTTACATACATTTTTAGCAATTCCAGGAGGATACTCAATAATATTAATTGTAGTGGTTGTTTTATTGTTATTTGGAGGCAAGAAAATACCTGAGCTAATGAAAGGTTTAGGTGGTGGAATAAAAGAGTTTAAAAAGGCTTCTAAAGACGAAGAAGGAGAACAGTTAGAAGAAAAGAAGTAATCTAAATTTATTTTAATAAAATTTAAAAAGCTCAATTTGTATAAAACAGATTGAGCTTTTTTTTGGTTTCTTTAAAAAATATCCCCCAATATTTTATTTCAGAATAACGTTTTCAAATTTAAAAAATAAAATTATAATTTGATGAAAAATATTTTAAAAGGGTTATTTACAAAGCTTTTGGGGTAAATGGGAACCTATTTTTGCAGTAATTTTTCTAAATCTACTTTATGTAAACTTCTAGAAACAGGAATTTTGTTTTCAATTCTATTAGATTTTAAAGAATAACCTCTTGCATTACCTGTAATTTTATCAAAAAATAAAGAATTTATAATATAAGATTTATGGCACCTAAAGATAAAAGGATAGTTTTTTATTTGCTTTAAGATGTTAGATAATGTATTTCTTAAAATTAATTCTTTTATACCATTTCCTGTTTCTATAAAAAAACTTGCATAATTACCATCTATTGTAATGTAGATTAATTTATTAATATGTATTGTAATATTTTCTTTCTTATTTTCTGAATATAAGGTTATCTCATCTTCTTTTATTCTATTTATTTTTTCTGATTTTAATCTTAATAGTTTATCATTTACTATCAACATAAAAATTATTGAAATGATAGCTAAAGATGAACAATACTTATAAAAAACAATAAAACTAAGTTTATTTAAACTAAAAATATCTTTATAAATTCCACTAAAATACCAAAGAGTAAAACTATAAATTATTGAAAAAAATAAGGTTAAACCTATAAAAGAATAGATAAACCAATTTTTAAATTTAATTTTTTCTAATATAAAAAAAATAAAAAAGGCACTAAAAAAGTTAAAACCCCCATTAAAATAGTATATCCAAATAAATCTTCTTTTAAATTATCTAACTTAAAAGGTTTAAAAATATTTAAAAAAACAAATACAAATAAACCATGTAATAAGCTTAAATTTAATTTATTAGATATATAGGATTCTAAATTGAAGGGTTTTTTTAGAAATAATATAATTTTTTTATACAATTTAATACGATTTATAAATCTAAATATAAAGCAAAAAAAAGAAGTAATACAAATTATTACTTCTTTTAGATCTTACAAATTAAATTTTTTACTCTTTCTCTTTCGGTTTTTGGTTTTTCATTGCTTCACCAATTTGATTACTGGCTGTAAAACTTGCAACCATATCATTTAACATTTGGCTACCAGCTTGTGGCGAATTTGGTAATAAAATTAAATTACTATTTGTTTCTTGCCCTAAAGATTGTAAGGTATCATAATGTTGTGTAACCACAATTAAAGCAGACGCTTCTTGGCTGTTGATACCAACTTTATTTAAAACTTCTACAGATTCCTCTAAACCACGTGCAATTTCACGTCTTTGATCTGCAATACCTTGTCCTTGTAAACGCTTGCTTTCTGCTTCTGCTTTTGCACGTTCTACAATTAAAATACGTTGTGCATCACCCTCAAACTGTGCTGCAATTTTTTCACGTTCAGAGGCATTAATTCTGTTCATGGCTATTTTTACTTGATGATCTGGATCTATATCAGTTACTAAAGTTCTAATAATATCAAATCCATAATCTGACATTGCATCATTCAATTCCGCTTTTACAGCTAAAGCAATATCATCTTTTTTTACAAAAACGTCATCTAATTTCATTTTAGGAACTTCTGCTCTTACCACATCAAAAACGTAACTTGTTATTTGGTCTGCAGGATAATCTAACTTATAAAAAGCGTCATATACTTTTTCATTGATTACTTTATACTGAACAGAAACTTTTAGTTTTACAAAAACATCATCTAATGTTTTAGTTTCTATAATAACATCTAATTGCTGAATTTTTAAACTCAATCTTCCTGCAACTTTATCAACCAAAGGAATTTTTAAATGTAAACCAGATTGGCGAATGCTATGAAATTTTCCAAAACGTTCTATAATTGCTGCTGTTTGCTGTTTTACCATAAAAAAAGCGGCAAAAAGTATAATAACTGATAAGACTATAATAATTGGCAAAGTTGGTATCATAATATTGTTTATTAGTTAGGTTTTTGTTTTACGTAAAGGTACTGATTTTCAATATCTAATTTATAAGACGCTTTAATTCTATAAAGTTACACTTTATTGCATAAAAAAAGCCTGAAAAATATTTCAGGCTTTTAATTTATGAATTATACTTAGTTTTCCTTTTCTTCGTTTTCAACATCATCTTTTGGAAAAACCTTATAATTTTTTCTGTTATATTTAATCCACTTTTTATATTGTTTCTCAGACAATATTTCTTGCATGGTTGTATCTAATTCTTTATCATAAATTCTTAAAGTTTCAGAAATTGGCTTTAAGTTTTCAGTCATTTTTTTTTGAATGTTTGCTCGTTCTGAAAAATCACCTGACTTTTGAGCATTTTTTTGAAAATTTTCAACCATTTCTCTAGTACTATTTAACGTAAAGCTATTAATTCTTCTAAAATCTTTTAGTTTTTTATTAAATTTAGTCAATACTTCAGAAAACTTTTTTCCTTCTTCAGATGATAATTTTATGCTTGATTTTTTCGCATATTTTTCAATATCATAAATTAAAATTCCAAGATATTTTTCAATTTCATATTTTGGTTCTGGAGCTTGTCTTGGAGTTTGATTCATTTGCCTTTGACGTTGATTTCTCATGCCATTATTATACTGACTATGAGATAATAAACTTGTTAAAGCAAAAATTAAAAGGAAATAATTTTTCATGATTCTATTTTTTCGATTGCATTATGTATTCTTTTAATAGTTTCTTCTTTACCAACTAAATAAATAATATCAAATAAATGAGGCCCAGCCAATTTACCAACCAAACACAAACGCAAAGGTTGCATCACTTTACTGTACCCAATTTCTTTTTCAGAAAGCCATTCTTTGATTTCTTTCTCAGTATTTTTTGATGAAAAATCTTCAATATTTGAAACTACAGGAATCAATTCTTTCATTAAATCAGAAGTTCCTTCTTTCCAGCTTTTCTTTACAGCTTTAGCATCATATTCTTGTGGAGTTTCAAAAAAGTAAGAAGCTAATTCCCAGAATTCATCTACAAAAACAGCTCTCTCTTTTATAGAAGCAACTATTTTTTGTACATCTTTTTTATCCATGTTTATCCCCTTTTTTTCTAAAGTAGGCATAAATAAATCTGTTAATTTTTCATCGTCTTTGGTTTGCATATATTGCTGCTGAAACCATTTTGTTTTATCAAGATCAAATTTTGCACCAGCTTTATTAACACGTTCAAAATCAAATTTTTCAATTAATCTATCAATCGTAAAAATTTCTTCTGTAGTACCAGGATTCCAACCTAAAAATGCTAACATATTTATAAAAGCATCTGCAAAATAACCATCTTCTTTAAAACCTCTAGAAACTTCTCCTGTTTCTTCATTTGTGTAGGCTAAAGGAAAAACAGGAAACCCTAATTTATCTCCATCTCTTTTGCTTAATTTTCCTCTACCAACTGGTTTTAAAATTAAAGGTAAATGTGCAAATTTTGGAATTTCCCAATCAAAAGCTTTGTATAATAAAACGTGTAAAGGCATAGAAGGTAACCATTCTTCACCTCTAATAACGTGTGTAATTTCCATTAAATGATCATCAACAATATTTGCTAAATGATATGTTGGCATTCCATCAGATTTAAATAAAACTTTATCATCTAATGTATTTGTTTTAATAGTAATTCTGCCACGAATTTCGTCTTCCATGTACAAAATTTCGCTTTGTGGATTTTTAAAACGAATTACATATTTATCACCAGCATTAATCTTTTTTTGTACTTCTTCTTCAGATAAAACTAAGGAATTTACTAATTTACCATCTTCTCTATTTTGCCAATTATAAATAAACATTTTTCCTTTAGAAGCATTAAAGTCTCTTTGTGCTGTTAATTCTTCTGGAGTATCAAAAGCATAATATGCATGACCCTTTTCTAATAAAATATCTGCATATTTTTTATAGATTTCTTTACGTTCAGATTGTCTATAAGGACCAAATTTTTCGTTCGTATTTGGACCTTCATCAAAAGGGATATTACACCATTTTAAAGCGTCTATAATATACTGTTCAGCATTTGGTACATAACGTGTTTGGTCTGTATCTTCTATTCTTAAAATAAAAGTTCCATTATGTTTTTTGGCAAATAAATAATTGTATAAAGCTGTTCTTACACCACCAATATGTAAAGGTCCTGTTGGACTAGGTGCAAAACGAACACGAACATTAGATTTCATTTTCTTTGATTTTTTAGATTCCTGCTTTTTAAGGAAAGACATTTTTAATGAACCTTAAAGATTATTTAAGGTGCTTTTTTAATGCTACAAAGATAGTTTTTCTAAGAGATAATGGAAATTAGAAGGAAGAAAAATAATTGAATGTAAAAGTGCTTAAATATTTTTAAAAGTTTTAAAATTTAGTTATTCTTTAATTTGTGAGACTCATCAATTTTTCCTTTTAAAAAGTATTAAAAATACCAATAGAAAAAGCACTTTGTTTTGGAACATTATTTCCTGAAAAAGCATTTGCAAAACTTGCTGTAACTCCAAGATCACACAATTGTAAAATTGCCTTTAAACCATAAGCCCCATATTCTTGATCATTTTGGTATAAACCATTTAACGGATTATCATTTATTCTGTTGCCATCATCAAAAGATTCTACAACATCTACAAAGCCAATTAACCAAATATTTTTTAAAACCTTTCCACCAAATTCGCCACCAATTTTAAAATTATTGCTATAATCATTCGTTCTTACATCTACACCAATATGAGATTGAAAAAATGTTTTGCCGAAACTTTTGCCTACTAATAATTGAGGTGTAAACGTATAAGCATTATAACCAGTTCTAATTCCAGATTTTGCATCCAAAGTACTTGTATTAAATTGTGTAACAAATTGTCCAGAAATAACCCAACCTTTATTATAAAATTGATGTTTTATACCTAAAGAAATATTTCCAAAAGCTGTTTTATTAAAGTTTAAAAGCTCAGAACAATCGCCAGCACAATTAATAGCAGGATCTATATAAACAAAGTTATCAACAGAAATACTTTTTAGTGGAATACTTGCTATGAATGTAGTTTTATCTGATAAACCATATTCGCTATAAATTTGATATGTATTATCAGTTATTTTTCCGTTTGCAAAATAATCTGGATCTCCAAAAATTTCATTATAATCTGATATTGTTGTGTAAGAAATATTCAAAAACAAATCTCCTTTTTCTTTGGTCCAAGGACTTTGAGCAAATAGAGTAGAAGTTATAAATAGCGAAAAAAGTAAGGTTATAGATTTCATGTTTTTGGTTTATAAATTTTTAGTTGTTTTAAGACGTAAATACTTACAAATTGTTTTAACAAATATTTGCTTTAAAATCTTACCAAAATTAGTACTTTTATTTGTTGATTATGAGCGAATTCGAAAACATACAGAAAAAATTACATCAGTTTACCCAAAAGTATTACATAAATGAGTTGATAAAAGGAGCAATTCTATTCTTTTCATTAGGTTTTTTGTACTTCTTTTTTACACTTTTTTTGGAGTATTTTTTATGGTTAAAACCAACTGCTAGAACTATTTTATTTTGGCTTTTTATTGCTGTTGAAGTTTTCTTATTAATTAGATTTATAGCAATTCCTATTTTTAAACTAATAGGATTTCGAAAGGGAATTTCTTTCACAGCATCCTCAAAAATTATTGGAGCACATTTTCCTGAAGTTCGAGACAAATTATTAAACGTTTTACAGTTAAAAGAAAACGTACAAGAATCGGATTTGATTCTGGCAAGTATCAATCAGAAATCTGCAGAATTACAACCAATTCCGTTTGTAAAAGCAGTTGATTTTAAAGAGAATAAAAAGTATTTAAAATATGCAATTATACCTGTTTTAATTTATGTAATTAGCTTATTTACAGTTAGTAATGGTTCTTTAACTGAAAGTTTACAACGTGTTGTAAATCATAGAACTGCTTACAATCCACCAGCGCCATTTTTGTTTTCTTTGATGAATGAAAATTTAAACGTTATTCAAGGAAAATCGATAAAAATTGAAGTTAAAACCATTGGAGAAGTAATTCCTAATGAAGCTAAAATTGTATTCGATAATCAGCAATACTTTTTGCAAAATAATGGCAATGCTTCTTTTTCGTATACGTTTTCTGATGTGCAAGAACCCATCAATTTTTATGTTGAAGCCAATGGAATTCAATCTCAAGATTATCAAATTAAC